>DATLWV010000001.1:0-4902 GCA_035576145.1 Terriglobia bacterium
TACTTCGCCTTCATCAAATCTGTGAGGTCCGCCTGGTCAGTCAATTGGGCCTGAGCGGCGGACTGTTGAATCTGCGCCTCCGCCGTCGCCAGCGCCGACTTGTCATCAGAAAGCGTCTGCTCCAGCTTGCTTGCGTCGAACTGCACGATGACGTCGCCCTTCTTGACCGACGTCCCGTCGGGCGCCATCTTGATAATCATGAGCTGGCCGGCGCGCATGGGGGCGTTCAACACAACCGACCGCCGCGCTTTCACTTCGCCGTGCAACGCCAGCGTATCCTGGAAGGTGCCTCGAACCACCGTGCTGGTGGGAATTCTCGGCTCAGTGCTTGCGAGACGCGCGCCCAACAGGGCCATCCCCACTACAGCAATCACACCCGCGCCCACTGCCCATTTCCATCTGCGTTTCCAGAATCCTTTGGGTAATACTTTCATCCCAAGCTCCTGCCTAGCCCTTGCTTGTCCCTCGTCTCACCACGTCCCCTGCCTTGAGCCCCGATTCAATTACGGTCATGAGATTGCTCTGCTGGCTGGCTCTTACTTCCTGCCTGCGGAAGCCCCTGCCATCCTTTATGTAGACAAAGGCTTTTCCCTCGCCGTACGCAACACAATCACTGGGAACCAGCAACGCGTCCTTCTGCTGTCCCAGTGTGACGTCCACGGCGGCGGAAAGATCGGGCATCAGCCTCGGGTCACCCTCCTGCACGGAAAACCGCGCGTTGAAGTTGTGGACCGTCGCCGAAAACTGCCCCTGTGTTCCGATTGGGCTGATCGACTCCAGTTTTGCCGCAAAGGCAAGGCCCGGATAAGCGTCAAGCCGCACCTGTGCCTGCTGCCCGATGTGCAGCCGGGCCACATCCATTTGGCTGACTTTTGCTGAAACTTCCATTTCCGAAGGGTTGACGACCTCCATAAAGCCCATCCCCGGCCGCACCTGGTCGCCTTCCGCCACGGTAGCGAAGGTCCCGCTCTTCCAGATGCTGTGCAGCACCACCACCCCGTTGATGGGCGAATGAATCGCCATGCGCTCTTCATTTTGCTGGGAATGCAGCATGTCGCGCTCTGCCTGGTCGCGTTGCAATTCCAGATCGCGAAGTTCGGCCGCATCTTCGGCGCGCTTCAACTTGAATGTCTGCTGGAGTTCTTTGAGCGAAGCCTGCGCCTCCGCCAGTTGTTGCCGGGTGATTTCCTGGTCGATTCGCGAAAGCAGTTCGAGCCTTTGCATCTCAAGCTGAGCCGTTTTCACCTGGTCTTCGGCCGTCTGGATGTCGGTCTCGTCTTTGGCTCTGTTGGTTGCCGCCGTTGCCTGTTGCTTTGCCACCTGGTTGGCCAGGTCCATCCACTTGGCACGATTATCGAGATAGTTCTTGATTTCGTTTTGGCGGTCGAATTCGACCAGGAGATCGCCGCGCTTGACGTGCGTGCCGTTGGGGAGAATCCGAACAATAGTCAGCGATCCGCCAGGTGCGCCCGCAAGGCGCGGGGCCACAATAGGGAACGTGGCGACGGCTGCTGTTGTGCCGCTGAGGCGAATCGAGTCCAGGAAATTCCCGCGGACCGCCTCTACCGTCCGGATAGCTCCCGAACCTGCAGGTGAGACAGGCGTTTGCGATCTTGGCACGGCGACAAAGAGAACGGCCGCAACCGCGGCCACCACGGCTACCGTCACAATGGCCCACAGGTAACGGCGTATTGCAGTCCTCGATTGTGAGGGATGCAGTTTTGGCGGTGGGCCCTTGGGCCCGGGTGGCGTGCTGACGAGTTCGGTTGTCTGGCCGCTCACGTGCGTCCCCCAACTTTCACGTGCGATCGTGCCTGCCGAATTGCCGTCTAGCTGTTAGGCATATATCTTAGCACCAGGGCTGGATGGGCCAAACCTGCTGCAGGAAATTCTCCCAACTTAAGTGACACCGGAAGGGCCTGATTTGTTCCCAAAATATACAGACGATTGGCAGGCACAATAAGTTGCTTGTCACGGGCAAATTTCTGCCTACCGTGGTGACACCGGATCAATCGCAACTTTGATGCCGATCCCCGGTTATGTGCGGCTTGGGGGGAATATTTCGAGTTGCTATTGGAATCTGCCATCCCATTCCTGAGCTGCCGGGCGCTTGAAGGCTCGTATTGGCGCTCCAGGCTTATGCTTCTTCCTGAACTGTCTGCAGCATGGCGGCGATGTAGCCATATTCGAATGCGAATGCCTGTTTTTCGCCGGGGTCTCCCTCAATCATCGGAGCGTGGTCAGGCATGACCATGTACTCATAACCCACTTCTTTGTAGGTCCGCATGGCGCGCAGCATGTTGACGCTGCCATTGTCCGGAAAGGTCTCCTGAAAATTGAGGAAATGCCCCCGAATGTTGCGGAAGTGGACGTTGAAAAGCTTCTTGCGCTCGCCGAAGTAGCGAATCACATCGTAGATCTGTTCGCCGGGGTTCTCCAGCATTTCCGAGACCGTGCCCTGGCAGAAATTCAAACCGTGGTAGGGGCTTGGGCAAATGGAGACGAACCTCTTGAGGCCACCCATACTGCCAAGCACTCGATGGACGCCGCGGAAACCTTCTTTCAGGGGCATGGCGGGGTCGTGCGGGTGGCAGGCGATCCTCACCTTGTATTCGTTCGCCACTGGGACGACACGCTTGAGAAAGTAAGTAATCCGTTCCCACATCTCGTCGGCGCTGACCGGGCCTGCCGGCGTCAGGGGATGGTGCTGCGCTTCGGCCTCGGGGTAGTTGAACGTGCTGTAGCTCGCACCCCCGCGGCCCCGAGTCCGGTGGGTGCGCACGACGCCCAGAATGGTCATGTTGTACTTCACCGCAGGGATTCCGGCCCTGGCGCAGTCCCGAATCATCCCGCATATCTTGTCGATTTCACGGTTGCGTTCGGGACTCTGGCCCAGCATGATGGCCGGATTTTCCGCGTGAGTGATGTAACTGGAGCTTAGCGGCAATGGAACCATCACCAAGTCGATTCCGAAGCTGGCGATGCGGTCTCGCAGGCGGTGCAGGCCGTCCACTGTCCATTGCGCGTCGGATTGCGGCGCCGGAAAGCCGCTGCAGATGTGCTTGACGCCAAAGGCCGCAATGGCGCGCAATGTGTCATCTGAAGGCGCTGCGCCATACTGTGTGCCCAGTTTCATCCGGGCTTGTGGAGCCGTCTTTTTGACTTCCTTTTGGTTGCCGGAGGTTTGCGTCCCCACCAGCGGTGTTGCCGCAACCGCCCCGGCAGCAGATTGTAGAAATTTTCTTCGATCCATCCTGCCCTCGCACGCAAGGAATTATTCCGGCCGCGTCCCGCCATTGGCCACCGTTCCTTCATGGTCCCGGCGCTGGTGTCGTAACCTTTCCCGCCGCCCGCAAGCGAGCGGAAGATCATAAGGCTACGCCTGCACCGCAGCCAGCCCGTCCGCAATGATAGTTTTCAGCTTTTCTTCTTCCTCCGGCGAACAGGTCACAAGAGGCGGCCGCACCGGCCCCGCCGGTTTACCCACCGCCCGCAGGCCGGCCTTGATGAGCGAGACGGCATAACCTTTCCTGCGATCGCGCAAATCAGCGAGCGGCCGGTAAAAGGCGTTGAGCAGGCGGCCCATCGCCGGTCCGTCGTCGTTCATCAGGGCCTTGTAAAACGCCCGGGCGATGGGAGGAACAAAGTTGAAGACAGCCGACGAGTAGTTTGCGATGCCAAGACCTTTGAATGCTGCCGCTGACAACTCGGCGGTTGGCATCCCGTTGATGATGGCCAGCCTGTCGCCGGCCTGCTTCTGTATCCGCAGCAGGAGTTCCATGTTCCCATGCCCATCCTTAAAGCCGATGACGTTTTTCAATTCGCACAGGCGCGCCACCGTTGCCGGAGCAAAGATGGCGTTGTCGCGCTGATAAATGATCAGGCCCAGTCGGGTCGCCGCGGCAATCCGGGAGTAATGGTCGTAAAGCCCCTGCTGCTCAGACTGCAGGAGATAAGGCGGAAGCACGAGCAGCCCGTCGGCTCCGGCATCCTCAGCGGCTTTTACGAAACTAAGGGCGAGCCGGGTTCCATAGCCCACGCCTGCAATCACCGGCAACCGGCCACTGGTTTCCTCCACCGCCGCCTTCACCAGACTCCGGAACTCATCCAGGTCGAGCGAAAAGAATTCTCCAGTTCCGCCGCACACGAATAGCGCCGCGGGCTTGCCCTCCACCATCCAGCCGACGTGCTCCCGGAAACGGGCGAGATCAAGCTCCAGGCCTTCGGTGAAAGGAGTCACCGGAAAAGAAAACAGCCCTCGCAGTTGGTTCCTCAGTTCTTCCGGTGAAAGCGCCATCAAATACCTCCATTCAGGGTCAATGCACTCATGGCGGCGTTCGCGACAGGAACGAAACGGAGCAGAGAACCCGCGCTGCCGGACTCTTGCGTTGTTGCACTTAAGCCTTCGGGTTTGCCTTCCGCAGGTCAAGGACGTTCACCGAGAACCCTGTCACCTGGTTGGCTTCGAGTTTCACATTGCGCGTGCGGGCGCCAATCCTAAGCCCGATTCGCTTCAAGGGCTGGCGGGTCTCTGCGATCTCGTTCCGCTCGATCACGGCATCCTTTGTTACGCCCATCACGTCAACTCCCACACCCGTCTCGCCGCCGCTGTCGATAATGCGGTTCGCTTCCAGCCGGTTTCTATCGGGGGAATAAGACGGGTCGTCTCCCACCCTTTCGAAAATCACGCCGACCTTCCCGCTGTTTCGGATTTCGTTGTTTCGCACGATGTTGTCCGTATCCTTCTGGCCCAACCGGACCCCGTATTCGGAGTTGTTCAGAATGGTGTTATTTTCCGCCAGACTATACCGCACACCCCAGCAGAAGTAATAGCCGATGAAATTGTTCTCCAGCCTGTTATTGCGGGCCGTGTGCCTCTGGGAGCCGGTGCCGGAGTGGATG
>DATLWV010000002.1:0-2061 GCA_035576145.1 Terriglobia bacterium
ATGATACGGGGGGCTTCGACACCCTCCCCGCCAATAACTATGATCTGCATCCGGAATGGGGCCGCGCCGATTTCGACCGGCGACATCAGTTCAACCTTCTGGGCACTTACAGTACGTTCTGGGACCTCCGTGTCGGGGCTATATTCAGCTTGCGCTCTGGCATACCCTACGACATCACGACGGGGTACGACAATAATTACGATACGGCATTTAACGATCGCCCGCCCGGCGTCACCCGCAATACAGGAAACGGGCCGGGATTCGCCAACCTGGATCTACGCTGTTCAAAATCTTTTCGTCTCAGCGACGAGCATTCCGACCAGCGCCGCCTGGAAGTGGGAGTGGATGCCTTCAACGCCCTCAACCACCCTAATTACAGGCACTTCGTGGGCAACATAACTTCCCCTTTTTTTGGCAGGGCGCACAGCGCTGAACCGGGACGTCAGTTACAGGTCTCTATGAAGTTCAAGTTCTGATTTTTATGGGAATGGGTTTCGAGAGAGCCGTATGGGATTAGGGGATCGCAGAACCGCCAGCGTCAAAACGGCGATTGCAAGGGGGGTCGATATGAGAATTTCGGTGATTGGATGTGGATATGTCGGGTTAGTGGCTGGAGCCTGCCTGGCCGAGGCAGGTCATGATGTGGTTTGTCTGGACAAGGACTCGGCCCGCATCGCCATCTTGAAATCAGGGCAGGTGCCTTTCTACGAGCCGAACCTGGACCGATTGATCGACGCAAACCGTCGGGAAGGCCGCCTCCGCTTCACCAACGACACCCTGGAAGCCGTCCGCTTCGGCGACGCGATCTTTATTTGCGTGGGGACTCCCCCGCGTGACAGCGGCGAGGCTGACCTCTCCGCCATAGACAGCGTTGCGCGGCAGATTGCCATCGCGGCCGAATCGCCGAAACTGGTGATTGAAAAAAGTACCGTGCCAGCGCACACAGGCCAGCACCTCAAGCGCGCCCTTGCGCTCTACGGGCGCAATGGGCACGGCATGTTTCGCGTTGCATCGAATCCGGAGTTTCTGCGGGAGGGAACTGCAGTGGGAGATTTCTTCCACCCGGATCGGATCGTTTTCGGCGTCGAGGACGAGGCAACGGAGCGGCAACTCCGCGAGATTTATAGACCGATTTTGCAAGGGCAATTCCGTTGCCCGGTGCACGCCCTTTCCTGTCCCGAACGAAGATCGCCTCCCATTGTGGTTACTTCCATCAACGGGGCCGAACTGGTCAAGCACGCTTCGAATTCGTTTCTGGCCCTCAAGATCTCTTACGCCAACCTCGTCGCTGACTATTGCGAACACCTTGGCGCCGACGTCACGGATGTTTGCCGCGCCATTGGCATGGACCCGAGAATTGGTCCGGAGTTCCTGGGGCCGGGTGTGGGATACGGAGGATATTGCCTGCCGAAAGACCTTCAGGCGTTCATGCACCTGGGTGAGCGGGCGGGCATTAACGTGGGTTTGCTTCGGGAGGTAGATGTCATCAATAAGAACCGGATTGAGGTTTTCCTTCAAAAGGTCCGTCATGCTCTGTGGGTCGTCAAAGACAAGCGGGTGGGAATTCTGGGTCTCTCATTCAAAGCCGAGACGGACGACATCCGTTTCTCCCCTTCTCTCGAAGTCATACGGCGGCTGCTGGCGGAGGGCGCCAGAGTAAGCGCCTATGATCCACAAGCCATGGAAAGGACGCAGGAGGTTTTTCCCGGCATTCAATGCGCCCACGATCCTTATGAAGTGGCGCGCGACGCGGACGCACTTCTCATCCTTACCCCCTGGAAGGAGTTTCGCGAGCTCAACTGGAATCGTGTCGGAAATCTCATGGCCCGCCCGCTGATCATCGATGGGCGCAACCTGCTCGACCCCTCTGCGATGGCGCAGCTCGGCTTTGAGATTTATTCCATAGGACGTCCCGATCTGGGTGCTCCCATTCGCCCCATTCAACATTCTGATGTCAATGTCCTGGCGACGGCACCTCGGGAGGCTGTCGCTGTTCCCGTGGATTGGATGATGTCGTTTTACGACACCCAGGAGCTATGAAGTTTGGAGCATCCAGCAATA
>DATLWV010000003.1:0-7893 GCA_035576145.1 Terriglobia bacterium
GTTCGACGCAAGCAAGCTGGAGCAGACGCTTTCTGATGACAAGTCGGCGCTGGCGACGGCGGAGGCGCAGATTCAACAGTCCGCCGCTCAGGCCCAATTGACTGACCAGGCGGACCTCACAGATTTGATGAAGGCGAAGTACACGCTGCAGTCGGCGCAACTCGACGCCAGCAAGGCTGCCATCCTTTCCGAGATTGACGGCAAGAAAGCTCAGATCAAAGTCTCTGACGCCGAGCTGGCCGTAAAGCAGGCTGGGGAAAAGTTGAAGTTGGACCGCGCCGCGGCTGCGGCCGACCTGGCCGACCAGAAAGAAAAGCGTGATAAGGCCCGATTTGATGTACAGCGTGACGCGACGGCGCTCGCCCAGATGTCGCTCCGCGCGCCGCTTGATGGCGTTGTTACAGTGCTGAGCCACTGGACGCCCAACGGCCCGCATCCTTACCGGCCCGGTGAACAGGTATGGCCGGGAGCGGCTATCACCGAACTGCCCGACCTCTCAACCCTCTATTTCGACGCGCGCGCGGATGAAATTGACCGTAGCCGGTTGAAGATCGGGCAAACGGCGCTGATCCGCGTGGATGCCTTGCCGGGCCAGGAAGTTCCCTGCAGCATCTCGCAAATCAGTACCCTCGCGAGCATGGATTTTTCGGCCAGCTGGCCGTTTCCCCGGAATTTCGAGGTGGAAGTTTCGTTCCACCATGAAAACGAGAAGCTGCGCCCCGGAATGAGTGCAACGGCAAGGGTGGCCGTTGGACAGATCGCCGAGGCGATCCAGATTCCAACGCAGGCTGTCTTCCAGAAGAACGGCCGATCGGTGGCCTATGTGCTTCGCGGATCGAAGTTTGAGGCGCAGCCTATTCAGGTGGGACAGCGCAGCGAGGGTATGGTGGTGGTCGCAGCCGGCCTCACGCCCGGCGAGCGCGTGGCCATGGAAGACCCCACGTCCAAAGAATAAGTCGATGCGAGCCTGGAAAATTGCGATTCCGGTTGTTGCGGTGGTTGCCCTGGGGGGATGGTTGGCCCAGCGCAGCGCGGGAACGTTTGCGGCTGAGACCAACATACCGACAGCCAGGGTCCGGCAAGGCAACCTGCGTCTCGACGTTCGAACAACCGGCGAGCTGCAAACAGGACAGAACGTGACCCTCTTTGCCCCGCCGGTTGCGGGTGGGACACTCCAGATTGTGCACCTGGCAACCGATGGGACCCGGGTTAAGGCCGGTGACGTGGTACTCCAGTTTGACCCCAGCGAGCAGGAATACAACCTTGAAAAGAACCGCTCAGACCTTGAACAGGGCGAGCAGGAGATGGCCAAAGCCAAAGCCCAGGCTGACGTGCAGAATTCAGACGACCGGCTGGCGTTGCTGAAGGCGAAATTTGCAGTGCGCGAGGCGGAGCTGCAGGTTCAGAAAAATCCTCTTCTGGCGGCGATTGACGCCAAGAAGAATGTGCTGGCTCTTGACCAGGCCAAGCGAACGCTCGCCCAGCTCGAACAGGATATTCAATCGCACGCTTCGTCCAACCAGGCCGCGCTTCAGGTGGCCGAGACCAAGTACAACAAGGCGAAGATTGAGATGCAGCGCGCCGAAGATAACATCAAGAACATGACGATTCGCGCGCCCATCGCAGGCGTTGTGAAGGTGCTGGAGAACCGCGCGGCGGTGGGCGGATTTTTCTTCACCGGCATGACGGTTCCGGAGTTCCGCAACGGCGATCAGGCGCAGCCAGGTACCCCCATCGCCAGCATCCTGGACATGGGGCAAATGACCATCATGGGCAAGATCACTGAAACAGACCGCCCGAGTGTGCGCACGGGTGAACCGGTTGAAATCCAGGTGGATGCGATTCCCGGCAAAGTTTTTCCGGGAAAGGTCAGAACGGTCGCGGGGATGGCGGTGCAGTCGATGTTTGAAGCGAACCCGACGCGGCGGTTTGACATGAGCGTCGAGTTCGACCGGGTCGATCCCCGCCTGCGGCCGGGGTTCACAGCTCACCTGACGTTGCGTGGGGAAGAAGCCAAGGACGCGCTCTACGTGCCGCGCGTGGCCGTCTTCGAGAAGAACGGAAAATCATTCGTTTACGTCAGGAGCCACAACGACTTCACTGCGCACGATGTGAAGATCACAGCCCAGTCATCGGCATGGGCTGTGATCGAAGGCCTCAAGCAGGATGACGAGGTGGCGCTGGTCAATCCCGCAGGCCAGTCCCGGACCAAAGCCAACACGCCGGCCGGGCCCGCAGTCCAGGGGGGCGGGAGATGAGCACTCAAACCGCCGTCCCGGTGCTCCAGAAACCGCAGCGGCTGGCGAATATCGTTCCTGATTTTCTTCTGGGTTTCGAAAATCTGCGAATGCACAAGATGCGGTCGTTGCTGACCATGCTGGGCATGATCTTCGGCGTGGCCGCGGTGGTTGCCATGCTTTCGATTGGCGCCGGCGCTCAGCAGCGCGTGATGGCCTTCATCGAACAACTCGGCGTGCGTAACCTGATTGTGGAGGCGAAGGAATCTGATACCTGGCAGGAATACCGCAAGGTTCGAACTATTTCACCGGGGCTGACGTTTCAGGATTACCGAGTCATCGGTGAAACTGTAGGCGGCATCGCCACTTCCACTCCCCGGAAACGGTTCTCCCCGACCAAAATGATTCCCAGGCCGCAGCAGACTATTCCGGTGGTTTACGGCGTGAACCCGGTCTATCAGGAAATTGCGGGGCTGCGACTTGAAGCGGGAAGGTTTTTCAACAGCCGCGAGACAACCGATGCTGCTGCAGTTTGCGTGTTAGGCGAAGGCGCGCAAACCAACCTGTTTGGCCCCGAAGATCCCGTCGGAAAATATGTGAAGGTTGACGACCAGTGGTTCCAGGTGATTGGCGTGGTGGCGCCACAACTCGCTCCGCAGAACGATGTTTCCGGCTTGCCCTCCGAAGACGTCAACAACCTGATTTACGTTCCTCTCGATTCGGTCATTTACCGGCTGGAAAATTCGAAGTCTGAGTACCACGACGAAATCGACGGCATTTACCTGCGGCTGAAGTCTGACGCAAACAGCCCGACGGTGGCGTCGGTGGTGCGCGGAGTTTTGAACGGATCGCACCACGGCGCGGGAGACTTCAGCATCGTCGTTCCCGCCGAATTGCTGGCGCAGCAGAAGCGCACGCAGCGCCTTTTCGAAACCGTGATGGTCGCGATTGCTTCCATCTCTCTGCTGGTAGGCGGCATCGGAATCATGAACATTATGCTGGCCAGCATTCTGGAGCGGACACACGAGATCGGCTTGCGTCGGGCCATCGGGGCGCGGAAGACGGACATCATCCGGCAGTTTGTCATCGAAGCAATCCTGATCTCCTTTGTGGGCGGCATCATCGGAATCCTGTTTGGCTTTGGGATGTCGAGGGCGATTGCCTGGGCGGCCGGATGGTCTACGATTGTCACCGCCGGCTCCATCCTTCTGGCATTTCTTGTTTCTGTTTCTGTCGGTCTTGGGTTTGGCATTTATCCTGCCGTCCAGGCGGCGCGGCTCGACCCGGTGGAAGCGCTGCGGTACGAATAAAAGAAACCCCGCGGACGGTGGGCCACCCCTCGAAGCCACCCCCGGACAAACTCTCAAAATAGAAGGAGGCCCTGTTCCTATGAGACATGTGACCGCCTGCTGTCTTCTCCTGTTGATGGTTGCCCTGGCCCCCCGCTTCGCTGCCGGACAAACCACGACCGGGAAGACCCAGACCGCAAAAGGTTTCGATCAATACGTGGTCAACGGCAAGCTGCGGCTTCAGATGGCCGATGCCGTCCGCCTGATGCTGCTGAACAATTCCGATGTCCGGATCGAACAGCAGGCCGTGCAGCAGGCGCGCAACGCCGTGGTTCGCTCTTTCGCGCCTTTTGACCCACTGCTGAACTCCGCGTTCAGCGCCGACCGCCAGAGCACACCTACCTTTACCCAACTGTCGGGAGCTCCCAATTTGAGCGATCTGGTTCAGAACTCGCAAGTGGGATTGCAAAAGATTTTCTCAACAGGAACGCTTTTTCAAACTAACTTTCAAACATCCCGAACCTCAACAAACAGCGTCTACAATTTCTTCAATCCGTCGCTCTTCTCGAACCTGAATTTTTCCATCACCCAGCCCCTTTTGAGAAACCGCGGGAAGTTTGTAAACCGCGCGCCCATCATGATCGCCCGCAGAAACCTGGACCAGACCCAGGCGCAATTCCGGCAGCAAATTGACGATGCAATCCAGCGCGTCGTCCAGCAGTATTGGGTGGTGGTGCTTGACCGGGAAAATCTACAGGTTCTGGCCCAGTCGTACAAAGCAGCCCAGGCGAGCTACGATCACGACAAGCGCGCATTGGAACTGGGCGCTCTTTCTCCTCTCGACATCTACCAGTCCGAAGCTGAGGTCGCCACACGAAAGGTATCTGTGATTCGGGCCCAGTACAATTTAAAGCAGGATGAAGACCAGTTGCGAATGACCATGGGCGCCGATCTCGATCCTGCCTATTCCACGCTTGACCTGGACCTGATTGAGGCACCCAAACCCGCGGAACCCCTCCTGACTGTGGACCCAGAGAGGGCGGTCGCGGAAGCACTTGCGCGGCGTCCCGACCTTGCTGCCCTGGATCGCCAACTTGAGGCCAACGATATAGATATTCGAGCGTCGCGCAACCGGCTGAAACCGGACCTGGAACTTTCCGCCCAATACTCCAGCAACGGGTTGGGCGGTGACCAGTACAGTTCTACGGGCATGCGAGCTCTCATCACCAGCGGTGGTTTCGGTGATGCGCTGGGGCAGGTTTTCGGGTTCGGATTCCCAAGTTACGGAGCCACATTACAGTTGAACTTCCCCGTCAAAAACCATGCAGCGCAGGCCAATCTGGCGGACGCACGGGTACGGCGTGAAGCGACGCTTTACCAGATTCGCCGAACGCGAGAGCAGGTACGGCTTGAAGTTCAAAATGCCCTCAATGAACTCGACCAGTCAAAGCTTTCGATTGCAGCAGCGGAAACGGCGCGCGGGTTGGCAGAGAAGAACGTTGAGGCCCAGCAGCGGAAGTACGAGTTGGGCAGCGGGTTGATCTTTCTGGTATTGCAGGCCCAAACCCAACTTGCTCAGGCGGAACAGAGCCTGGTGCAGGCACAGGTAAATTACCGGCTGGCCACCGCGGCAATCGGGCACGCCACGGGGGCACTGCTCGATCAATACCATGTTCAAATCAACCAGGCAGTGCCTTGAGGCGCAGCGGGAATTCGCTGGGCCTCGGGCGGGGTGTATTCTCCATGCCAGACCGTGCGAGCCCAGTACCCGCGGCAGGAGTTTTGCTTCGCAGAAATGGAACAATCACCAACAAATGAATCGGGGGAAGGCCCTGGATCCAAACCGTCCTAGGTTCGGATACCCAGTTCCTTGAGTGCGGCCCCGGCTCCAGACAGATTTTCAAGCCTCATCTCGGAGTACTTCCGTGACAGGATGATCCCCGGAGCGCCTGCATTGAAAGCTGCCTTCACGGCGTTCCGGACATCTGAAGGTTGTGTCCTCTTTTGCCCCTTCCCGGTGGGGATATCAATATCGATTCCAGGATAGATTTTTGTCGCCCTGGACAGCCCGGAGTAATCTACCTCCTCTGAGTGACCAGCAAGATCGGTGTTAGGAGCACCTACGGGCACTTTCGCCAAACTGACATCCCTAAGCGCGCGCTTCGTTTCACGGTAAACATAATCCGACGAGAACCCGGCCGTCCGCAATTTGTCTAACGGCGCCTCCCCCTGATATCCCAGGATGTTGTAGTACAACTCCAGCACTGACTGCGCTGGAGAGTCATGCCAGATTGTTGAATGGACTCCGTCGATGTAATCGGCCATGCGAGGGCCTGCGCAGTTGTTGTACATGCAGACCTTCAACAGGTCGGCGTACTGACTTAACTTTCGATAATCCTGTTCGGCGCGGTAAAAGGGATTGAAAGAGTTCAGGTGCATCACATGGAATCCCGCTTCCAGGTTATTGTTGATGCTCTTCACCGTTCCGTAGATGTAGCCGTACAATTCACGCTGGCTGTCAGTCCAAAGCTTCTCCCAGGCCAGGATCTCGGGGTATTCCAACAGAAGTCTCCAGAAGGTGACAAAATAACCGTCGCTTGGCCTGGGCCCTGACCACGCCGCCCGCACCCACCGGTCAAGCTGCATGAGGCCCTGCCGGGCGCGCTCCACGTTGATGCCTTGCTGTTCTCCCTTTCGCCTGCAGTGCTCGCAAAAACACGTTAAGACGGCCTCACCATGGTCAGCGTCAATGGCATTATTCAGCGCGCCCTGGCGCTCGCAGCACCACATGACGCCATCCACATCGTAGGACTTGGTCCAGTCCTCAATCATTGAGCTGACAAAGTTCCGGAGGTAAGGATTATTAAGGCACGACTCACCAGTCTTGCGGCCGTAGACATCAACCTCCGCCGCCTTTTCAAAATTATCCAGCAGGCGCGGATTGTAAACATCCTCAAACCAGCAGATGCATTTCATCCCGCGCTTCTTTGCCCTCGTGACAACTTCACCCAGCACATCAAAATTGCCAAGGTCCGGCGCCCGGAAATTCTTGAAGATTGTGCCAGCGTAGAATTCCGGGTGGACCTCTGCAAAATCTCCGCCATGGAAGGTGTCCGTATCGTACTTCTGAACGCCGTGATCGGGAAGCGGATGCCCGGGAATCTGCCTTCCCTCAATTCCCCGCCCATAGCTGAAGACCGCGATTGACAGGGTATTTACACCGCCACGCTCCTGGACGGTGTCGAGGACTTTGTCCACTCCTTCATCGCTGAAGGACACCGCAGGAATCTGGATGGCAACCACCTTCTTTTCAGGCTTGGATTGCGCATTACTTCCTGTCTGCAAGCCGATGGGTTCCGCCGCCTCGCTTACACTGACCCGCCCGCCAACGGCAGCGACGGAGGCAGCGGCAACATTCTTGAGGAAAGTGCGCCGGGATGGGTGCGATGCTTGAAGATTCGGGTCCTTCTCTGACCTGTTTGATGGCCCAGCATCTTGATGTCGCATTCGTGCTCCTCTCTGTCTCATTCTGCAAAATCGCTTGATGGCGCCGGCCATTTGGGCCACCATTCAACTTCTGAAGATCGTTGTCACATTCACTATCTGCGCCGCCCATTCGGGCGCAGGGTGAGTGTTCCGTCTTCATTCAATTTCTGGTGGCAGGCCCAGCGTACGGGATATCGCATCCCTTTCACCTCGATCTCCGCCTTGAGCCTCAGTCCCTGCCATTTTGTTCCCTTGGGCAACACAAACTGCGCCTGGCGAATCTTTCCCGGCAGGGGATAACCCGGGTCCAGACAGCCGCTCTTCAGCACAGTCCCATCCTGGGTTTCCACGCTTACCCGCAGCACGCCCGGAACGCCCGCGATGCCATCATTGGCAAATCCGACGATCAGGCCATCGTAGCCTTTGTCCTCATAGCTCCAGATGAACGACGGCCTCACCCGATAACCAATACGCGTATTGATGCGGTCAAACCATTCAGGAAAAGCTTTGTACCAGCTCGCAAGGTTGGCCGCGCTGATGCCGTGGAAATTCCACAGTGACCAGTAGTTCGCGCCGATGTCCATCACATGAGCAATGGCGTTGTCCGAAGGTGAAATTCCCTCATCAATGTGTACAGATTGCGGCGGAGTGAACGGGATACCCTGTTCAAGCAATGCCCCGATCCAGGGTGGGCGATTGCTCAGGGCTTCGATCTGCTCGTTCTCGATAAAGATCGTGTCACTCCGAATCCAATTGTTGCTGCGGACTGTGCGGTCAAGCAGTTCCGAGTTCCCAACCTGGCTGAAATCCGGCTGTGTGTTGGTGAGTAACGGAGTCTTCGTAAAATGCTCGAGTTGGACTTCCAGCATGTTCATCCAGGT
>DATLWV010000004.1:0-3001 GCA_035576145.1 Terriglobia bacterium
ATTGCAATCGCTGATTTCAGGAACCTGTTAGGCCAGGGTTCTGTGTCGGTGAGGCAGGCTAATGGCAGATCTGTCTTGCTTACCCCCGCTTATCGCTCCGTTCGGGGTGGGTTTGCGGTTCAGTTTTGAGGACCTGTCCAGAGTGAGATTCCTTTCCTCGATGCAGGTTCGAGGCTTTAATCTCGATGACTTGTGAGGCTTGGAGCAGGGATAAGGCGTGATTTACAGAACGGAATTCTACCAGATTTCATACTGGAGATTCCAAATATCATAATAAGCTGGTCTTGATTAACTGAATTGCTTTGCTGATTAGTGCAGGATGTGCTGAAAGGCAATGAAAAGTGATGAAAAGTAATGAAAAGGCCGGGATGATGGTAAGGAACTTAATTTGCTTAGATATCGTTGTAAGTTCTTGTTTTGTTCCGGGATAGCACAGGTTCCATGAGCATACGGGCCCCATACCGTTTCTTGACCCTCCTGCTCGCGATCGTGAGCGTGACGCTCGTCATTTTCGCCTTCATAAACTTTCAGCAACGTAGGGTATACCAACTTCCTACAGATGGCGTTTCCTGGATTACTACGCCTCAAGGGTTGAAAGCATGGACCGTTCCTGCAAACTCTCCCGGAAGGCAGGCGGGAATTGTTGCCGGAGATATCCTCAAGTCAATTGACGGCCGATCCGTTAAGACGACTGTTGAGGCTAGCCGCGCGGTTTTTGAGAGTGGTGTGTGGTCCCGCGCCACCTATGACCTGGTTCGCGGAGGGGAGTCATTTGAGACCAGCGTCGTGCTCGCGCCAGAGAGCAATTCACAGGGCCTCCACGGGTATCTTGAAGTTGTCGGGCTACTCTATTTGATCATCGGGGCATTCGTTTTTCTGCGCCGGTGGTCTGCGCCAAGATCGCTGCACTTCTATTTGTTCTGCCTGGCGTCCTTTGTTCTTTATTGTTTTTCTTACACGGGCAAGTTGAATCTTTTTGATTCCTCGGTTTACTGGCTCAACGTAACGGCACTACTGTTGCAACCGGCGCTGTTTCTGCATTTTTGTCTCACTTTCCCCGAGAAGCCTCAATTTGTGGAGAGACGGCGCTACCTGCCGCCGGCTCTTTACGCTCCGGCCGCCTTTCTACTGGCCTTTCATGCGCTGGTGATGGCCGGGTTCCTGACTTTGCCGCTGCCCATGCTTTCTGTCCGCTGGCTGTTTGACAGCCTGGAGATGGGGCTCCTGGCCGTTTATTCGGTTGCCGGGGTTTTCTTCCTCTTCCGATCTTATCGCCGCGCAGATACTCCGTTGGCCAGGCAACAGCTGAAATGGGTGACGCGGGGGGCTGCAATTGCGGTGGTACCTTTCGCTGCCCTTTACGCGGTCCCATACTTCCTGGGCATGGGTTTCATTCCCGCGGAATGGCTGAAGCTCTCCGTCTTCTCTCTGGTGGTGCTGCCGCTGACGTTTGGCTACGCGATCGTTCGCTACCGGTTGATGGACGTTGACATGATTTTCCGCCGCGGAATTGCTTATGCTCTGGCAACCGCAGCGATTATCGGTTTCTACTTCGGCCTGGTGTTCCTGTTTGCCGACTTTTTCCGCAACAGCGCGCTGATTACCACTCAGGGCGGATGGTTACTGGCAATTGTGGTGACTGCCCTGTTGTTCCAGCCGATGGTGACGCGCATTCAGGTGCGGCTGGACCGGTTCTTCAACCGCGAGCGCTACGACTACCGCAGGACTCTGCTGGATTTTGCGCGCGAACTCGGGTCCGAAGTCCACGTAGATTCGCTGCTGGACCAGGCGGTTGAGCGCCTGGCGGAAACGCTGGGTGTGGACCGCGTGGCGGCGTTTCTGAAGTCTGTGACAGGAGAGGTCCATCTGGCCAAATCCCGCGGCCTCACTTTCGCCGGCGATCTCGACATGAGTTTCCTGGATACGCCGGAGATCGAGACGGGGAAAGGCTACCTGTTTTTTGAAAGTGTGAAACATCCAGGTGACCTGCTTCCCTCTACCAGGTTGACGATTGAAAAGCTGGGTTTGCACTACTACCTTCCCCTGCGAGTGAAAGGGAGCACTCTCGGTTATCTGGCTCTGGGGAAGACGGAGGACGACGATTTCCTCTCCAGTGAAGACGTTGACCTGCTGCAGACCGTGTCGGGGTATGTGGCCATTGCTGTTGAGAGCGCTCGCCTCTATGAATCGCTCGAACGAAAGGCCCTGGAAAACCAGGCTCTCAAGGACTTCAGCGAGAATATTATCGAATCCATTGATGCCGGGATTGTGGCGTGGAACCCCGAACAATTCATCGAGTCCTGGAATTCTTCCATGGAGAAGCTGTACGGGATTCCTGGCGCCGAGGCTGAAGGAAAGCGGCTGACCGATGTTTTTCCGGCGGAGTTGATTGCGCAGTTGCCCCGCCATTCCGAACCCTATCGCTCGCTGAACCTTTACAAGTTCCGCTTGAATAATGCGGCAGGGCGCTCTTTGATTGTGAACCTCTCCACCGTGCCGCTGCTGGGCAAGGACGACCGCGTGATTGGCCGCCTGCTCATCATGACCGACCTTACCGAGCGTGTTGAGCTGGAAGACCAGTTGGTCCAGGCTGAAAAGCTCTCGTCAATCGGCATGCTGGCGGCGGGAGTTGCGCATGAGGTCAACACCCCGCTGGCAGTGATTACTTCCCAACTGCAGATGATGATGCGCCAGCTGCCTTCAGATGACCCTCACTCACCGGTCCTGGACAGGGTTGTCAAGCAGGGGTTCCGGGCCTCAGAAATCATCAATAATCTGCTGAAATTCTCGCGCGTCAGTGGCAGCGAACGCGTCGATCTGGAACTGAACAGGATCATCAAGGAAACGGTTTCCCTGGTGGCTCCCATGCTGCGTTCCGCCAAGATCAGCGTCCAGACAGAGCTCGATTCAGATCTTCCATCCATTCAGGGAAATGCAGGCAAATTGCAGCAGGTTTTCATGAACCTGATTATGAACGCCCGCGACGCGATGCCTTATGGCG
>DATLWV010000005.1:0-4708 GCA_035576145.1 Terriglobia bacterium
CCGGCGAAATCAAAGATGCCTTCAACAAAGAATTCTTCAACGCCGAAACGGGCGAGTATGCAAACGGCACCCAGACCGCGCAAGTCATGCCCCTGTTCCTGGACCTGGTTCCGGAAAAAGAACGCGGCGGAGTGATGGGCAAGCTTTACAACAACATCGTTTATGAGCACAACACGCACGTGACTACGGGTTTTATCGGCGTCAAGTATCTGTTGCCGGTGCTCACCCGCGATGGACATGCCGATCTGGCATATGAACTGGCCACGCAGACAACTTATCCCAGCTGGGGGTACATGGTCGCGGAGGGCGCGACCACTTTGTGGGAACTTTGGCAGTCCAAGATCGGGCCCTCGATGAACTCCCACAACCACATCATGATGGGAAGTCTTGGCGCCTGGTTTTATAGTGCCCTCGGCGGCATCAACCTGGGCCCGGAGGGGGAGGGTTACCGGCACATCGTGGTTGAACCCAACTTGGTTGAGGACCTTGACTGGGCAAGCGCCTCGATTGAAACCGTCCGCGGCCAGGTGTCCTGTGCCTGGAATAAGAAAGCGGGAGCCGTCTCCATGGAGGTGGTTATTCCCGCAAACAGCGATGCCAAAATTGTGGTTCCAGCAGAAGAAGAAATGACGAACTGGACCATACGCGAGGGCGGCCACGTTGTGTGGGAAAACGGCAAGTTTGTTCCGGGCGACCCCGGGATCACCGCCGCAACGGCCCGCGGCCACGCCATTGAGTTCAGCGCCGGCTCAGGCTATTATCATTTTCTCCTGACCGGAGAATAACCTGCCAGCCGTGCACGATTCTTACTTTTATTCAGAAGAAAGGACGAACTGTGAAACTAGTCGCTTACGAATCGGGCAAACAACCTGCCCTGGGAGTTCTCGTGAAAGATCGAATCGTCGGCGTCGGTCCGGCGATGCAACTGCTGCAGAAGAAACGGGTGCCGCGCGCGCTGGCGCAGGGTGCGAGCTTCAAAAATGCTGCGCGCCGGGTCCTGGATGCCGGAGCGGCGCCAAGAGACATGATCGAGTTGCTCGGCCGCGGACAGGCCTGGGGCAAATCGCTCGCTGCGGTCGCCTCTGCGCTGGCCAAGGGGATTGACCCGGCCAAAGCGCCGCGGGGACTTTTTACTCCACTCGCCAACGCGCGCCTGCTGGCTCCAATCCCGAAGCCGGGCAAGATCACCTGCGTTGGCCTGAACTATGCCGATCACGCCCGCGAGCAGGGCCACGAGCCTCCCAAATCGCCGATCTTCTTTCTCAAGTCCGGGAACACGATCTGCGGCCCGGGCGACCCTATTCAACTGCCACCGAATTCTTCGCAGGTGGACTACGAAGCCGAATTTGCCGTCGTCATCGGGAAGAGAGGAAGCCGCATTCCCGAGGCGGAGGCATACGATTACGTCGCGGGCTACATGATCCTTCACGACGTCAGCGCGCGCGACCTGCAATTTTCTGACGGCCAATGGTATCGCGGCAAAAGCTGCGACACCTTTGCCCCAACCGGCCCCTGGATCGTTACGCGGGACGAAATCAAGGACCCGCACAAGCTGCGCATTTCGCTCACGCTGAACGGCGAGGTCATGCAGGATTCGAACACTTCAAACCTGATTTTCAGCGTCCCTTATTTGATCAGTTACCTCTCACAGTCCGCCACCTGGGAAGTGGGCGACTTGATTTCAACCGGTACGCCGCCCGGAGTCGGAGTATTTCGCAAGCCTCCGGTTTTCCTGAAGGCCGGCGATGTAACCAGCGTCACGGTTGAAGGGCTGGGGACGCTGACTAATCCCGTTGTTGGTCCTTGAGGGTATCTCCTGTTCAGAGCAGGGCGGCCTGGCCTGGAATCCTGCGTTGATAAGCGGGCATCAGTTTTGGGCCAGGCGTTCCTGTGCCGCTTTGGGGAGAGGGTTGTAAAGAGCCAGGAAGACGCCGTTAGTCCATCCAAAACCCACCACGTTTGCTTTATATCCCACCTGAATGTTTGTTTCGGAGGACCTGGTGTCCACGTTGTATTTCTCGCGGATGGTCCCGTCCTGGAGAAAGTTATCCAGAACCATAGACAGGAACTGGAGTGAAATGCCGTTAGCCTCGGCCTCATATCCATATCGCCGCAAACCTTCAATGGCAATCAGTTGAATCGGCGCCCAACCGTACGGGGCATCCCACTGGGCCCCGGTTTGGGCCATGCTCATCACAATCCCGCCAGGCCGGTCAAATGCTGTCAGATTCCTGACAACAGCTTTTGCCTGTTCGGGAGTAGCCAGGCCGGTCCAGAGAGGATAGAAGGTCGTCGCGTAGGAATACCTGGACTGGGCCTTGTTCACAAAATCGTAATCGTAATAAAGACCATAAGAAGGGGCCCATAGGTACTGGTCAATTTCCCGGCGGCGGGTTGCTGCCTGGTGATGCCATTCGAGGGATGCTTCTTTCAGGCCGAGCTCACTGCTCATCCACTCCAGGTCCTGTTCGGACTTGTAAAGCAGGCAATTCAGCCCGACGGCGGCAAAATCCTGGGTGCTGGCTCCGAATGGACCAAAGCGGAAAGACACGTCAAACCCCGATTCGCGCATGCTCCGGTCACCCTTGTAAAATCTGGGCGTCAGAGCCAATTTGTCGAGGGTTTCATCCTGCTCTTTGGACCCTTCCTGATTGCGCCTGAAATCGAGGTTGAGGGTAAACTCCGGTCCTATGACGTTTGCCTGAGGGCCGTTGGCATTCTTTGGAACCAGTTGCAGGTAAGGCTGGCTCCCCTGCGGGTGAAGCAGAAAATAACGGGCCACAGTCTCATAATAAGCATTTGTTGCAGGACCGAGTTCAGGAACCGGGCCCTCGCCAAGGCCGTAAAATCGAGAGAGACCGGTGTCTCCTGCCAGGTGAGGAGATTCCGTCCAAAAGTGATAGTCTTTGACGGCATGGTCATAGGCGTTCCGCAGCCAGGTGGGGTCCGATTGGCCCCTGGCTTTCTCGACCTCGTAGACTGCCCGGATCATGGAAGTCAGAAACGGCGGTTGCGAGCGCGTCAGGTAATAAGTCCGGTTGGCATTCAGGACTCCGCCGTAGTGGTCGATTTCGAAGAAGAAGTTGTCAACAATATTTCGTGCCAGGTCGAGCCTTCCGTCTTCAATGAGCCCCCGGATAATGAAATAACTGTCCCAGCCATACATCTCGTTGAACATGCCGCCGGGGACGATATAAGCCTTGGGAAGATAAAGCAGGCCGTGTGACTTGATGGCACTGAGGTCAACATTTCCCAGTTGCTTGATGACCGCCGGCAAGTGACTGACCTGCACCTGGCAGCCCTCGGCGGCGGTCTTCAGGCCGTCGGGTTCCGGGAAACCTGCGGGAAGGTAGAGCGCGGACTTTTCATTCGTTTTGGGGTCGGTATAAGTCCGGCACTCTGTCATGGAGCGTGTAAGAGTGCCCCAGCCGCTGGAAATATACTGCAGAATCTTTTGAACTTTGGTGGACGTTTTTGTGGCCGGCGCAGGGACCACGCGCACCGGCAGGACGGTCATGCATGCCGCGAGGATCACATAGAGGAAAATTGGCCTTATGAATGACGTTTTCTTCATAAGATAAGCACTATATAGTTCCCATCCCTCATCTTCAACACATGTTTCCCGGCGAAACCTCCCGGCCCACGGCGGTAAGGGCTTGGCCTGGCGGATTTGTTGACCCGGCAGAGGTTTTTCTGTCAGAATTCTCTTGGAACAGGAGCTATGCCACGCACACTTCCACAGACCCGTGAAATACTTGCTGCCACAAGGCTTGAGCACGTTCGCTATGCCATTCGCGACCTGGCTGTGCTGGCGGAGGATTTGACCCGCCAGGGCAAGCAGATCCTTCCGCTCAACATCGGCGACCCGGTTATCTTTGATTTCCAGACCCCTGCGCACCTGATCGAGGCGGCCGCCAAAGCCATGCGCGACGGCTTCAACGGTTACGCCCCGTCGCTGGGCGTTAAACCGGCGCTTGAAGCGATTCGGGCAGAGGCTGAAGCGAGAGGCATCCGGAACATTCAGACCGTTTTTGTTACCGAGGGCGTCAGTGAAGCCGTGGACATTGTTCTGACAGCCTTGCTGGAGCCGCACGAGAGCGTTTTGACGCCGTCGCCGGACTACCCGCTCTACGATGCGGTGCTGGCAAAGCTGAACGCGCAGCCCAATTCTTACAACCTGGATGAGAACAATGGCTGGCAACCGGATATCGAGCATCTGGAGAGCCAGGTCACCCCGAAAACCCGCGCGCTGGTGGTGATCAATCCGAATAACCCCACGGGCGCGGTCTACTCGCGGGCCAAGCTGGAAAAGATTGTGGAGGTTGCACGGCGGCACAATCTGGTTATCTTCTCAGACGAAATTTATGCGAGACTGATTCTGGACGGCGAGCCTCACATCTCGATTGCCACCCTGGCGCCTGACGTTCCCGTGGTCACCTTCGGCGGACTTTCCAAGGAGTATCTGGCTCCGGGCTGGCGGGTGGCGTGGGGAATTGTGAGCGGCGATCCTGCCGTGGTCACTCCATACGTTCAGGGCATTCACAAGCTGCTGCGGGCGCGGCTGTCCGCAAACCATCCGCTGCAGTACGCAATCCCGGCAGCGCTCCATGGACCGCAGGATCACCTGCAGGAAACGGTGAACAAGCTACGCCGCCGGCGCGACCTGGTGATGGAATGGAGCGAAAAGACCAGGAGGGCAAGTTGCGTG
>DATLWV010000006.1:0-2437 GCA_035576145.1 Terriglobia bacterium
TTCCAGCTCAGATAGGAGCGCATCAGCCCATATTGAATCCTGCCATCGATCGGGAATTGCTCGGCGTGAGCATCGGTCAGGCCGTACTGGCGCGCGCGTTCCAGCATGAATCTGGCGGCCAGCTCGAACTCAGCGGTAGCCGGAACCCGATGCAGCCGTGTGAGTTGTCGCAGGTTTTCATAAGGCGCAGCGCCGCTGGCCTCGTCGCGCAACGTCGTCCACTGCTGCTGGGTGAGAAAGGGCTGCTGGGCAGAAAGAACAGCGCCGGAGAACAGGAGAACGAAGACATACAGGGATTTCATGGCAGAAGATCATACCAGTTGCCCCGGATACCCGTGCGTCCCCTGCTAATGACGAAAATGCACGTAGGCTGCAAAGATTTTTCCTTGCCGAAACACCCTTTTCTTGAAAATCCGCGTTCATCTGCGCTGATCCGCGGTTTTTGGTTTTCCTTGGTGCTGTCGCGGTAGGGACGAGGATTACTCCCCGCCCCCCGCACAGATCCGTACGAGCACACTTTAGTGCATACGGCTCCTACCTTGAGTATCTGGCGTCGAAGCGTACCCAGGGATAAGGGTGCAAAATACGCGGGTTGGGAAAATACCGATCCAGCAACTTGTTGAAACGCGGTCGCGTGATGCGGTTTCGCTGGCTGCGTCGCCGCAGCCAACGGCGCCACATGTGCGCCACCTCCCGGCGGAATGCCCGCAGGGCGGGGAGATTTCCGGGAACCGCGTGGTAGTTGTAGTAGCCCCGTAGCACCATCTTTAGCCATTCCCCAGTGGCGGTGACGTTCTCATGCCAGCGTTTGCGCAGTTCCTGCTTAATGGCTTGCAGTTTGTTGCGCCATCGCTTCTTGATCGTCCATCGCTTGACTGTGAACCAGCCTCCTTTCCGGGTCTTCCCGCAGGCGTGCGTGAATCCCAGAAAGTCGAAGGTCTCAGGCTTTCCCTCTCCCCGCTGCTTCCGGTTGCTCTCCGCAAATCGTCCAAATTCGATCAGTCGGGTTTTCTCCGGGTGTAGCTCCAGCCCAAACTTCTGCATCCGCTCCCCCATCTGCTCCAGGAATGCCTCTGCTTCTTTCCGGTGCTGAAACCCCAGTACGATATCATCGGCGTAGCGGACGATGATCATATCCCCTTGCGCGCGCTGCTTTCGCCACTGGTTGGCCCACAGATCAAACACGTAGTGCAGGTAGACGTTCGCTAACAGGGGTGAGATCACCGCTCCTTGCGGTGTCCCCTCCTTGCTCTCCTGCCATTTCCCTTCTTCCGACACCCCCGCCTTCAGCCATTTCTGGATGAGTCGCAGGATGCGCCGATCCGCAATACGGTGCTGTACAAATTTCATCAGCCACTCATGGTTCATATGGTCAAAGAAACCACGGATGTCGGCGTCCAGCACCCAGCTCACCTTCCTCCGCTTCAGCCCTACGGTTAACGCGTCCAGCGCATCGTGCTGGCTGCGTCCCGGGCGGAAGCCATAGGAGAATCCCATAAAGTCTTCTTCGTAGACTTCATTCAGTACCGTGACCACCGCCTGTTGCACGATCTTGTCTTCCAAGGCGGCAATCCCCAACGGTCGTTGCCGACCGTCGAGCTTCGGTATGTATCTCCTCTGGGACGGTTGCGCGCGATACGCGCCCCGATGGATTCGGTCGTGCAAGTCCCGGATTCGGCCCTCCACTCCCTCTCCATATTCTCGCCACGTAACCCCGTCCACCCCCGGTGCAGCCTCTTTCTTCAGCCTTCCGTAGCTGTCCTGAAGTTGCTCTCGCGTGACGTGGTGTAGCAGCGCGGTGAACTTCTGCTTCCTGTCCTTGCCTGCTGCCTCCCGCACACCTCCAAGTCCCTGGGACACGCCTGCTCGGCCCTGTGTCCGAAGCGTGTGGGTCTTTTCGGCGTTCCTCTTGGTCGAACGGCTTCCCTCCATGTCCTCCGCGGAGTCTCCCTGGCTTCCGGGTTCCCCCTTGTTCGGACATTTCGCCGGTACTACCCGTTCGTCCGACTCCCCGGCAACGTTTGTGTTGATCGTATGGTTCATGGCCTTCATCAACCAGCCCGCTTCTTGCTCCTACCACGGGCGTTGCTGGGGTCTCCCGGTTCTCGCGCACGGAGTTTCCAAACATGCCTGGGGTCTCAGACTGCGCGGGGTGCCCTCGGGACTCGCCTCTTCGCCCCTCGTGCTTTCGCCTTCCGCTTCAAAGGACAGCGTCGGCCCCCCGAACGATAAAGGGATTTCGCAGCTCAATGCCCTGCCTGCTTGTGCCCCTGTCAACGCTTCGGCGGCCACCTCTCGATGTCCACCGCATGACTCGGGGTCAGGATGGTTTGCTATTCCTTTCCTGTAGGACTCTCTCATTCCCTACTCCATGCCGGTTTATCCCGGCGCGCCCTTCGTGAACTTTGTGGTTCGTTTTTTGATGGCACAAACCGGT
>DATLWV010000007.1:0-12107 GCA_035576145.1 Terriglobia bacterium
GCGGCGGTGGGACGATTTAGCAGCGCTATCCGGACGGTTGTACTTCCGCGATCCCTCTTCGTTAGCTAATCAGTCACAACCGAATTCCCGTCATTGAGTAATTTCAATCAGTAATAAAGCGTGCGCTTCAAGCGTAAGTGAGAGCGCGGGATTGTCTGCCGGGAGCGCTTCAATCGTAGGCGGGGCAAGTTGGGCTGCCTGGCGAAGGATCTGTTGCTGGGCTTGACTGGGGAAATTGGGCTTGCCCATAGCTTCCCACGTGGCGAGGGCTGAACCGTTCTGCCTGTCAACCGCCCAGATGATGGCTCGATGTGCGCCCCTGAGTCCTTTGAATGAAAGCCTATAGGTGCGACGGACCCCTTCATTCCCGGGTGGGGCATAATTCCACAGCGCGATAGCGAGCGTTCCGTCGGTGCGGCGTGTGACAATCGTCTGGCCGGAGCTTTCCGTGAGCCGTTCTGTGCCCAGGCGATGCAACAAGGCAAAATCGTTGTAAGCTGCTTTCGGAATGTGGCCAGTGGCTATGAGGCCATATCCACCGTAAAAAGGTGTCTTCGCCACGCCCTGTTCCTCAAAGACATCGGAAAAAGCCCAGTACGAGAGCAAATTGACCAGGCCTTCGCAACGGCTGATGGTTTCGGCCAGCCACGGCCCCATGAAAGCCGAATCGGTAATGTCCGGAATGTTCATGTAGGTGGCGTTGTACTCGCTGAAGATGATAGGGAGGTTTGGCATTGTCGAGGTGGCCACTTCATCGTGAACATTCTTGACGGCCATTACCACCATGTCGCGGCGGGCAATCTTCTGATGCGTGCCAAAAACGTCTTCCGCAGTGTCGTCCCCGTAAACGTGGGTCGAGACGAAATCGACGGGAACCTTCTTTTCGGCGCAGTGAGCAATGAATGCGCTGACCCATGCGGCCTGCGCCGTTGCCGGGCCGCCAACGCGGATTCTCGTGCTGACGCTCTTGAGCGCCAGCGCGGCGACGTCATAGAGATGAAAATAAGTTGACTGCTTGGGCTCACCGGCCCAAAAGCCGATGTTGGGTTCGTTCCACACTTCGAAATACCATTGCGACACCTCTTCAATGCCGTAGCGCGCAACAAGATGTTGCGCGTAGGCACTAATGAGTTCCCCCCAGCGGGTCCAGTCCTTCGGTGGCGCAATAAAAGGGTGGTAAAAGAATTCCTGCTGCTGCGGTGTTGATGCCAGCGATTGTGGCATGAAGCTCAGTTCCACAAAAGGCCGAACGCCGTTGGCCAGCAGGCCATCGTAAATCTGATCGACGTTGGTGAAATTGTATTCAGCCTGGCCCTGCTTGCTTTCATTGTAGAGACCCACGTCGCGATCGAAGATGCCGTGGAAACGGACGTACTGGAAATCTGTCACTCGTCTCACGGCCTTCAGATCCTGACGATAGCTTTGGCGCAGCGAAAGACCCGCGTGCCCCGAACCGAACATCTGTTCCCAATAGTGAGGGAAGGGATGCGAAGGCGCCTGCACGTCGATTGTGATTTTTTCGACTTGCGGGGCTGGACCTGTCTGGCCGGGCAGAATTTGTTGACGGATGCAAAGAAGTGCCAGGAGGGCGAGAATGATTGTAAGTGTCGTTTGAAAATGAGACTTGGTCATGTGGCCCCTTGCCGCGAAATGTACACAGGCACTGCGATAAACGTTAAAAATATACAACAAACCATTGCCTGCCGCGAGCCGTGACAATGCTTCGCATATCCGTTACCATCTTAGGCCTTGGGCGGAGGCTTCATGGACAAAGTTCCATTTGGATTGGGCAAGCGCGGCTACGCGCTGATGGTGGCCATTGCCGCCGCGCTGGGCGGGCTGCTGTTTGGATACGACACCAGCGTAATTTCTGGAGCCATCCTTTTTGTGCGGCAGCAATTCCAGCTGACCCCCGTCGAGACGGAAGTTGCGGTGAGCATAGTGCTGGCCGGGGCTGCCATCGGTGCAGGCTTTGCAGGGTCCTTTGGCGACCGCTACGGCCGCAGGCCCGTACTGATAGTGAACGCCATTCTCTTTGGCGTGTTTGCCGTGCTGACGGGCATGGCCAACGGCCTGCTGCTGTTTCTGGCAGCCCGCTTTGTTATTGGAGTGGCGGTGGGCGTCGCGTCGATGCTGACGCCACTCTATATCGCGGAGCTGGCCCCACCCAGGATTCGCGGCGCACTGGTCACGCTGAACCAACTGGCTATCGTTACAGGAATTGTGGTTGCGTATTACGTCGACTATCTGTTTTCCGGCTCGTCGAACTGGCGGGCCATGTTCATCAGCGCTGTCATTCCCTCGGTGATTCTGCTGGTGGCCCTGATTTTTCTTCCTGAAAGCCCGCGCTGGCTGGTGACACAGGAGAAATCGGAAGACGCCTTCAGGATTCTGGATCGCGTGGAAAGTACGGAAGATGCCCGCCGCCACCTGGAAGAGCTTAAGGTGGTGACCGAAGTTGACAAGCTGCGGTTTCGAGACCTGTTCGGCGGCCGGTTCAGGAAGCCACTGACGATCGGCGTGGGGCTTGCCATCTTCCAGCAGATTACCGGAGTGAACGCCATCATCTATTACACGCCGACCATTCTGCAGATGGCGGGATTCAGAAGCGCGTCGAGTGCAATCCTGGCAACTGTACTGGTGGGCGGAGTCAACCTGATTGTGACCATTGTGGCGCTGCTGCTGCTGGACCGCGTTGGCCGCAGGCCGCTGCTGCTCCTCGGGATTGGCGGCATGCTGGTTAGCCTTACACTTCTTGGATTCCTCTTCGGCGCCGCTCATGTTTCGAGGGCCGCTATCCTTTCGGATGTGCTGGCTTATCTTGCCTGCTTTGCCATTGGCCTGGGGCCGGTCTTCTGGCTGCTGATCTCGGAGATTTACCCCACCACCATCCGAGGGCAGGCCATGTCCGTGGCTTCAGTCACCATCTGGATTTTCGATCTGGTGGTGAGCATAACCTTCCTGAGCCTGATTGAGGCTGTGGGAGCGAAGTTCTCATTCTGGATTTACGCCGCCGCCTGTGTCGCCGCGTTCGTCTTCGCTTTCAGGCTCGTCCCCGAAACCAAGGGACGAACCCTCGAAGAAATTGAGGCCTCCTGGAGCAGCGAATCACTGCCTTCGACGAATATATAGAGACGTGCTGCCCCACGATGTTCAAATCTGTTGATCTCTAAAAAAAAGAGGGGACCGCTATCTGAAGCGGTCCCCAAGGGTTGAATTAACCAGGCGCGAGCTCCAACTAGAAGCTCAGTTTGGCGGTGAATATGAATTGCCGTGCGTCCACTCCGCCGTCGCGGCCGGTGTTCGCCAACCCATTCACCCGCCCGAAGCTGCTGCTGTTGAGATCTCCGTTCGGGTTGCTGAAGTGCGGTGTATTGGTGAAGTTGATCGACTGCGCGCGGAACTGCAGATTGAATCGCTCTGTCAGCCTGAAGTTCCTGGCAAGGGCGAAATCGAGGTCGAAATAAGGCGGCCCATGGAGCACATAATACGGCGAGGTGCCGAAACGGTTTTTGTCGGTGACCGGCGCGAAAGCCGAGGTGTCAAACCAGGTGGTGTGCGGACCGTAATTGCTCAAAACGTCGACCGAGGATTTCACCAGGTCCGGACGCTGAGTGTTACCCACCGTCGCGTTTAAATTGGTTGATGAGGATCCACCGGCGTGCAACTGGAAGACCGTTCCGGAGACCTTTGACATGATGCCGCTGATCTGCCACCCACCCAGGAGTTTGGAGCCTATTCCGGTCGTCATCCACCTTTTGCCGGCACCAAAAGGCGACTGCCCGATAAACACCGCCTGGAAGTTCTGGGGGCGGTCGTTCGGAGAGAGGCCCCGGTTCAGGTAGAAGAAAGCAGGTGTGTTGATATAGGGGTGGCTCTTCTCGTTGTTCACGCCTGCCATCCCAATGTTTTTCGACCAGGTGTAGGCGAGCATCACCTGGTAACCGTTGGCGAACTGGTGCTTCAGCTGAGTCTGGAGAGCATCGTAATGCATGTTCCCGATTGGCGCGACGATATTGGTTGATGCCTGCCGACATCCCGGGTCAAGCGAAGCGACATCCGTACAGGCGGCGGTTCCGGCGTTGTAATAAAACGGCTGACTGGCGTGGCCGCCGCAATCTGTGCCCACAACGCATCCTCCCGGAGCGATCGGGCTCTCCACGTTCAAGTCCTGGAACCCGAGCTGGTTAACGGTGCGGGTGGCGACATAGCCCGCCTGAGCCTGCCAGCCGTCAGGCAGTTCCTTTTCCAAGGTAAAGTTCCACGATTGGATATATCCGCGCTTGAGGTTATCCACGGTCGTCCCCAGGGAAACATTTCCTGGGATGGGGTCCTCAGCGCATGTCTGACACGGCGTTGCCGGCAACGGAATGCCGACCGGCAGCGTCGAGCCGACAGGACTGTTCTGGAGATCGGCCGAATTCAGCACTCCTGAAGCCTGGTAGGAATCCGCGCTGACATAGAGCGGAATCATCACCGGGAAATTCGTCCGGAGGTTGTCGGCCAGGTTGTAAGGCTCATTAGAGAGTGCATAACCGGCACGGACCACAAGGGTCGGTGTGGCGCGATAAGCAAGACCGACGATGGGATCGAACAGCGTTTTGCTGACCTTGGTTCCGCAGTCGATCGGAACGCCTGCCACGCCACAGAGCATCATGGCGTAATTGGCGAAGTCAAACCGCTCCATGCCCCGGCCATTGCCCCGCGTGGGCATCGGGTAGTACTCCCAGCGAAGGCCCAGGTTGGCCGTCAGCTTATTGCTAATCTGCCATTCATCCCCCCCATACACCGAGAAAAAGTGGGTGTGGGTGTCAAAGTAATCCGGGATCTGGATGTTCTTGCCATAATTGGTGTCCAGACCCAGCAGGAATGTTGCCAGATCATTGTAGGCGTTCGTTTTTGAACCATTACCCGCGTTGCAGTCCTTGCAGGCCGTGGGACCGGAGCCGAATCCGAATCCACCCTGCGGCCCATAGGATGATCCTCCGGCGTTCCACTCCGGCTGCTGGTGGTGCAGGTTTTGGATGTAAAAAGTCCCGCCGAACCGCACCGTGTGGTTGCTGTGGATCCAACTGGCGTTGCCGCTCACGAGATACTGCGGGTCATTGCGGTAGTACGGCATAAAATTGTGATCCGTGCCGAGCACGTCAAAGTTGCTGATCCCGAAATGAGGCCAGCTTCCTTCGAATTTCCTGGTGCCGTTCACGCCGGGAATGCCGAGGATGTCAGTTCCCGGGGTGGAGTTAATGTCCAACATCTCAGAGTTTACGGTCTGACGAGTGAAACCGAAGTTGCCGTCGACAACGAAAGTCGGCGAGAACACGTAATTGCCGGTGATGCCGGTAGTGAGGGTGTAGCCATACATATGTCCCTCATTGCCGCCAAAGCCACTGATTTCCGTGCCGCCCACCGCGCCGAATTGCTGCGGATCCAGTGCATCGAAATTCAGATAGCCGACATGCCCGTACATCGTGAACTTGTCCGTGGCGTTCCAGTTGATCTTGTCGTCCGTGCTGAACCGGTCGAAGGAGAAGTCGGTCGCCGCCAGATAGTTATCGCTGGGCTCCGAGGTGCTGGAGCTCTGCAGGAACCGACCCGGAGCCTGCTGCTGCAAGGCAAGGAGCGTGGCTGCCACCGGGCTGATGCGGCTGGTGGGGACCATGTTAAGGCACTGCGCACTGGCGCAGAGGGAATTGTAATGGGCGGCGTCGTTGGGATCGTTGGTGGCGTAGATCTGCGTCCGCCCTGTCCCGTCAGCATTGCCTGTGGTCGGGTCGTAGACGATGTCCGAGTTACCTGTAAGCCCATGAGCAGGATCGTTGCCGGTCAGATCGCCCAGGACCATATTGGGTGTCGGCACCGTGGCTGTCCGCGTGGCAAACTGCGCCTGCCGGATCCACTCGACGTTTGAAAAGTAGAACAGCTTGTCTTTCTTGATGGGCCCGCCGATGCTCGCCCCAAACTGATTAAAAATGTCCTTCGGCTTGCGAGTAATGCCATTATTGGGATCAAAAAAGTTGTGGGCCTCGGTGTTGTTATCAAAATGGTATTCGTAGAGGTCGCCGTGGATCTGGTTGGTCCCGCTCTTGATCTCTACGTTAGTGCTGGACCCTCCCGCCAGGCCCTGCTCGGGGTTGAAATTCGCGGTGGTGATATTTACGGTCTCGATGGCGTCAGAGGAAGGGACATAGGACGTATTCTCAGGAACCCAGATGTTGTACTGGCTGACGCCGTCAATGCGGACAGTATTCCCATAATCGCTCGTCCCGTTCACGTGGAAATCCAGCGAACGGGTGGGGTTTGTGGCGATAGAGTGAGCAGTGGTCGGAGGCGTAGCGCCCGGAATCACCCGCATCAGGGTCTGGAAGTTGTTTCCAGGGGGCAGGGGCACTTCCTCGAGAACATGTGACGTCAAATCATGATGGACATCGGCGCGATCTGTCTGCAGCACAGCGGCGCTGGCGTTGACTTGAACCGTTTGGCTTACCGCACCAACTTCGAGGGCGGCGTCCACACGGCTCACAGTGTTGATGACAACAGCCACGTCAGTCTTGGAGAATGTTTTGAACCCCTTGGCCTCGATCTTAACCGTGTATGTGCCTGCTGAAAGAGTTGAAATTGTGTACCCGCCTCGTGAATCGGTCTGGGCCTGGCGGGTGAGACCGGTTTGAGTTTGGGTGACAGTCACCGTCGCCGCGGGAACAACGGCGCCGGTCGGGTCTTTGACGTTGCCAACCAGGGTGCCATAAAGAACCTGGGATAAGGCGCTTGTGGGGATAGCCATGGCCACCGAGAAAACCATTGCGGCCAAAATTACACTGCGGACGAAACGATTGAAATTTCTGCAGTGGTTGCAAGCGTTGCCAATCATGAGATCTTTTCCCTCCTTACAAACCATTTAAGATGTGTTACCCCGGTGAGATATCCAGGGCAATGACGCCCCATGAAATGCACAAACCCCCGGCCGAAAACCAGACCGCAGTTTGGCCATGGATGGTTTGCTGTTAGCCCCAAAGCCTGACGCAAGGAATGCGGAAACGGTTCCATGGTATATCAGTAGACAAATTTATTGTCAAGCATTATTTTTATCTTCGTAACTTAAAATATTATGGCCACGTCTAAAGGGATTTTATGCATAGTGCATTGTGCATTTCCCATGTGGCCAACAAGACGAGGCGTGCTGCTCTTAGACGTAACGAAGTTCAAGGGGCTGAATTAACTCTTCCGGGATGGAGGCGAGACGAAGATGAGTTCGGTTTGTAATGCGGCCACGATTCGTGATGTGGCGCGTGAAGCTGGTGTTGGAGTTGGAACTGTTTCACGCGTTTTGAACGGTGGTGACCATGTACGGCTGGAAACGCGGGAGCGTGTGATGCTGGCCATTCGGCACCTGGGGTTTCGCCCCAACGCCCAGGCGCGGCGAATCCACCGCAGGCACTCTGAAATTGTTTGCTTCCTTCTTGGTAACCGGAAGTTCCCGAATTCGTTCCATGCACGAATCCTGCAAGGTGTGGAAGACTGCGCGCGAGAGCTGAAGCAGCACGTATTGTTTGCAGGTGTCCATTATGACTCGGAGACTGCTCCGGGGTTGATTGAATTGCCGTCTATCCTGGACGAGCGCGGATTGTTCGATGGCTTGATCCTTTCCGGGACGAACCATCCAAACTTTCTTACCCGGATACAGAAGTTGCAAATTCCGTTTGTTGTGTTCGGGAACAACCTCGTGGACTTCGAGGGGGACAAATACTTTGATCAGGTTGGCTACGATGGGTTCAAGGGGGAGTTGGAAGCTGTAGAGAACGTGATTGGTCTTGGACACGAGAATTTGATGTTTGTGGGAGACGTAAGCTACCCCTGGGTGAGGGTCCGCCAGGAAGCCTTCTTGAGGGCCTGCCAGGACCACAAGCTTAAGCCGCGAAGCATCATAGAGGCCAGCGAGCTCAGTTTTGTGGACTATGGGGAATGGGCCGGCAGACGAGCGCTGGCACGCCGTCCGCTGCCCACGGCGGTTGTTGCAGTGAACGACGAGGTGGCTTACGGGCTGTGGCGGTCGTTCCGCCGGGGTGGAGTGAGTGTTCCTGGGGAGATCAGCCTGATTGGTTTTGACGACCGAGAGGAAGCCTTGTTAATGGACCCTCCGCTGACGACAGTCCGCGTCCGGAAGGAAGAGATCGGACGCGCTTGTCTGATTACGCTACTCGAGAGGCTTCGTCACCCGGAGATGCCATTTGTTGAGACAACGCTGTCGACGGACCTGGTGGTACGAGGCACGGTTAGAAAGTTGTAGCACCGCTCGCTTCATTACAAGGCGTGCCCCGTCCCCTGGCGCAGGGTGAGGATTTTGTCAGCCCGGATGTTCTCCCACTTTTCCTTTTTCCCATCCGGCCAGTGGACGATAATTGCGTCTATCCTGGGATTTTCGCCGAGACCAAAGTGGACACGAATGTCGCTCGCGCTCAACATACTCCCGTCGGTATGGGCGTGGCGCCACAGGGTAGGCATCTCACGTCGGAAAACGCCAACGCGGGCCCCCATGCCAAAGCGGTTGAGTTTCGGGCTTTCAAGCTTTACCAGTAGCCAGTGGTTCCGGGAGACGCCCTGATTTAGAAACAGGCGGGCGGGTCCGTCTTCGTTCGTAATAACGATATCGATATTTCCGTCATTGTCGATATCGCCGAACGCTGCGCCGCGGCTGATTTCAATCAGCTCCAGAAAGGGCCCGGCGCCATCGGTGATTTCGCGAAACCCTTTGCCCGGACCTTCGTTGTGGAACAACTGGTTCTTCTGGGCGTAGGGCGTGGGGCTGTTTTGCATGGAGTCGATGTTGGTCATGGCGCCATTGGCGATAAAGAGGTCCAGCAGCCCGTCGTTGTCGTAGTCAAAAAAGCCGACGCCATAACCTGTATATCCGAACGTAGGTTGCGCCAGACGGAATTGGGTGGTGTAGTCGTCGTACATACCCTTTCCGTCGCCGCGGAACAGGGTGACACCTTCCCGGTTCAGGTTTGTGACCAGTACTTCCAGGCGGCCGTCATTGTCAATATCATCTGCAGTGATCCCCATGCCGGCTTTGGGCAGGCCGTCCGCACTAAGGGCGACGCCAACATCAAGACCAGACTCCTTGAGAGTGCCATTGCCCTGATTCAGCCAGAGGAGATTTGCAGCCGTATCGTTAGCCACATAGATGTCGATCAACCCGTCGCCGTTGAAGTCCATGCAGATGACCCCGAGCCCCGGGCCGTATGAGGACCCGATGCCGGAGGCTTGGGTCACATCTTCAAATTTCCCGTTGCCGAGGTTGCGGAACAAACGCGACGGAATGGAGTGGTACGCAATCGGCGAGCAGTAATCGGGTTGGCCCGAAGGGGAATAGCATTTCTTGTGGCCAAGCACCGTAAAGTCCACATAATCGCACACAAACAGGTCAAGCAGGCCATCCCCATTGTAATCGACCCAGGCGGCGCTGGTGCTCCAGCGCGGGTCACCCACACCCGCTTGCTCCGTGACGTCTGTAAAAGTTCCATCCCCGTTGTTGTGGTAGAGGGCGTTACGGCCAAAGTTGGTGACGTAGAGGTCCTGATACCCGTCATTGTCGTAATCCCCGACAGCAACTCCCATGGCATAGCCGATGTGTCCGACGCCGGCCTTCTCAGTGACATCCACAAACTCCAGCTTGCCGGTTTCGGACAGCATGTTACGAAACAGGCGGTTTCCAGGTTTCCAGCCTGGTGGCGGGGGAATCAAGGGTTTCTTATCAGGTTGGAGCATGGTTCCCTGGAGCAGATAGATGTCAAGGTCGCCATCATTGTCATAGTCGATCAGTGCCAGACCCGCACCCAGGATTTCCGGCATCAGCAGGTCACCGGCAGCGCCACTGAAATGGTGAAAGTTGAGCCCAGTCTCCGCTGCAACATCGCGGAAAATCGGCCGAGGCGCGGCTGGGAGGGGCAGTGCTGCCGGGGTCTTGCGGGGCCATGCGCATGCAGCAAGGCTGGCAAGTAAAAGATCCCGTCGAGTCAATTAACCCTCTCTGTCATCTGGTATTGTTCTCCCGTCGCGTCTTCACGGCCCCTCTTCGGTATGAAACTCATCACTTTTCAAGATTGGAGATGTCACGGTCGATGCTGGTAAGCAATTGTTCCTGGTTGCGTGCGGCCGCTTTGTCCCGCGCTTTTCGCATATAGGCAAGGGCATTCTGGCGGTCTCCTGCGCGCGCATATGTGGCCCCTAGCGCATAGAGATAGCCGGGGGTATTGGCATCATCCGGAGTGAGGATCTTCTGAAATTCCTCGATGGCTTCTGGCAAATTACCCTGGTTCACAAGAACCTGCCCGATGTGAAAACGCGCCAGCCGAAAATCGGGTCGTTCCTCGACCGCTTTGCGGTACTGATCAAGGGCTTCATCAAGATGGCCCTGTATGGCCAACAAGTATCCCAAGCTGTCGTGGGCTTCCGCGTAAAAGGGATTAATCTGGATGGCCTTCCTCATAGCCTGCTCGGCGTCCGGAAGCTTCCGCAGGTCGAACATCAGGACGCCGTAATTGTAATAACAGTCGGCCCGGTTCGGGTTGATCGCGACAGCTTTCTGGTAGGCCTCCACAGCTTTGTCCTTTTCGCCTATGCGGGCGTAAAGCTGTATCAGATTGATATAACTCTGGACTTCGTTGGGGTCCGCCTGGATCGCTTCCAAATGTTGCTGTATAGCACCCTGAAGATCGCCCGCCTGAGCCAGATCAAGCCCCCGCCGCAGGTACATAGTGGCGCCTTGGTTGAGTACCTGTACAGCTGCCCGGACGGGGTCCACAGCAGGCGGGACGTTAGTCATGTTAGCCTGGTAAAGCTTGAAGTGTTCCGTTGCCTTCTCCTGCTCTCCAAGCTTCCGGTAGGCAGTTGCCAGCGCAAATTGCGCTGCACCGTACCGGGGAACCAACTCGCAGGCTTTTCCCAGCGACACGGCGGCCGCTTTGGGATCTCCTTGCGCCGCTTGGACCCGGCCCAGTCCGTACCAGGCATCGGCGCTGCCTGGGTCTACTTGAACAATTTCCTGATAGACCTTGCCCGCGGCTTCCGTCTGTCGGGCCGAAAAGAGACTGTCCGCCAACTTCAGTTTTGCGGGAACATAGTCAGGTCGGAGGGCGAGAGCCTCACGCAAAGCATCAACAGCCTGGGTATACCGTCCCTCCTTGAAGAGGACGTAGCCGAGATCATAGGCCCATTCAAAGGATTTGGGATCGAGTAAGTGCGCACGCTGGTAACAGACTTCTGCCAGAGAAAACTGCTCGTAGGTATCGAGGACCATAGCCAGCTTGCCGTTAGCCGCCGCGTCCATGGGATGAGATCGGGCCGTTTGATAGGCTTCTTCCACCTGCTTCACCACAGACGGAAAAAGGTCGATGGTCGTGACCTCCGGTAAGGGAGGCAAAGACGAGGCATTGACCAGCGACGGTGCTGCGACAAGAACAAGGAGGACTAGCGCCCTGCCCAATCGACACATGATCATAGGGCTATTGTACGGGCGGGGAAGGACTACCCGTCAAGTTTCTATCCCTGGCTTAAGGGTTGACCTGGCCGCCTGGGTTAACAATACTTGCGACAGGCGTGCACCGACGCCAGGACAGGTCTCTCCTGGAGGATGAAATCCGGATTGCGAAGAACCGGCAAGAAATGCGCAGACACTCCTAGCACCCAATTCCGGAATGGGCTCCACACGGGATCACAGTCTGCCCTGTCCAGGAGTCGCGCCTTACCTTATTTGTGCTGGGATAGTAGAAGCAGTTCCCTTACCAGCGTGGTTCGCGGGGAGAGTGCGGTCCGTGCGAGCCGCCTCGACCACCACCGCCGCCCCGGCGCTTTCCTCCAAATCCACCGCCGCCACCGAATCCACCCCCGCCCCGCCGTTCAGGCTTGGGCCTGGCTTCATTGATCGTGAGTGCGCGCCCGGAAAATTCCTTGCCGTTGAGCTCCGTAACAGCTTTTGCGGCCGCGTCGTCATCTGCTATTTCGACAAAAGCAAATCCGCGAGACTTGCCCGTGTCGCGGTCTGTCATGATCCGGACTTGCTGAACTTCCCCGAACGCACTGAACAAATCCCGGAGCTCGTCTTCGGT
>DATLWV010000008.1:0-31264 GCA_035576145.1 Terriglobia bacterium
GGCCATATGTGATTTCACCTTCCCACCCTTGCGCCACATCCGCTGATCAGGTTGCTTGCCGGGGTGGCGCTTTGGCGAAAGCGTGAAATGGCTTTTCTTCGACTCGCGGATCTTGCGGCGCTTCGAGAGGTCGTTCAACACATGCTTAAGTTCATGCGCCTGACTCGACCTCAGGCCAAGTTCCCGCACGAGGTCACGGATGCGGAAAGTTCTCTCCGGCTGTCTGCGGAAGATTTCCAGGACCTCGTGTTGGCTCAGGCCTTCGCGCATCTTACGCATAGCTTAGCATTGCGCAGGACGGACGGCGCCGGGATTGTCGCACACGAAGAACACAGCGCCGCGGGATTTGGGAAGGCTATGAATGAAGACCATCCCACTCATTGAACCAGGCGACATGCCACGGATTGTCACGTTTTTTCAGGGCTGCGCGGATGGCCGTGATAGAAGAAACGGAAATAGAGATAGATGTTTGCCGCCATGGTCACCGCGTAAATGCAAAAAGGGGCCGCAAACTCCGAAACGTTAAAAAGGTATCCGGTGAGGGTGATTCCGCCCGAAGAGGCTCCGAGGCGCGCCACCTGATTGATCCCCAGCGCCCGGCCCAGTTCGTCCGGTTTCACCATCTCAGTGAAGGCCGTTCGCTGCACCGGCAGAGCCATGACGCGCAACGCAGGCGTTACCAGGTAAACAGCAAGAGCGAAGAGATAAACGTGCCAGAAGGGCAAGAGCAGCAGCAACACCGTCCCGATCCCGCGCGTCACGGCAATACTCCTGACGAATCCCAGTGTCTGCTCAAGGCGGGGCGCTGCTAGAAGGGCGAACGACGCCAGCGTGCCACTGGCAAAAGCAAAGACGGCCATCTCCGATTTGGGAACGTGATAAACAATCACGAAAAACGGGATCAGGAACGGGACCACCAATCCCTGCGTGAATCCATTCAGAATACCGGTGATGGTGAACTTGCCGATAATGATCTTGCTGTGAAGCCGCCGGAGGTTGCCCCGGAATTCGGCTGCTCTAACGAAGGCAAGAAACACCAGACCTGAGCCGGAGATCAGCGTGGCATAAAGAAACACGTTCCGGACATCGGCATGTTTAGCCAGCAGTGCACCCAGCGCTCCGAACATACCGCTCAGGAAAGTCAGGATTGAAAACCAGAACGTGCGGTCTTCTGAGCTCGTAAGGCTTGTGACGACGGCGGTCTGAATAGGCTGGGCGGCTCCCCCGACGCCGCCTTCCATCAGCGATCCCGTTGCCGAGTAGCCTCCCAGGATTGTGGCAATAAATAGAGGGAGCAAACCGTTCGAAAGAAACACAATCGCGGAGCTGACCGGAAGCAGCAATCCTACCAGAAACAGTGTTCTTACTCTGCCCCATGTGTCTGTCAGGAATCCGAACAGCAGGCCCAGCGCTGCCGTAGCAACGGCGGCCGAAGTATAAAGAAGCCCCAGCTGCAGGGGGCTATAATGGTGGTAGGTCAGCACCAGATAGGGAAAGGCAATCGTGATCATGCCGGCTGCTACGCTGCGCGACAAACGAAACAGGACGAAGAGGGCCAGCTGTCCGCGGTGGTCATTCATAATCTTTCAAAAGCCCGCCGATGGGTAAGCAGTCAGTCTAGTACGGATACTGATTTTGAAGCTACTTACGGTGCCGACGCCCTGGAGAGTTGGCGAAGCGGACTGAGTGGCGGAGACAGTTCTCCACGTCAGTAAGCCTGATTCTCACAAGGGTGTGGGCTGACCATCGCCCCGTACAGGCGAGACCGTATGGGGAAACAGATCCGGAGGCCACAATGTGGTTTCAAGCCAGGAAGTGAGCTTGCTCAATAAGGCCACTTCCACTCCCTGACATGCGGCATATCCTGGCCGTACTTCACGATATAGTTCTTGTGTTCGATCAGCTTGTTGCGTAGTTCCTGCTTGAAGTGGGCCCCAATTCGGGCCAGACGGGGGACGCGGTCCACCACATCGCCCGCCAGGTGGAAGCGATCGATGTCATTCAGCACTGCCATGTCAAAGTGTGTCGTTGTGGTTCCTTCTTCCTTGTAGCCGCGTACGTGAAGGTTCTTGTGATTCGTCCGCCGGTAGGTCAGGCGGTGAATCAGCCACGGGTATCCGTGGAATGCAAAGATGACGGGCTTGTCTGTGGTAAAGAGAATATCGAAGTCGCGATCGTTCAGCCCGTGCGGATGCTCGGTGGAGGGTTGAAGCGTCATCAAGTCCACAATGTTGACCACCCGAATCTTAATGTCTTCAAAGGCCCTCCGCAAAAGGTCCACTGCCGCCAGTGTTTCCAGGGTTGGCACGTCGCCGCAGCATGCCATCACGACGTCGGGCTCGCCGCCCTGGTCATTGCTGGCCCAGCTCCAGATACCGATCCCGGCGGTGCACTGCTGCACGGCCGATTCCATGTCGAGCCACTGCAACGACGGCTGCTTGCCGGCCACAATCACATTCACGTAATGGCGGCTGCGCAGGCAGTGGTCTGTCACGGAAAGCAGAGTATTGGCATCGGGCGGCAGGTAGATTCGGACGATATCAGCCTTCTTGTTGGCCACGTGGTCAATGAAACCGGGGTCCTGGTGGGAGAATCCGTTGTGGTCCTGCCTCCACACGTGCGACGTCAGCAGATAGTTCAGAGAGGCGATTCGTCTTCGCCAGGGGATGCTGCGCGTCACCTTCAGCCATTTTGCGTGCTGGTTGAACATGGAATCCACAATGTGGATAAAAGCTTCATAGCAGGAGAAGAATCCGTGCCGCCCCGTCAGCAGGTAGCCTTCCAGCCATCCCTGGCACATGTGTTCGCTCAGGACTTCCATCACGCGCCCCGTGGGTGAGAGATGATCGTCTGTGGGCAGTATTTCTTCCATGAAGGCCTTGCCCGTCACGTCAAACAACGCGCTCAGGCGGTTGGAATTTGTTTCGTCGGGACCCATCACGCGGAAGTTTCTCGACTCTCCATTCAGCTTCATCACATCGCGAAGGAACTTGCCCATAACCCGGGTGGCTTCGGCCACCGACTTCCCCGGTGAGGTTACGGGAACTGCATAGTCACGGAAGTCCGGCATTTTAAGGTCTTTGAGCAGCAGACCCCCGTTCGCGTGGGGGTTGGCGCCCATTCTCCGGTCGCCTTTAGGCGCCAACTCCGCCAGTTCGGGGATCAATCGCCCTTCGTCGTCAAAAAGTTCTTCGGGCTTGTAGCTTTTCATCCACTGTTCCAACATCGCAAGGTGCTCGGGATTGGTGGCCGTTTCGGAAAGTGGAACCTGGTGCGCCCGGGAGGTTCCTTCCACCTGTTGTCCATCCACAACCTTGGGGCCCGTCCAGCCTTTGGGCGATCGCAGGATGATCATCGGCCATACCAGCCGGAGCTCTTTTCCGTCCTTGCGCGCGGACTTCTGTATCCCCTGGATCTCGTCCACAATGGCATCCAACGTTCCGGCCATCTGTTGGTGCATGGCTTCAGGATGGTCCCCTTCAACAAAGTAGGGCTTGTACCCGTAGCCCTTGAACAAGTCGGTCAGGTCCTCATCGCTCATGCGGCCAAGGATCGTCGGATTATTGATCTTGTAGCCGTTCAGGTGAAGAATCGGGAGGACAGCGCCGTCCCTTGCCGGGTTCAGGAACTTGTTGGAATGCCAGCTTGTGGCCAGTGGTCCCGTCTCTGCTTCGCCGTCGCCAACCACGCAGCACACCAGCAAGTCCGGGTTGTCGAATGCGGCACCAAAGGCATGGGCGATCGAATAGCCGAGTTCGCCACCTTCGTGGATGGAACCCGGAGTTTCAGGGGCGACGTGGCTGGGGATGCCTCCAGGGAAGGAAAATTGTTTAAAGAGACGCTGCATACCCTGGGCGTCCTGGGAAATACTGTGATAGAACTCGCTGTAGGTTCCTTCCAGATATGTGTTTGCCACCAGCCCTGGGCCGCCGTGCCCCGGGCCCGTTATGTAGATCACGTTCAAGTCGAATTTCTTGATGATCCGGTTAAAGTGTACGTAGATAAAGTTCAACCCGGGTGTTGTGCCCCAGTGCCCAAGCAGGCGCGGCTTCACGTGCTCCGGCTTGAGCGGTTCACGAAGCAGCGGATTGTCATAGAGATAGATCTGCCCGACCGAAAGGTAATTGGATGCACGCCAGTAGGCGTTCATCTTGCGGAGCTCACCGGAGGAGAGTGGCTCGGTTGAAACGGTCAAAGGCATTCGGTTTTCATGCTTTATTGATGTGGCCATATCTTCCTCCCTAATCAGATTTGAGTGTTCCCGCCGGGAAAACGTTATATAAGAAATTCTATTACACTTGAGCGCCGATAGGGATTCTAAGCAGCGTATTGTGCTGTTCCCTGGCCCCGATGGTTGCAGAAACGTGCTGAATCATGTTGTGTTTGCGCCTCACTGGAAATAACATGGTGCCTGATCGCTGCAATACAGCTGAATGGGGCCTCTGAAGCCGGGCGTTTCAGGGCCTGAGTTCCGGTCGGGGATTCATAACGAAAGGACAAGTCTGATGCAGGCAGGTGTTTACAGCGGGGTTGAAAATCTGAAGTTTCAGGAATGGCCAAAACCTGAGCTGAATCCGGGCGAGATGCTTGTGAAGGTACGGTACGCGGGCATCTGCGGGACAGACATGATGATCCACGCCGGCAAGCACCCGAGAGTGGTCCCTCCTCGCGTTCTGGGTCACGAGATTTTCGGCACTGTGGTGGAAACGCGCGCTGCGGCGGATTCGAAAGTCAAGCAAGGGGACCGTGTGGCGGTGTTTCCGCTGATTTCCTGTGGGCGCTGCGCCCCTTGCCGCGAAGGCAACGCCCACGTGTGCGAAAAGCTTGGCCTGCTTGGGATCGACACAGACGGTGGATTTGCTGAGTACGTGAAGGTGACTCCGGAACAGCTGATTTCTGTCCCTCCTGGCGTTGATGACGAGCAAGCAGCGCTGGTTGAGCCTCTTTCGGTGGCGGTCCACGTGGTGCGAACCTCCGGGTTTGCGGCAGGTGACACCGCGCTGGTTACAGGCGCCGGGCCGATCGGGAACCTGATTGCCCAGGTGCTTAGAGCCGTTGGGGCGCGACGGGTGCTGGTGTCAGAGGCGAAGCCCTTCCGGCGGAGCCTGGCGGAGCGAATGGGATTTGCCGCCGTAAATCCTTTAGAGACAAAGCCTCTTGAGGCGATTCGGCAGTTGACCGGCGAGAGCTTTGCAGACCATGTTTTCGAAGCGACTGGAGCAACAGCCGCTTATCGTGACGCTGTTCAGTCCTGCAAGGTCCGGGGCCACATCACTTTTGTTGGGCTTCCGAAATCGCCCCCGGAAGTGGATGTTCTCAACCTGGTGTTCAAGGAAATTCGCACGTCAGGCGCGCGTGTATACACAACGAAGGATTTTCTCGTCGCCATCTCGCTGCTGGAACAGGGTTCCATCGATGTGAAGAGTATAGTCACGGACCGCCTGCCACTCCAGGAAATCGAGGAAGGTCTTCGGAAGATGCACGACCCTGACAGCAGCCTCAAAATTCTCTTCAATCTTTGAAAGCAGATCTGTGATGTTCAGGGCAAGTGTGCCGGTGAATGAGACTCCTCATGAGCACGCCTAATCAGCCGGACCTCCTCGTGATGCTGTCATCACAACCGGTCAGACCCCCACGTTGAAGCGCTTTCGATTCTCGCGCACGTAAAGACCATCGACCGTAGGTTCTGATTCGCACTCTGCCTCAATCACGGTAACGGGGTCGTCGGGAGCTTTGACCGGCAGGCCCGTGAACTGGATGGACGTCTCGTCCTGCCGGAAGTTCACCCTTTTGCCCGAGGCGAACAGCCGTGCCGATGTTACCTTGGCCCGCAGTCCTCCAACGGCAACCACCGACTGCGGCTGGAAGAACGACATAAAGTTTCCCGCAGGCGTGATTCCCGGCCAGAAATGGACGTGGATATAAAGGGTATTTCCTTTTCTGGTGAAATTGGCATTGGTTGTTGCATGAGCATTGCAGCGCTCGGCTTCATAAATGGTGGGGCCGTTCTTTTCCATCCATTTGCCCACGGCGTCGAGTGTGCTTATCTCTTCTTCAGGTACCGAGCCATCAGGCTTGGGCCCGATGTTCAGCAAATAATTCCCTCCGCCATTGGCACAGGTGACGAGGTTGCGCACGATGGTCTTGACAGACTTGAAGTCATCGTCAGCCTTCTGGTAACCCCAGCTGTCGTTCATGGTCATGCAGGTTTCCCAGGCCCGGCCTTCTTCCGATGCCCGGATATGCTGTTCGGGGGTGGAAAAGTCTCCCGGCAGTCCGTTGCGGTTGTTCACAATGATGTCCGGCTGAAGCTTGAACACCATTTCATTCATCCTCTTTGATTCCCATTGCTCGGGCGTCAGCGGCCAGTCAACGTCGTACCAGAGAACATCAATCTTGCCGTAGTTCGTCATCAGTTCGCGAACCAGGCCGTGTGTGTAAGTCACAAAGCGCTGGCGTGCAGCCTCGTCGGTGGTGCAGCGAGCGCCGTCCGGATGGTGCCAGTCCATCAGTGAATAATAGAAGCCCACGCGCAATCCTTCGGCGCGGGCGGCCTCGACGTATTCCTTCACCAGGTCGCGCCCGCATGCCTGTTTGGGTGCGCAGTAATCCGTGAGCTTGGTGTCGAACAGACAGAATCCCTCGTGGTGCTTGGTAGTCATTACCATGTACTTCTGCCCGGCCCGGCGGGCCAGCTTGGCCCAGTCGCGAGCGGCGTTGGGTTTGGGAGTAAAGTGTTTGGCCAGCAATTGATACTGGGGGATCGGAATGCCTTCCTTTTCCATGGCCCATTCGTGCTGCCCGATCACGCTGTAAAGTCCCCAATGAATGAACATCCCGAACTTGGCCGCGTGCCACCACTTCATGCGACGCTCGCGGTCTGCAACCACAGAGGCAGGCTCAACTTGTCCCTCGGCTTGTCCCTGCCCGGGCGCCGGAGCCTGTCCTGAGGTGCACGCAGAGGCAGCGCCAACTGCAGCCATCGTGCCCCCGGCTCCCATGAGTTTCAGGTAATCCCGTCTCGTCATCCGATTCTCACGCATAGACTTCCACCTTCCCCTTCCCGGCAACTGAGTGAATTGAGGATAGGGTACCCTTTACCCTCCCCATCCAAGACGCCGAACGCAAAAGTCCTTAATTTCTATTGCGCCAGCGATATTACCGCAAAAGTTTCCGGCAGGATACCGGGAATATTCATCGGATCGTTAGTCTCGAGAGTCGTTGCCTCCTTTTCAACCTACGGCAGGGGATCACGGTCTTTCTTTCTGGCGGAACAGAAGTTAAGCTTTTGAACAATGAATCATCACCGGCCACAAAAAGTTCGGCTTGACCGGCTTCTGGTGGAGCGTGGTCTTGCCGAGTCACGCCAGAAAGCCCAGGCGTTGATCCTTGCGGGCGAGGTGATGGTGGACGAGCAGAAGGTTGAAAAATGCGGGACAGCGGTCAGCGCGGATGCAGGACTGCGGCTGCTGGGTGAAACGCTACGATACGTCAGCCGGGCGGGGCTGAAGCTTGAAGCTGCTCTCGATCACTTCGGCGTGAATCCCAAGGGAAAAACCTGCCTGGACATCGGTGCGTCCACCGGCGGCTTTACCGATTGCCTTCTTCAGCGTGGAGCCGCCAGCGTATTCGCCGTGGACGCCGGGACCAACCAGCTTGACTGGAAACTGCGGCATGATCCGCGTGTGACGGTAATGGAGAAAACCAATGCCCGTTACCTCGACTTTGACCAGATAGGCTCCCTGGTAGCGCTGGTCACAATGGACGTTTCCTTCATTTCCTCCACGCTGATCCTTCCCGTTCTTCCTCCCCTGCTTGAAGGGGGAGCCGATCTTCTGGTGCTGGTCAAGCCGCAATTCGAAGTGGGCCCCGGCCAGGTGGGAAAGGGTGGCGTGGTTCGCGACCCACAGCTGCACGAGGAAGCCGTTTCAAAGGTTGCGCGGAAGACCGCCGACTTAGGATTTATCGAGATAGGGCGCGTTGAAAGCGTCCTGCCGGGAGCTGCGGGGAACCTGGAATTTTTCCTACATGCTATTTGGCCGAAAAATGTCTAGAATGGTTTTTCAACGATGGACTGCGGCCTTGGCCATCGACCAACCTGCAGTGACGCCAGGCTCTTATGACGATCAAGAAAATCGGTATTGTTTCAAAGCCCAAGAAAACTGAGATCCGCGAGATCGTTCCTCATTTGGTGGAGTGGCTTCAAAAGCGCGATATCGAAGTTTCCATTGATAAGGAAACCGGTTCCATCCTGGAGAGCACGGAAAAATGCCTTACCCGTAATGAGCTTCCCGGTAAGGTTGACCTGCTGGTTGTGCTGGGGGGTGACGGGACGTTGCTGGCTGCCGCCCGGGCCCTCTACCGGCACGAGGTACCCATCTTTGCAGTCAACCTGGGTGACCTGGGATTCCTTACCGTCATTACCAAGGATGAACTGTATCCCGCGCTTGAAGGCGTCCTTTCAGGGAACTATCGTTCCGAACGCCGCGTCCAGATTGAAGGCGAACTGGTTCGAGCGGACGAAGTCCTTTCCACCTTCAGGGCCTTGAACGACGTGGTGTTGAACAAGGGCGCCATCGCACGTATTCAGGATTTTGAGGTCTATGCCGACGGCGAGTTCATCTCAAATTACAAGTCCGATGGGTTGATCATTTCAACGCCGACAGGTTCAACGGCCTATTCGCTGGCTGCGGGCGGCCCCGTTGTTTCGCCGATGGTGGAAGCTTTTATTGTCACGCCCATCTGCGCGCACACGCTTACCAATCGGCCCCTGGTGCTCCGCGATTCAGCCAACATCGAGATTGTGGTGAAGAGCCAGAGGGAAGCTGCTTATCTCACCGTCGACGGCCAGGTGGGTATCGCCACCCATAGTGAAGACATTATCCGGGTGCGCAAGTCCGATTCCTACGTGGAGTTGATCCAGCCTCCGCAAAGAAACTACTACGAAATCCTTCGTCAGAAGCTCAAGTGGGGAGAGCGGTAGGAATTAACTACGCGTGATTGTTGGCGAGCTGATGAATCCGTCGAACGTGGATTTGTTTTTCGCGCCTTCGCGTCTGAACGATGTCGTAAGAGGCTTGCATACGCATGAGTGTGTCCATCTTTACGCCGAACGCCTTTTCAATGCGCAGCGCCATGTCGCCCGAAAGGTCGGCTTTGCCGTTCAGCAAGCTGGACAGTGCAGGCCGGGAAACCCCCAGGGCCGCTGCCGCCGCCGTCACCGACAGGCCGGCAGGGTCAATGATCTCGGTCCGGATAAAATCTCCAGGATGGGGTGGATTCTTCATCGGCATGATTCAAACTCCTTCGGTGTTAATGATAATCTTCCAAATCTACGTCGCAGATTTCGTCCTCTATGGTGTCGATCCGAAACGTCAGACGCCGATTTCGAGTGACGCTGAGGCTCCATGTCCCCTTACGGTCACCGGTCAGCGTGTGTGCCTTCCACGCCGGGAGCGAACGTAGTTCCTCAGGATTTTCCATGTCATCAAGAAATGCCAGCATCTTTCGGAGTTTGTCTGCGTTGTCGGGCGGCACGCCCTTGACGACGTCTTCCACGTAGAGCTTTTTCAAACCCTTGTGCGCGAAGTTCCTTATCTTCACTTACGAGAGTGTAGCCTGTAACTTGACACTTGTCAACTGAGAATCTCTCGGGCCACTCCATTACTTCAGACACTCGCAGAGTTCGGCTCCTTGGATCCTCAGAAGACTTCTCCCGCCATCAGATCTTCCAGCTTTTCCCGGGGGCGAATCAATTCGACTTTGCTGCCGGCGACCATTACCTCTGGCGGGCGGGGGCGGGAATTGTAATTGGAAGAGAGAACGTAGCCGTAAGCGCCCGCGGTCATCACAGCCACCAGGTCGCCGGGTTCAACGCAGGGCATTTCGCGATCGCGCGCCAGGAAGTCTCCTGTCTCGCAGAGCGGCCCTACTACGTCCGCCATAAAGGTTTTTTCGGCGCGGCGTTCGACGGGCACAATCTGGTGCAATGAACCGTAAAGAGTGGGACGCATCAGGTCGTTCATGCCGGCATCAACCACCACAAAATGTTTCTTTCCTGTGTTCTTGATGTAGAGAACACGCGTCAGCAGTGCTCCGGCATTGCCCACCAGCGCTCTCCCCGGCTCGAGGATCAGCCGATAGGGAGTGCCGGCCAGCCGTTTCTTCAGTTCTGCCGTCAGGCGATCCATTGCCAGAGGGTTTTCATCCACGTAGCGAATGCCATAGCCTCCGCCGAGGTCAAGGTACTCCAGCCGTATGCCCTCGCGTTCAAGTGACTCCGCAAGCTCCAGGATTTCCTCCAGCGCCTTCACGAAGGGAACCACATCGAGAATCTGCGACCCGATGTGGCACGCGATGCCGCGAACTTGCAGCTCAGGAATGGTGCCGGCGCGTCGGAAGAGGTCGATGGCCTGGTCCTTGGGCACGCCGAACTTGTGGATGAACTGGCCGGTTGAGATGTAGGGATGTGTGTCCGCCTCGACGTCAGGATTGACGCGAATGGAAATGTTGGCCTGCTTCTTCAGGTGGCGCGCACGGCGCGCGATGGCTTCCAGCTCTCCCGGCGATTCCACATTGAACATCAGGATGCCGGCGGAGAGCGCCGCGTCGATTTCCGTTTCATCTTTTCCCACGCCGGAGAACACAATCGTGTCGGGCTTTGCTCCCACCTTGAGTGCGCGGGCCAGTTCGCCCCGGGAAACAATGTCAAAGCCTGCACCGGCCTGCCGCAGCAGGTTCAGGATCTTGAGATTGGAATTGGCCTTCACCGAATAGCAGATCAGATTCGGAATCCCGGCCAGCCGGCCTTCGATGTGGTTGAAGTTTTCTTCAATGGCCGAGCGGCTATAAACGTAGGCGGGCGTCCCGAAGCTCGCGGCCACCTCGGCCAGCGAAGCGCCCTCGCACTGAAGCTTGTTCTGGACGTAGTGAAAGTGTTCCATTGTGCTTGATCTGATTTTATTCCCATCCTGCCGGAGTTCGCATTCCGGCCAAATTGCCTGAATCGAGATGCAGCATCAGCGGACGCGTGCCACCACCAGCGTCTGGTCATCGCGCGGAGGCCGCCCCTCCTCAAAGCGCGCGATTTCCTCGAAAAGGAGGTCAACGATCTCCTGCAGCGGGCGCTTGGCGTTTTCGCGCAGCAGGCGCGCCAGCGGCCGCCCGCCAAACTCCTGGAGTTCCGGATTCATGGCTTCAACCAGGCCGTCGGAGAAGAACGCGAGGAGGTCGCCCTTTTCCAACTGGAGAGAGGTTTCCTGATACTCAGTGTGCTCCAGCAGCCCCAGGGGAACACCTTCAGCCTGGATGGGGCGTGACCGGCCGTCACGGATGAGCAGTGGCAGCGGCATCCCGGCGTTGGCCAGGCGCAGCGTCATGGTCTTCGGTTCCCACAACACGCAGACGAGGGTGATGAAGTGGCCGTCCACTCTGCGTTCCAGCAACGTTGCGTTCAGCCTGCGAAGCATTTCCGGAATGGGAAGTCGCAGCGGGGCCAGGCTCCGCAAAATGCCTCCAGCGAGCGCGCCGTAAAGTGCGGCCGGCGCTCCTTTGCCGCTGACGTCGCCTACAGCCAGCACATGGCGTTCTTTGCCGTAATTCAGAAAGTCATACAAGTCGCCGCCCAGTTGGCGCGCCGGCTGGAATCGCAGGCCGACCTCCAGGCCGGGGATGTTCGGCGAGGTCCCGGGCATCAGGAGCATCTGGATTTCCTGCGCGCGTTTCAGGTCGCGGTCCAGCCGGGATTCGCTTCGCAGCACGCGCTCGTAGAGCCGGGCGTTTTCAATAGCAATGGCGATCTGCGGCGCCAGGGTCGAAAAAATCCGGACGTGGTGTTCCGTAAAGTAATTCACCGTGGGACTTTCGAGGTCCACAACGCCGATTACGCTCCCGCGGTAGATCAGTGGGACTGCCATTTCCGACTTGGTGTCGGGATAGATCAAAATGTACCGCGGGTCGCGGCTGACATCGGGAGAAACGACGGGCTGGAGCGAGGCGGCGGCCGCTCCCACGATCCCCTGGCCAAAGCGGACCGTCGTCTTGTCCGGAAGGCTCTCGTCCAGGCGCAGCGTCAGCACCGAATTGAACGTTTTTGCCTGTTCATCCGCCAGCATGATGCTGAACCGGTGATAATTCACCAGGCGCTTGGTCAGCGTTCCAACTTTGCGCAGCAGCTCGCTGAGGACAAGCACCGAGCTCAGTTCGCGGCTGATTTCGTTCAGCAACTGCAGCGTTTGCGATTGGCGAAGGCTGCGGCGGTAGAGCCGGGCGTTCTCAATGGCCATGGCCATGCGGCCGGCCAGGAGTTCCAGCAGATTGACGTGCTGGTCGGTGAAGAAATCAGGGGTGTCCGCTTCCAGGTCGATGACGCCGATCACGCGGTTCTTCAGGATCAGCGGGACCGCCAGTTCGGACCTGATGCTGGACATGGATTCAATGTAGGACGGCTCGCGCTTGACGTCGTTAACAAGGACCGACTTGCGTTCCAACGCCGCCCGTCCCACAATCCCTTCACCTGCCTTGATCCGAAGTTTCCTGACCCGCTCTTCCGGATGCCCGACGCTGGAACGGATTCTCAATTCCTGCGTCTTTTCATTCAGGAGAAGGATGGCAAAAACCTTGTAGTCGATGACGCGCTTGACAAGTTCTGCGATGCGCACCATCAACACTTCCAGATCGAGCGTGGAGGTGATCTGCTCGCCGACTTCCATCAGCAGCGCCAGCAGTTCGGTGGCTCCGAGGGGGCGCAACGGTGATTTCACAACTTGCGACATGGATCATCCCATGCGTCGGGCGGCTTCTGCCAGAATGGCAGCAGATGCGCTGGTTCCCAGACGGTCTGCACCGGCGCCCAGCATCTTCAGGGCATCACGGAGCGACCGGATGCCACCGGCTGCTTTCACGCCCATCGAGGTTCCAACGGTCTCGCGCATCAGCCGCACATCGGCTTCTGTGGCGCCCGACGGTCCCAATCCTGTTGAGGTTTTGACGTAGTCTGCGCCCGCCTGCTTTGCAATCTGGCAGGCCGTGACCTTTTGCTCATCTGAAAGGTAAGCGTTCTCCAGGATCACCTTTAGGATGCCGCCGGAACCGTGCGCGATGTCCACCACGCCTCGAATATCACTCAGAACGGTTTCCAGATTGCCGGATAGCATCGCTCCAATGTTCATCACCATATCGAGTTCTTCGGCGCCCGCGCGGATGGACGCTTCGGCTTCCGCCCTTTTGACGGAAGCGTGATTTGCGCCAAAAGGGAAACCCACGACGCTCCCGACCTTGATTCCCGTTCCCCGCAATATCCTGGCCGCCAGCGGCACCCACACCTGGTGGATGGCAACGGCGCCGACGCCCAGCGCCTCCGCTTCACAGCAGAACCGCTCCATATCCTCCGAAGTGGCCTGAGGACGCAGCATTGTGTGGTCAATGATTCGCGCCAGCGCGGCAAGGTGCGGCGATACCAGCGTATCGCGGTCTTCGCCGCCTGACGGCTCCGGCTCGTGCTCGATTGCCCGGGACAATCGGTCCATCATTTCTGTGAGATCTGGCCGGATCAATGAGGATGTTGGCATAAGAATTCTTTGGCGCTTCCGGCGCGCCCACTCCCGCTCGGGGCATGCCGCAGCAGAATGGGATAGGATTAAAAAGACAAGGCCGGCCGCATTAGTTGCCATTCTAACATAAGCGGCCGGACTGCATCCGGCTCTAGACTGCGGTTAGCGGCCACGATGTGTCAAGTGGAACCCACTGGCAACGGGCCTGCATGTACAATAGTTCCGTGGAGCGTGAGCGTTTCGAGCAACTTGCCAATGAGGTCCTGGAGAGCCTGCCCGAGCCATTTCGCAGCAGGCTGTCCAACCTTGCGATTATTGTAGAAGATACGCCGCCGGAAGAGCCCTACCGGGGTGGCCTTTTGCTGGGCCTTTTTTCCGGGGTTCCGCGGACCCTTAAGAGCGTCTTTTCTGCCGATCCCCCCGATCACATTTTCCTCTACCAGAAGAACATCGAGGCCGTCTGTTCGACTGAAGCGCAAGTCGTGCAACAGATTCGTGATACCCTTCTGCACGAAATCGGCCACTACTTCGGACTCAACGAAGAAGAACTCCGAGACATATAAGAATTCCCGCACACTTGTGCCCTTCCAGCCTGGATAGGAATTGGGTATGCGAAGTGGTTGGGGCGGGTATAATGATTCAAAATGCGAGTTCTGGCAATTGACACAACCAGTGAGTATGGAGGGGCTGCGGTTTACAGCCAGGACGTCTGCCTGTCCCATATTCAAAACGAGGAACCGGCTTCCCGTTATGCCGTGACGTTGTTTGACCTGGCAGACCGGGCGCTCGCGCAGGCAGGGGTCGGGTTTCCCGATATCGACCTATACGCGGTGTCGAACGGACCGGGTTCATTCACCGGAATTCGTGTAGGACTAGCGGCGGCGCAGGGCTGGGCAAAGGCCTTTCGACGGCCTATCAAGGGAGTAAACCTGCTGGAGGCCATGGTCGAGCGTGCGCATCCGGCAACCGACTGGGCCGTGGCTGTTCTTGATGCGCGCCGCGGAGAGTACTTTGTCGGCTTCTACCGGAGGGTGGCCGACGCCGCCGGACATCAGAGTGGATTTGAAGCAGCTGGACCGGGCCAGCTTGTGCATGCCCAGCGCCTGAACACCATGTTGGAGGCCCTCAGCCAGGGGGGACAGTGCCGAACCTTCAGCGGCGGGACGATTGCCTTCCTGGCGCGCACGCATGACCTTAAGGCGCGGTCACTTGGTGAAAGCCTGTCGCAGGATGTGGTTGCGATTGACCTGCCGGGGACGCTGCTTGAGGCCATTGCGGGCGTGGCCCTTCGTGCCTTCGAGCGGGGCGAAACATCCTCGCCCGATGAACTGGACGCCTGCTATATTCGCCGGTCCGACGCGGAAATGAACTGGCGACCGTCGGTGGCAAAGGCAGGGAACTGATTGAGCAAATCGGACGCTGTTTTCTCTCCGGATAATTCTCTAAAACCTCCTGAACTCTCTGTGTTTGACGCTGCGGCCCGGGTGCAGCTAAGGCTGTTTTCACAGGACGATCTGAATGCCATCCTCGATATTCAGAATGCCTCCCGAGCCATGGCAGCCTGGCGGGGGCGTGATTATGAGCAGCTGGCCGCTGATCCCAGGGGGATGATCCTGGTGGCAGAGTCGGAGGCACGGATGTTGCCGGAAATTGTTGGATTCTTGGCCACCTACCGAATAGACAGAGAATCCGAACTCTGGAACATTGCCGTCGAGCCTCGACACCGCCGCAAGGGTGTTGCCCGGGCGCTTCTCCGGGAAGCGTGCAGAAGATTGTCCGAGTCGGGAGTCCACAGACTCTTTCTGGAGGTCAGGGAATCAAACCTCCCCGCAGTGGAACTCTATCGAGCTTTTGGCTTTGCGCTGCTGGGCCGCCGGAAAGACTATTACCTGAATCCCAAAGAAGATGCATTGGTTCTTGTTCACAGGCTCGTTCAGCCAGGGCCTTAAGTGCAAGTTGCGGTGGGGCGGACGGCGGTTGGTGGTTGTGCCAAAGGCCCTTGCGGAGACATGATTTTTCACCTCGATATTCATCCCTCGACAGGCAAGGTTTCACCCGAAATCGTGCAACCCACGCACCATAACGTGTAAAGAGCCAGAAGTTGGCGGGGACAACTGTCTTTGCCGAGGCCTGGCCGGAGAATTTAATGAACTGTAACAAAAGGAGTTGTGTGGTACTCCCCTTCTTAAAGGAGGCCTTTGGAATGCTCCGTGCTTTGCAGGGTTACGTAGTTATTCTTAACCGGAGGTTGTACAACCCATGAAGAAGTTCTTTACCATGATTGCCGCAATCGCGATGGCCACGACTCTGTCGATGCCGGCATTTGCTGCGAAGAAGCACAAGAAGGAAGCTGCTAAGACCCAGACTCAGAGCAAGAAGCACATGAAGCATGCCAAGAAGAAGGGTACGAAAGAAGGCCAGAAGACGGGCCAGTAGGGAGCTACTCCGGCGGCAACTATTTCTTAGCCGCTTGTTTTTCCTTAAGAGCTGTATTTTTAGTTATATTGATCGTCAATCGAAAACCCGGCCGTCTGGCCGGGTTTTCTTTTTCCCGCCGAGTCCCGGACCAGCCAAGCCTGCCCTCTGGCCTTTCTGCCTTTCAATCCAGGCAAGGTCTGCCCATCCTGGGAGGCAAGTCCATCTTTCCGGCTTGAACAGGATATGCGTGTGTGTTAGCCTGACGGAAGTAAAATAATACTAGCAGGGAGGTGGCACACCCGTGAGCACCCCTACCGAGGCCATCCGGGATAAATCGATGGCCAACAATCAGGAGTATCAGCGCCTTCACGAGGAGCACGGCCGGTACGCAGCCGAATTGGACCGGCTGGAAGCCAAGTCTTTCCTGACAGAAGAGGAAAGACTTGAAGAAGTCAGGCTCAAGAAGCTTAAGTTGCGCCTGAAGGACCAGATGGCCGCGCTTCTGAAGAGCGGCAAACCGGCTGCTTAGCAGTTTGAGTTGGCAAGACGACCGGTTCCCTCCCTTGCAAGTGAAGGGCTGAGTGGGGGAGGGGGATTCTTTACCCATTTGCGGCGGGTAGCTGGCCCGTGCCGGATGGTACTTCCTGAATGGCGGGGCCGCGCACCCAACAGCTATGGTGAAAGACGGGTATTGGTATAGCCTGCCGCTGATTCTGGTCGGGGGCGGGTTGCTGGGTTTTGGGTTTTTCTGGCCGGGCAAGTTTTTATTTCTTGCCGCTGCATTCTTTCTAATCCTCGCGCTGTTTGTCTTGAATTTCTTTCGTGACCCCGAACGGCTGGTTCCGTCGGGCCCCGGGGTGATTGTTTCCCCGGCGGACGGACGCGTGGTGGAGATACGCTCAGAGGAAGATACCGGCCGTTCCCGCCAGCGGATCAGCATCTTCATGTCGCCTTTCAATGTCCACGTCAATCGCTCGCCCGTTGCAGGGAGCATCGAGAGCGTGGTTTATCGCAAAGGGTCCTTTCGAATGGCCTCCGAGCCGCGCGCTTCGGTAGAAAATGAGCGCAACACCTTCACGGTGGCTGGCGAACATGGCGAGATTGTTGTCCGCCAGATTGCCGGTGTTCTGGCCCGGCGGATTGTCTTCTGGAAGAAAGTTGGCGACCGCGTGGAGCGGGGAGACCGGGTCGGCATGATCAAATTCGGCTCGCGGGTGGACATTCTGGTTTCCCCCGAGGTGGCCCTTTCCGTTAAAATCGGCGATCATGTGAAAGCCGGGAGCACCATCATTGGAACCAGCAGGTCAGATTAATTCCGGCGCGAAGGAAGAAATGGAAACCGCGGGAAATAACCACAGATTGCGGCGGGGCATGTACGTCCTGCCGAGCCTGTTTACTGTTGGGACATTAATTTGCGGGTATTACGCCATCCTGAGCACTCTGCAGGGATCGCAGTTGATGGCTGCAGGCGCCGCCGGTGTGCTCGCCAGCGCTGCTTTTGACAACGCTGCCAAGGCGATCGGCTGGGCGATTGTGTTTGACGGCCTGGACGGCCGAATCGCGCGGCTCACTAATTCGACTTCAAACTTCGGCCGCGAGTTCGATTCGCTGGCCGACGTGATTACCTTCGGTCTGGCTCCCGGAGTCCTTGCCTACTCCTGGGGAGTGCGCCCGGCCATTGACGCTTCGCAGATTCCAATGACGCAACACCTGCGCGCTGTGGGATGGATGATCGGTTTTGTTTACCTCATATGTGGCGCGGCGCGCCTGGCGAGGTTTAACATTGACTCCGTTAAGCCCGGCGTTGACCGCCGCTTTTTTGTCGGCTTGCCCATTCCGGCCGCTGCGGGTGTCATTGCCGCCGTCGTGCACTGGCAGAAAGATCCTCTAACTTCCTGGCCGATTGCGATTGTCTGGCTGCTGGCTGCACTGGGACTGGCCTTCCTGATGGTCAGCCGGGTGCGCTACTACAGCTTCAAGGCGGTTGACCTACGCCGCCGCCGCCCTTACGTGACCACCATCTTCATTAGCCTCGTCATCCTGGCCATCCTGTTCTATTCGGAACCCGTACTGCTGGTTATGGCGCTCACCTACGCGCTTTCGGGTCCCATCCATGAGATTCCGGGTCGGCACCGGCCCGGTTCTTCCGTTCCCGAAGAGGTGAAGGCGCAATGAAGAACAGCGGCTACAATGTGGCCATTATTGGAGCGTCTTCACTGCTCGGCAAAGAGCTCCTGGAGGTTCTGGAGGACCGCTGTTTCCCCGTTGCTGACCTGGTGACTGTTTCCGGAGAACCCGGCGAGCCCGACCTGCCTATTGTGGATCTCAGCAGGCGGCGCCGGGCCACCGTGGATTATCAGGACGACATTCCCACCCGCTTCGATTTTGCTTTTGTCGCAGCGGGCCACCAGAGGCTGGCTTCCTGGATTGAACGGGCCGGCCGCGAACGGCAAGGTTCGTCGGGAATGCGCGCCGTCATCGATCTCTCGTCAAGCGTTTCGCACGACGCAACCGTTCCATTGCGGGTCCCTTTTCTCGATGGACCTTCAGTCGCCGCGCAGGATTCGAACGCGGGCAAGGGCATCCAGGTGATTGCTGCTCCGCATGCCGCAACGCTGGTGATCAGCGTCCTCCTGTCACGTTTGGCCGCGCGGTTTCGAGTGCGCAGCGCGGTGGCGCAGATCTTCAGCCCGGCTTCTGAAATGGGGCCGCGCGCCATCGACGAACTCCAGAAACAAACTGTCAACCTGCTCAGCTTCCAGAAGGTTCCGCGCGAGGCCTTCGGAGCCCAGATTGCCTTCAACCTGCTGCCGCGCCTGGGTGCCGGGTATGAAAAGGCCGACGCCCTGGAGTCCCGCGTGCGTAGCGAGCTGACAGCTTATCTCGGCAGCCGCGCTCCAGTGCCCGCCATTCGACTGCTCCAGGCTCCCGTGTTTTACTCCACTGCCGTTTCGCTCTATGCTGAAACCGAAGAGCGCGTGCCGCCTCCGGAACTGGTTGTGGCGCTCGACGGCGCGCCCGTCGCCATCCGGAGGACTTCCGAAAAGGCGCCCTCGCAGGCTGACGCGGCAGGTTCCAATGAAATTCTGGTTGACGCCATCCAGCCCGATGCCGCGCATCCCGCGGGAATCTGGCTCTGGGCTGTCGCGGATAACATGCGGCTTGCGGCCATCAACGCCGTCCAGATTGCGGAAGGGCTGCACCGCCAGCGCCAGCCGCTGCACCTGCTGAAATGAAACATCTCTCCCGCGCCATGGCCGCCGCGCTTGCGGCCTGCTCAGTCCTGCTTGCGGTTGCCTGCGGCTACCATGTGGCCGGCACAGCCTCGCGCCTGCCGCCCGACATCAAGACCATCGCCATTCCAGTGTTCACCAACAAGAGCACCCGCTTCCGGATTGAGCAAAAGGTCGCTGCCGCCGTCACGCGCGAGTTCATTGACCGCACCAGCTTTCGCATCACGCCCAGTCTCTCGGGCGCCGACGCTGAACTGAAGGGAACCATCAACTCGGTCCATTCCGGCGTTCTCACCTTTGACCCCAACACCGGTCGCGCCACCACCTTCCAGATCCAGGTGACGGCGGACGTCGAGCTGATCGACCTCCACACAAAGGAGGTGGTGTTCTCCAATCCCAATTACGTCTTCCGAGACCAGTACCAGGTTAGCCAGTCCGCCACCGCGCTCTTCGAGGAAGACGAGCCTGCGCTCAACCGCCTGTCGCGCGACTTCGCCCAAACGCTGGTCACCGACATCATCGAAAATTTTTAGCGCTCACAGGCTACATTTTTCGATTTCTCAGACATTCAGGTAATTTTTACCCGCTGTACCAAAAACAAACAACTTCATGCAAAATTATTTTTCAAAAGCAATGATATATTTATAATTTGTTGAAAATAAATAACATGTATTTTCGTAAAAAATAAGCCGGAAATCCTATACGTCCCATTCGGGGTGCGCCAAGCTTATTCTAGCCTACTTATGTGATTTTCTTGCCGGAGTGGACGACCCTCCACTCCGCGATTGTCGCTATCGATTGCCTGCCCTCAGGCCAGCCAGGAACCTCCAGCTCCGCGAGACCGCAGCCTCGAAAAGCCGTCGCTCTGCGGCCAGGGGGTGCTGAAGTTAAATGAGTTAGGCAGGATACGCTCGGCCCCGCGACTGAGCGGTTTTTCATGAACTTTCCTGGGCCAGAGGCCCTAAAAGACAGGCATTGCACGGCAAGCGTCCGCGCCGGCCACAGCTACTGGCCTGCGGGTTTTTCGGGCCACAAGCCGAGCAGCCGCCGAAGCACGATGGCCTGGCCCAGGTGGTAGCTGTTATGGTCGAGGCAAGCGAGCGCCTGGCGAAGCACGGTGCGCCCGGAACCGCCGGGAAGCGGGAGCAGCAGGTCGGTGGCGGGATCGAGAATCAGGCTCTCAAAGTCCTTCATCAGCTTGACAAAGCCTTCCAGGCTCCAGTCCCAGGCGGCCTCGTCGGGCGGACCATCGCTCTCGGGCCAGTAACCTGCAGGAAAGGGCGGCTCAACGTAGCCCGGCCGCCGGCAGTATTCGAGAAAGTCGAGCACGCAAAGCCGCAGGTGTTCCAGCAGCCCCCACAACGTGTAAGGCAAGCCGCCCGCTTTCACTCCGCGAAGGCCGGGCGGAACATCCGCGAACGCCCTGTCAAAACCGCCATGCACGTTCTCATCGTGGAACGACGCCACAATCTGCTTTCGAACAAGGGCGAGGGCGTCTTCCGCCCCCGGGCCCGTCTTCCCCGCGTTCTTTTCTTCTGTCATATGCCCTTCCCGTCTGCGGATTCTTTCAGCTCCAGCATGGTCCCAACGGCCAGGCGCCGTGTTCATCCTGACTTTTGCAGGCGGAATAAGGCCTTGTCAACCCCCCAAGGCCTGTGCTACTCCTGCGGGCCCCGCAAAAGGGCACGGAATCATCCGTGCCGCCCAGGGCTGCAAGAGCACGCGGCTTTAGAGTCTGTGTGAGAACTCGAGAGCGGAACGAGGAATCAACAACTTACGGTCGAAGCCATCCTTGTAAGTTATTGATTTCTGGTTGGCGAAGTTGGTTATCACACAAACTCTTTAGCCGCCGGCCGCGTGCGGGGCCATTTAAAGCAATTGCTGATTGATTTAACAATTGGTTGATTGCAGGCACCGTCAGCGCCAGCCTCGTTCGCCGTCATTCTGATCCCGCAAGGCGGGAGAAGAATCCCCGTATTTAAATGCCGGGCTGAAGCCCGGCGCTACACCAGCACCTCCGGGGTCGCACCGTCGGTCTCGTTGGGATGCCTTTGCAGCGCCGACCGGGCCAAATTCGGGTGGAGGTTGTTCTGGTAGCGCTGACCGTCCCGCTCTGCGGGATCTGCGGCCGTTGTCCGTGCTCGATCAAAGCTGATGGCCGCGTAGAGCGTTCTACTGTCCGTGGGCTTGTGCTGGTTGCCAAAAGGAGACTGCTGGCGTGCGCATCAGTTTTTCGGGGTGTATAAATTCAGCAGTAAGCATCACAGCGGCACGGGCCGCGAACCGGCCCAGGCCGCAAAAGGGGGCACTCTCGTGAAAAGCATCCGACGCTTGCTCCACCCGAAACACCTGCAAGGCGCCTGCATGCCCGTGCTTGCGGGCATGATTCTCATCGTAACCGCCGCTGTGGGTTTGCCCGAGGGATCGCACGCCAGGCTGAGTCTCGTCACGCCCGAACGGACGGCCCGTCCGGCTGAAAGCTCTCCTTATAAGAGGTGGCTCAACGGCCCCGTAAGCTACATCATCCGTCCGCGTGAACGCGAGGCGTTTGAGAAACTCACCACCGACGAAGAACGCAACATGTTTATCCAGCAGTTCTGGGAGCGGCGCAATCCCGTTCCCGGAAGCAAGAAGAACGCCTTTAAAGAGGAGTTCTACCGGCGCGTCACATTTGCCGACCAGCACTTCGCGGAAGGTTACCCCGGATGGAAGAGCGATCGCGGCCACATGTACATCGCCAACGGCCCGCCGGATGAGATTCATTTCCTTCCGCACGCCACGCCCCATCCCTGCGCAGATTGGCTTTATGCCTACATACCGGGCCTCGGCGAGCACTTGACGTTCAGGTTCGTAGTTCGGACCGGGGCCGGTAACGATGATTACCGCTTATCATCTCCGCCCTGGAAATAATGGCTGTTTTTGGCGGGCATCGGCGACAACCTGACCTTCGCGTCCATCGACGCCGGAGGACGGCGCTATTCCCCTCGTTCGCCGTCATTCTGATCCCGCAAGGCGGGAGAAGAATCCCCGTATTTAAATGCCGGGCTGAACCCCGGCGCTACAACAGCACCTCCGGGGCCGCACCGTTGGTCTCGTTCGGATGCCTTTGCAGCGTCGGCCGGGCCAAATTCGGGTGGAGGTTGTTCTGGTAGCGCAGCCCCACATTCCTGCGGTCTGCGGCTTTTCTCTTCGTTCACTGATAAACTTTGGGCCGTATAATTCGAATGGGGCGACCAGACCGTTCTCCAAGCCCACTGGTAAGGCCATTTACTGGCAGTCTCGACCCGGGAGTTCTCGATGGATTCCATGAATCTACACAGTTGTCCTGTTTGCGGGTACGATCTTGGCTTCGCGCCCTGGCAAGGGCTCTCCGCTTCGGATGAGATTTGTCCTTGTTGTTTCATCCAATTCGGATATGACGATTGTGCTGGAGGAGGGCAGCCCGAAAAACGTGTAGCTATTTATCATGGCTGGCGCACTAGATGGATTGCTGAGGGCATGCCGTGGCGGGGAAGTCGACGACCGCCTGAGAATTGGGACCCGGTCCGCCAACTGCATGCTATCGGCGTGAAGACCTGAGCTTTCCCGCGGGCTTTTAGCCACGGACAGCGGTTTCCTTTCCGTGGGGTTTTGCCTCAGGAAGAACCCACGGTCACAAGATCATTGGCCGTGGCTACCGGCTGTTCGATCAAGAACCCGCGGACCTGAGAACCAGAAGGACCGCGCTACTCGCTACGACGGTTTGCTCAACACGCTTACAATCCGAGACGAGGCGCAGTGGGACTCGCAGCACCGGCGTAAGCAGACTCAAGGTTGTGGGCAAGTGCTAGGCACCGACGGGCTTCCGGTACCGGACGCTGAACCCTGCTGGGAAATTCATCGTAAGTCTTGCCATCCAGCACGCGCCCAGCAGCTGCTTTTCGAACGCCACCCCATTGCTTAAAGAAGAAGGGGACCCCAGCCCGGCGGCACTGATTTCTGATGGAGAGAACCCATTTCTCATCCATCGGTCGCGCGCCTGGCCCGCTCTCGCCTCCCACGATCACCCAGTGGATGCCTTTCAGATTCAGCCGTCCAAGGTCTTCCAGTAGCGGCTCGACAGAAAGGAAACGGACCGCGGCAGGTGTGGAGCGAAGTTGGTCTATTCGCGGGAACCCGTATTGTCGGTTTTCGACGCTGACTCCCCACCAGATGTGAGGCTCACGCGCAATAGAGCGGAGTTTCGTCGAGAGCAATTTGTGAAGACGAACAGCTCGCTTGGTGAGAACCTGAAATGTGTGCCACTTCGCGTGAGCCATCACTTTGGCAACGGCAGCGATGTAGTCGTCAGATATGCCGTCTTGAAACAGGTCGCTCATGGAATTTACAAAGACCATCTTCGGGGAGCGCCAGCGCAGTGGCTCGCCGAGTTTTTCAGGGACCAGACGCAGGTCAAAGCCCTGTTCATACGGGTGTCCCACCACGCCACGAAACCGCTCCGCAAAGGTCTCGGCATAGCAATGCTTACAGCCAGGGCTGACTTTCGTGCACCCGCGAACTGGATTCCACGTGGCGTCGGTCCATTCAATTGATGATTCAAATGACATTGCTATTCTCCTCGCCGATTGTACCTCGCAAAAATATCCTCCACTATGTTTTGTGCTACCCCTTTTTGTGATGCAAAGAACAAATAGTATACGATCGCGCCTCTGGAGTTTCTCATCGGCATAGGTTGTGGAACTCTACTGAATCCTGCGACTTCAATTAGTCTGCGACGGAAGGCTTCGGCAACTATTTCGTTTGGCTCTTTTTCTGGGAATCCAAAGAAGTTGCGGGAAGTGCTATATGCGATATTCCTCCATGATTCGTCCCCCCAGAAGCGATTCATGCGCTCAATTTGATGCGGCTCCACCCTCGTAGGATCGTGCCAGAGAACATTGCGGTTTATGTCAGCAACCGGAAAATTGAGAAAAATGTCTATGCTACGCATCTGTCCGGACGTCAAGAGCACCTCCCAGTCGAGATGCAAACCGTAGGGGTCCAGTATGCACAAGCCTCGCCGGTAGTCCCCATACTTGACGCTGGGGAAAACTTGGTTGAGGAGAATCTGATTGCAATCTCCCTTATAGATGTGGACATCGGGTCGTTCCCCTATCAGTTCCTTCAAGTTCTCGGTTCGTTCCTCAAGGATATCGATTAGGTGGTATTCGCGAAATGGCGGCTCAACATCAAGCGCAATCAGAGGACTGCCCGGAACGGATTCTCCTGTCGTTCTTGAGAGGTGCATTCCTGCGCCTGCGAAGCCGTCGATGTAAACGTGGTACAAGGAGTTTCTCCTCGTACTAAGTATTGTTGAGTAGGCCGATGCGTATTTGCGGAGAATCTCCAGCTTGAGTTCTGACCAGTAACCGATCTCGTCGAATTGTAATTGGGAGCGCATATTAGAATATTAAATATTCGCTTTTTCTTCGCCTATGTCAAGGAAATCATGTCCAGTGGATCACGCCGCTGTGGGTACACCACCACAATCACGGCCCGTCCCAAGTTTGTTGCAAGGCAGCAACCTCGCTCGCCTTTGCGTGCATTTCTGCAACAACGTCATAGCTGGTAAACTTTGTGCGACCTGCGACACACGTGAATGACGGGTGCTGGAGCTTTGATTCGTACTCGTCCTTACGCGCAGCGGGAGCCACCACTCTAAACGTGCAACTGAAAGCATCGAACAGCGCAAACTTCAGGAACGCGCTATTCATATCCGTCGTGTTCTCGACTTCAATGAATTCTGACGGGAACTTCCTTTCGCTGAACCACACGACATCCACAGCAGAAGCTCTCCGCACGATTTCCGGATAAGTGAAAGGGTGTATGTCTTTGAGCGTTGCCAAATCACCTAGCGGCTTGCCGAGGAAGGCTTTGTTCCGGTCCTGCCTTGGCACGAACGTTTGCTGTTTCCTGAGATTGCCCAGTTCTACCAGCAGACCTTGATAGTAAGTGTGCTCGCTATCGGGCTTAGATTTCTTCTCCAGGCCAGCGGGCAAACGGTTCCTGGCTTCCAGCAGTGCCCACAGGCCGGGACGAATTCGGAAGAAGTATCTGCGATCCTGGACGATGCGGTTGATTGATTTGAATGGCGTCTTTGTGCGCCATCCTACGCCGGGTATCTTGAGCACCTCTCTGTAAAGCCAGCCAAGGGTAGCGTATCCGCCGTTAGCCCGCATCGCTTCAATGACGGCTTCTCGCTGATTCATGACGGGCAGATTACCATCCGGTTACTGAGTGAAACCCCGGCCAGGCAGGCACCGAGTGTGTTGTTGCGGCGAGATCGCCGCCACTACAAATAAAAACAAAAGTCGCACGCCGCGAGGGCCTGTGCTACTGAAGTCTTTCTGTAGGTCTTACAATTTCTCCGTTTATATATCACTCAAGTAGGGCGAAAGGCAATGGGAGTTTGGGTGGGGGCGAGGGAAATTATGAACTATTAATAATGAAACGCGCTGCACGCGCAGCTCTGCCAGCTACCTCCTGTTCGCTCTTGCAAAGGCCAGGGCATGTGCGGTGAGCGACGCGGCGAAGTTGCGGAAGCCGATTTCTTCAGAAGGCTCGGTATAATCGCCGCGAAGTCCGCTCTTGGCGTCAGAAAGGAGCAGGCATGTCGCGTCGTACAATCTCTCGCGGACGAGTTTTTGGCAGAGGATCCGGTAGCGGTCGGCGTATGAGGTATTTTGGAACTCTGGAAACGTGGGATAATGCGGTTCCTGGACCGAAACCGGAGTTCTGGACTCTGGCGAGTCCTCCAGCAACATCAGGTATCCGACCCACGGTCGCGGCGAGCCCCTGAAAGCTCCTTCCCTATATGCCGTGAGGATGTCGGTCGAGTTTCCCAGCGCCTCTTCCGTCCGGTTGTTGAAGTTGTTTCCAAACGAGCCCACCTGCGACTTGAACTCGACGACCGCCAGCAGAGTTCCGTTTACAAGAGCCACCAGGTCCCATTCTTTCGTCGGCCGGAACCACCCGGGAAGGACCACGTGCTTCTTGTCGATGTGGATGGAATCCGCGGAAAGCTCGCTCTCCTTGAGCAACTCCGCAACAACTTGAATAAAACCGTCGATCTGCTTGCCGCCGGTCACTGCGCTGCGACTGCCGTAATCCTTTTGCCCGGTCTTTGAACCTTGGGATCGAGCCTGTTTCCTTCGAGTCTGCCAAAAGTAACGAACGGCAGCGCGGACTCTGTCATCCGGGTTGTCCATTTGGAACGCTACTCTCCGTGGACCTGAAGCGTAACCTGACTGAAGAGGCCTGATGTTTCACTGGCGAGACGGTCAGAGGCCATCTTTCGGTAGTGGGGATCAATCTCAACACCAATACTGTTGCGGCCGCATCGAGCCGCGGCGATACTGGTGCTCCCGGTTCCGAGGAAGGGATCGAGAACCGTGTCGCCTGCAAAGCTGAACATCCGGATGAGCCTTTCAGCAAGCTCGATGGGGTACGGAGCAGGATGGTCCCTGGTTGACGCGCCCGGCAGGTCGTCCCAGACGAGCCGGAACCATTTCTGGTAGTTCTGCTCCGAGATAACACTCATGACACGTGTTGCAACGGAAGGGCTTCGGTATCCTCCCGGCTTGCGCTGCATCAGGATGTATTCAACATCGTTCTTAATGACAGCGTTGGGTTCGTAAGGCTTGCCGAGGAAACCCGAGCCGTTCTCGACTTCATACGCTGCATTGGCAATCTTGTGCCAGAAGATGCCCTGCAGGTTGTCAAAGCCGAGCTTGCGGCAATGCTCTTGAATCGAAGCGTGGAGAGGTACAACGGTGTGCCGGCCCTTGTTCCTCCGTCTCGAAAGGCACACATCGCCTACTACGATGATGAGCCTGCCGCCCGGGGCGAGGGCACGGTAACAGTGAGACCAGACACGGTCGAGTTCGGCAAGAAAATCCTCGTAATCTGAAACGTGGCCAAGCTGGCCTTCCGTTTCCCTGTAATCTTTGAGCGTCCAGTACGGGGGTGAACATGTAACGAGGTGCACGCTCTCGGGCTGGAGGAAGTTCATCCGTCTGGCGTCGCCAGGATATATTTCATGCCGTGTCGGGACCTGCCGTAAAGCTTGGTCAATCAAACGAGTGAGGTGGGGATCTTTGGCGATGCGAGGCAGAGCGGTTTGGTGATCTCTACCGATGTGCTCAATCTCAGAAGGAACATAACTTGCCAGGTGATGGCTTCCTTCAATGCGCGGTTCGGCCGCGTCAACAGGCGGCTGTGCCTGGGGCCAATCGGGCTGGCCCGTGAGTGTGACCGAATTTGTGGTGTGATGCCTGTTTTCCATTGCTGGCCCGCTTGCTTATGAATTCGTCGGTTTTCTCCCGCATCTTTAGGACAATTTAAGGAACACCGCTTGTGAAGACTGCCACCAAGGATAACACAAGTATAAGGCTGTTTGGCTCCCGCGGCACACCAAAGCCCACGGGGCTGGTGGATCTATGGAGAGGGCGGCGGGGCGAAAAACTATGAGGATCTCTCGCTTCGCGAGATCGCCGATACTATAGGGCGAGCATCTGTGTCGTCTGATTTGTGTACTGGCGTGGTTTCCGCCTGGCAGGCTTCTTCTTTGGTTTGGGTTTGGCTTTCTTTGGCGGGGCTTCAAAACACCGTGGTAGACCACTTGCGGGCCCGCTTTTGGGACGCAGACCCTGGGTGTTTCTCATCATAACCAGCGTCTTCTATGAATCTCCTGATTTTGTCAGGGAAGACTTTGGTCTGGTTCAAGTACCACTCATAATTTGCAGGATCATTTCGGGAGCGGTAAATCATGACCAGCTTATAGACTGACATTATTGCTGCGAGGATGAGCCAACCGAAAATCCACACCAAATCAGCAGTGTTGCCCAACATATCCTCCAGTTGCCAGCTGACCAGATTATACCCCCACATCCATGCGAGTCTGGCCACAATCTCAAACCGGGACACTACCGCCAGCCGCGGGGCATTATGAGGTTGACACGGCCCGCCCCGGGCGATACATTACCGCTGGGGAAAATAAATAACTCATACAGGCACGGGAGGGGGCTCGTGATGCAGCAGAGCATCGTGGCCTTTGGGCTACCACACGGGTGCAGATAGAGGGGTGTGCCTGGCCTCTACTTTGCCTGAATCCATAAATTCTTAGGAGGAAAGGCAATGAATCGAAATAAATTAGTCACGTACGCGTTAGTGCTTGCCGCAAGTTTTCTGACGTTTGTGGGGCTTTCGAGCAGCAGAGCCTATTCCCAGGGAAATGGGGCAGCCACACTTCAGAATCAGCCCTTTAGCTTCGATGTTAGCCCAGCCTGCAACGGAGACGACGTCAGCATTACTGGGAAACTCAGCCTCGTGGAACACGACTTCACGTCCACCGACGGCACCGAGCATTTCCAAATCCGCGAAACTTTGCACGGAACAGGCATCGGGTCTCCAAGCGGCCAGAACTACATATTCAATGCAACGGCCTCGGATGAAGCTAACGTGAGCAACAGTGACACAGGCGAAGAGACGGAAGTGCCGATAAAGTTTGAGCTCATTGCACAAGGGGGCGGACAGAACTTCTACGTCACCGTGTTCTTTCACGTAACCGTAGATGCAAACGGAAACCTTAGGGTAGACATCCAGCGTGTTGAAATGAACTGCCATGGCTAACACAGCCATCGCCTGAATGGTAGCCACGGTCAGTGGCAACGAAAAACTGGCCGTGGCTACCTGCCCAGGGTAAACCCCGCGAAGAATCCCCCGCACTTACCGCAAACGAGAGAATGCAGATATCCCTTCGGCAAGCTCAGGGCAGACTCTTCCTCGTCCCACTGACCTGCGGCGGGACTCCTCAGGATGACGGGGAATGCGCCCAACCACAGAAAAAAGACCCGCAGAGTAATCCCCCAAGGCGGGACATCCTGCCCCTGAGAGGGCTTTAAGAAGTCAAGGGCGGCGCGCTCCCCTGGCGTTTGGGAATCAAGCGCCATGCCACCATGGAAGCTGCCACAGCGAGGCCCGAGCAAATCAGCATGACCAGCCGGAAGCCGAAGACGAACGCCTGGCCGGCGAGCCCCCTGACCGCGGCGGCTGTCGCCTTGTCAAGGCCCGGAGGCAATTGCAGGCCGGCAAGTTTAATCTGCTCCGCGTGAATATCGCGGAGGATGGCTGCCGGGAGCGAAAGGCCCGCCAGCGCGTGATCCAGGCTGGAACTGAAGGCGCTGACCATCACGATGCCAAGGACGGCGATGGCAAGAACGCTTGCGATGCGGGCAACGGCGTTATTGATGCCGGAAGCTGTGCCGGCGCGGTCCGCGTGCGCGGAATTCATCACCACGGTGGTGAGGGGGGCCACGGTGATGGCCATCCCGACCCCCAGGACAAGGATCGCGGGGAAAAACGCTTTCCAATAGCTGGCTCCCACGGAGGGTATGATGAAAAGCGCGAAGCCCGCAGCGGCGACCAGCGGGCCGGCGATCAACGGAATTCTTGCGCCGTAGCGCGCAACCAGTCCCCCCGACCAGCGGGAAAGAAGAAAAATGAGCAGGATGAGCGGGAGGAGTGCGGCGCCGGTGGCCGTTGCTGAGTATCCCTGCACCTGGATGAGGTTGAGCGGGAACAGAAAGAAGAAGATTCCAACTGCGGCGTAGAGGAAAAGCGTCAGCAGGTTGGCGCCCGAAAAACTCGAGGATGCAAACAGCGCCAGCGGAACCAGCGGCGAAACAAGCCTGGCTTCAACAAGAACGAAGAGAACGGAAAGGGCGAATCCAACAATCAAACTTCCCCAAACCAGAGGATGTGTCCAACCGAGGCTGACGGTTTCGATGAATCCGTAGACCAGGCCGCCCAGTCCAAGCGTGATGAGCAGAGTTCCCAGCCAATCAACATGCTTTGCGCCGGGGTCGCGGCTTTCCGGAATGCGCCAAAGCGAAATGGCGATGACTGCCGCCGCAATGGGGAGATTGATGAAGAACACCCAGCGCCAGGATGCATGCTCGATGAGCCAGCCGCCCAGGACGGGTCCCCCAGCCGCCGTGATGGCGGTAAAGCCAGACCAGGTGCCGATGGCCTGGCCGCGGGTCTTCTCTTGAAAAGATGCGCTGATGATGGCAAGGCTGCCGGGGACCAGAAATGCGGCTCCCACGCCTTGAATGGCCCGGGCGACAACCAGTTGCTGAATGTTGAGGGCCAAGCCACAACCAGCGGACGCAGCCGCGAAAATTGCCACCCCGGCCAGGAACATTAATCGGCGTCCAAACAAGTCACCGAGGGAACCACCGGCCAGAATGAGAGCGCCGAGAAACAATCCGTAGGATTCGATAACCCATTGCACATCCACTACGGTTGCGTTGAGACTGGACTGGAGCGCAGGCAGCGCTACATTGACAACGCTGCTGTCAATAAACGCCAGGCTGGAACCGAGGATGGTGGCGGCAAGTATCCAGAATCCGGCTTCTGGCGGGCAAGGAACTCCGACCTCTGCCGACCGGATGACGGCTTCGTCGCAAGGGGGCCTCATGGAAATAATGGATGCTTCTGGGGTGGGCCAGGTTCTGAAGTTGTAGGATGAGCGGGTGGCGGGGGCAAGGGAAAAACCTTGATGAATTGTTTTATGTGGTGCAGTAAAACCTCACAAGAGTCGCTTGCTCCGCGATGTCGCAGCCGCTAGAAGGCGAGCATCTGCGTCTGCCCCATTCTGCAAATCTGCGCTGCTAAACCTCCGCATTTCCAATCACCCAATCGCAAATCGGTCAATCACCAATTCCTCTGATTGCCCCCTCACCCGGGCGCTAGACGTTGAGTGTCTTCAGGTAGGCGACGCTTTGCACGGTGAGGTCCCAGTCCATCTCGATGAAGTAGTTCTCGATGCCGCCGGTTTTGGCCGCGGCAAAGATCCTGGCCCAGTCCAGGCTGTCTTTTCCCACCGCCAGCCCGGGGGCACGGCGCCTGCGCTGTCCGCCGGGCGGACGTTGCCCGGCTCGCGGGCCCGGCATCGGTGCGTTCAAATCCACGCCCTGCAAGTGCATGGAGGTGAAGCGCCCCGGATACTTTGTGAAGTACATCACCGGGTCTCCAACAACTCTC
>DATLWV010000009.1:0-38870 GCA_035576145.1 Terriglobia bacterium
ACACTCAAAGATCAAACCTTCGGGCATGCTCATAGGGGCATTATTGCGCGTTCCGGCCCAGGCCATCCACCGCCGTCTTATCAGCGAGCTCAACGCAGCCGGATTTCACGAGTTGCGCCTGCCGCATATGGCGGTGCTGCAATTTCCGGGCCCGGATGGAGTCCGCCCAGGCACCCTTGCCGAGCGCGCCGGCATCAGCAAGCAGGCCGTGAACCAGCTCCTCGGCAGCCTTGAGGATTATGGTTATGTCGTTCGGTCCAACGATCCCCATGAAGGCCGCGCGAGAATCATCCGCTTTACCAAACGCGGCCACGCCGCCTACGCGAAGATACACGACGTTCTACGCGACATCGAGCGCGAATGGAGCGCCGAACTTGGGCCCCAACGCTTCACCCAGCTCAAGGAGTTGCTTCTTCACGTCTGGGAGAGCCCCCTGGCACGGTAAGCTTCGATAATCGCTCTGGAAATCGCAGCGCAGTGTTCTCAGGTACCGGGCGCTTCAAATGCGGGCATCACAAAACAGTAGGCTGAGTATGCAATCTCGCTCCATGCCAGCTTCTGTGGCGGTGCGCCGGGAAATAGAGCGATGTTTACGGGCGTAAATCGAACTCTTACGCGTACTGCCGTTAGTCCCTGCGTAAGGTCGCGGGAAATCAGAAACTCATCATCCCGGAAGCGCCGATCCGAAGTTTCTATCACGTGTTCTGTTGGCCCCAGTTCACCTTTGGGATTGGAGTAGACGCAGGTATTGGATCCGGCGAGATACCACACTCCGGCAGGTTTCCAATTGGCAGCGTCATTTGCGCTCACCCTCGCGTCACACACGGAGACCACGGCACGCTGGTTGGGAAAAAAATAATCGAGCGTTCGACGCAACATGACGCCGAAATTCTCGGGGATCAATTTCAGAGTGAACTCAGACGTTCCGGTCGTGTAACGGCCCACCCTCGTGTGGGCTGGATAAATTTCTTTCCCATCCAATTGGTCCACTCCCCATTCGTATCGCGAGGTTATCTGGTAAGGTTCGCTGGCGTCCGGCGATCGATACTGGTGCGCCTTTTCACTTGCTGAGTCGCCCACGCGCAATTCGTCGGTCTTGATCAGGGAAGCGGCTGGTAAACCATACCAATACGCCACGGTTTCGTAGTGTTCATTGGATTCGTCAGTTCCTCCATGCTCAAAATGAATGCGGGCGTTCTTGCCGAAAGGCATCAGGTCGGCCAGCAGAAAGCGGTATTCCGAATGGATCAGGTCTTCTTCGCTCTTTGCTTCTTCGGGGCGGAGGGTGCCCACGGGATGCCCGGCAAAAGGCAGGGTTGTGGTGTGACCCTTTTCCCAGTAATCGCCTCCGCCTCCCCATTCTTCCGTTCCCGTGCCCTGGGCCTGGGGAGTCATGCTGTCATCGAAAAAGAAACGGGGATCGCCCTCCAGGGTCGTTAAATTTGCGTTGTGTGTAAAGATCATGGAAGTACCGACAAAGCTGCCGGACCAGTCTCCTCCACCTTCAACGCGGCGGGTGTCCAGCAACTCGAGGTCGCGGCCGATGGCCGGCTGGGGATGGTCCCGATAGGTCGCGTGGAAATAAGCGGCGTGATTGGCAGGATCTTTGAAAGGAGCGTAGCGGATGCTCCACTGCACTCCGGGGAGGGGTGTTTCGCCCCCATTTACAAGCTCAAAATGTGCCCTGCGGAAGAAGGGCATGGGGAAATAGCACGCAAGATACACACGCCGGTCGTCAAATCGAATGTGGACGGGATAAGCTTTCACCAGGTATTCGCGGTTGTCGCGATTGTAAAGCGTGCCCGCGCCGAAAAAGAGAGCAACGGGCGCATCAATGGACGGGTCTGGCCTTCCGTCCCAGGTAACCCGCAATCTTGAACGCCCGAATTCGACGGAGTGTTCGCGCGGCACTGAAATATCCAAGGCGCGAATCATGGAAGGCGCATCGGTCAATTCTGCGAATGCCACCGATCCATTGGCGGGGAGAACGAACTCACCCTTTTTCTGCGCAATCGGCTGCTGGCTCGGGCGGCCTGCCATCGCGAGCGGGTCTGAACCGGACGCCGCGACCACGTCGAGGACATCCTTTCCCAGCTCGGAATCCAGATTCCAGGAACGGATGGGTTGCGAGAGTCTGGCCCCGCCCACGTAACGGTGGTAGATGTAGTATCCCGTCCCGTAGCGCGTCCTTTCGTAGGCCATTCGAAAGGAGCGCTCATATGGGACTGGAGCCCATATCAGATCAGAACCTTTGGATGTTGACCACGTGATGGCAAGCGGGGACGGGAAGAGACGCGCAGGAAGTATGGCGGAATTCTCGACGGGATGGGTGGGATCAGGCGTGGTGCTGTCCTGCAGGATGTAATCTGTTCCGTCCACCTGGTAATGCCACGGACTTCCGTGCCAATGGTTGTAGCGGGCGAAGTAGAGAATGCCGGGGCCTTCAAGGTCAAGCGTAACGTTGAAAGTGTCAGAGAGCTGATAGAGGTAGTGGCTTGCGTCAGCACCCTCGTTGCCGCCGCTGCGGTCATACGTGCTTGCCATGTAGGCCCGAGCGCCGATGCGCTGATAGGCCCAGCGATCCCACATGCGATAGGCATCGAGGCCGACGGGGATGACGGGCGGCTGGTTTGCCGCTTTGGCGTCCGCGCCGTAAGCGGATGAGAGGGAGTAACCCGGACGCCTGGCGATCTCGGCCATCCCTGATGCAGCAAGAGAAAATACCAGGAACTTTCGTCGATCCATTCTTAAACCTTCCACTGTTTCGCGCGTTGAAAAACTTTCTAGGACAAACTCTGCGGACATGATTTTACATCCAGGCGCACCATTTGCCTTCCGACATTTTCCAGGCCGGCTTTTGTTGAGGCGGCACTGTGCCTCAAGCCGCCGTGGTCACAGTTGTGTGCTACTTTGTTAGGGCCGAAGAGCGGCGCGTTCGTTCCATTCCAGGCGTTAGGGGGAGGGTTGGATGGCGATCGACAGGCGTGACTTTCTGCAGGCGCTCGCAAGCGGGGTCCTGATTTCAACAAGCGGCCCGGGTGTTTCCCGCGCAGCAACTGGGCAGGAACAAACGTCAGGCTGGTATGACCGGCCCATGCGCTGGGCGCAGCTCGCATTTGTCGAGGACGATCCCGGGAATTACGATCCTGCGTTCTGGCTTGACTACTTTCGCCGCATTCACGCGGACGCGGCATGCCTCAGCGCCGGGGGCTGCGTGGCGTTCTACCCAACGAAAATTCCGCTCCATTATCGAAGCAAATGGCTGGGCGATCTGGACACCTTCGGTGGAATCGTCAAGGGTTGCCGTGATCTGGGAATGAATGTGATTGCGCGAACGGACGCCCACGCCTGCCATCAGGACATGTACGATGCCCATCCGGACTGGATTATGGTGGACGCGAAGGGTGAGAAGGTTCGCCACTGGTCTGACCGGGACTTTTGGGTAACCTGTGCGCTTGGCCCCTACAACTTCGAATTCATGACATCTGTGCAAAAAGAAGTCATGACGCTTTATCGCGTCGATGGAATTTTCACCAACCGCTGGGCCGGCTCCGGAATGTGCTACTGCCTTCATTGCCAGGAGAACTTCCGGGCGTTCAGTGGAATGGACCTGCCGCGGACGAATGATCCCCAGAATCCCGCCCGGCGCGAATACATCGTATGGCGCCAGAAGCGTCTCTTCGAGTTGTGGCGTGTCTGGGACGACACCATCAAGAGCATCAATCCAGACGCCAGCTTTATCCCGAACACGGGAGGCGGAGCACTCAGCGGACTCAACATGAAAACCATTGGCGAAAGGGCGCCGACGTTGTTCGCGGACCGGCAGGGGCGCAGCGGCCTGATGCCGCCCTGGATTAACGGCAAGAACGCCAAGGAGTATCGAGCCACGCTTGGCCGGAAGGCGATTGTGGGAATTTTCAGTGTGGGGCTGGAAGACAAATACCGCTGGAAGGATTCCGTCCAGAACGGCAATGAGATCAGAACGTGGGTTGTGGACGGCATTGCGCACAATTTCCGTCCGTGGTTCACAAAATTCAATGCCAAGCCGATTGACCGGCGATGGCTTCCGGTTGTGGAAGAACTTTATAACTGGCACTACCAGAATGAGAAATATCTGCGGAACGAGTCTTCGCTTGCCCGGGTCGCCATGGTGTATTCACAGCAGACCGCCGCGTTCTATGGCGGCGAGCAGGCGCGCGCCAAAGTGGAGAACCCCTCATTGGGGTTTTACCAGGCGCTGGTTGAAGCTCGCATTCCGTTTGAGATGGTCCACGACGAACTGCTCGATACTGAACACCTGGCGCCCTTCCGCACGCTGATCCTTCCAAACATTGCGGCGCTGTCCGAGAAACAATGCGGTCAGATCCGGCAATTTGTGAACCGGGGCGGAAGTCTCGTCGCTACCTGGGAAACGTCTCTCTATAACGAGTGGGGCGTGCGACGGAATGAATTCGGGCTGGCGTCCCTGTTTGGAACATCTTTTGCTGGGCGCACGGAAGGGCCGATGCAGAACTCCTATCTGACGCTTGAGAAAGACCCTGCCACCGGCCGCTTCCACCCGTTGTTGGCCGGGCTTGAAGATGCGACACGAATCATCAACGGTGTGAACCGAGTGATCGTGAAACCGGCGATGGATGGTTCGTATTCTCCGCTGGTGGTTGTCCCTTCCTATCCGAACCTTCCTATGGAGGAGGTGTTTCCGCGGCCGGACAAAATGAAGGAGGCGGGCGTCTTCATCCGAGAATTTGGGCAGGGACGGGTGGTGTATTTCCCATGGGACGTGGGCCGCACTTTCTGGGAAGTGCTGAACACTGACCACGGGACGCTGCTGCGAAACGCCGTACTCTGGGCAACGAATGAGCCGCGGCCGGTGACGGTGGAAGGTCCGGGTGTGATTGACCTTTCTGTCTGGGCGCAGAAGAACTCCATGACGGTTCATCTTGTGAACCTGACCAATCCCATGCTGATGAAAGGCCCGGTACGGGAGATTATCCCCATACACCGCCAGCAGGTGCGTGTGAGAATTCCGGACGGCCGGCACGTTAAGAAAGTTCATCTGCTGGTGGGGAAAACGGACATTGCGTACCGCCTGCAAAACGGCGCAATTGAAGTTGAGGTTCCGTCGGTTGGGCTGCACGAAGTGGTTGCGATTGATTTTGCGGCTTAAGCTGCTTGACGCGCGGCCCGCTTTGGCGTGAAATGGCACGGTCCGAAGAATCCTTAATGTGTCCCGCATTTTGATGAGGAGGAAGTGATGAACAGAAGAGACGTCATTCGTTCGGCTATGGCGATGCCAGCATTCGGCGCTGCGATGTCAGCCGCGGCTGAACAGCGGAAGGAATTGAAGATCACCGGAGTTGAAACGGACCTGCTGAAGCCGCCTCCCGGCGAGCGCTATTATGATGCACTCCAGACGTTGAACGTAGATAAGGGCGCCGTAGTCCTCCGAATCCACACCAATGCGGGCGTTACGGGATGGGCCAACAGTTGGTTTGGCAACCGGGGAGAAGGCGCGCGCGTGGTCCAATCGATCCTGGAGAACGAAGTCAAGCCCGTGATCATGGGGAAAGACCCGGCGTTTCCGCGCAGGATCCGCGCAGAGCTTTGGAAGGCCATGAACTACCAGGGCGTAACCGGCGTGGCGCAGTTTGCCCTGGCGGCTACCGATATCGCACTGTGGGACATTCTGGGCAAAAACGCGGGTCTGCCCGTCTACAAAATGCTGGGCGCCTACCGGGACCGCATTCCGGTCTATTCGATGTGCGGCTGGTATTACGACAATGATGAGGACCTTTCGCATTTCAAACGAGAAATTTCAGACGCCATGGAGCAAGGCTACAAGGCGGTCAAGATCAAAGTGGGGAAGTATACGCTGGCGGATGATGTCCGGCGCATCCGGCTGGCGCTCGACACGATTGGAAAGGGCAAACGTTTGATGGTGGACGCCAATCAGGTGTTCGACCGCTCGGAAGCAATGTTGCGGGGCAAGGCATACCAGGAAATGGGTTGCTTCTGGCTGGAAGAACCGCTGCCGCCTGAAGACATGGAGGGTTTCGCCATGCTGGCCCAGGCACTCGACATGCGGATTGCCACCGGGGAGAACCTCAACACCAAGTATGCTTTCGCCGACCTCATTGCGAGGCACGGTGCAGACATTGTTCAGCCGGACGATCGCCGCGCCGGCGGAGTGTGCGAGTGGATGGAAATTGCTGCAATCGCCGACGGCTATAACGTGGAGGTGGCCAGCCACGGCGGCGGACAAACCAATTTGAACATGCTGTTGGCCATGCCCAACGCGATCTATATGGAATCCGGCGGTCCGCAGAAGATGATTGATGGCGAAGTCATGGGCCCCGAGGAACCCGGCATGAGCACCGAAGTTAGCGCCGAGGAAATTCGGAAGTACAAAGTGGGATGACGCCGGGGACCACGGGCCCTTAAAACCCGCGGCCCGGCGAGCTATAATAGCCGCCCAGGGAGGATTTACAATGGTCACACGCCGTGGCGTGCTGAAAGGAATGCTGGCTGCTGCTGGAGCTGCAGGCACGGGAGGTTTGCTTGCCAAGGCTGCTGGAATTTCGAACGACCCGCCCAAGGGCTACAGCCTGGTCTGGCAGGATGAATTCAATGCCGACGGACGGCCTGATCCCGCCAGCTGGACCTACGAGCACGGTTTTGTTCGCAACGAGGAATTCCAGTGGTATCAGCCGGAGAACGCGTTCTGCTCGGATGGGAAATTGATTATTGAATCACGGCGCGAGAAGAAAACCAACCCCCGCTACCGCGAAGGCAGCCGCAGCTGGCGCACCAGCCGGCGCGAGGCGGAGTACACTTCAGCGAGCCTCATCACGCGAGGACTTCACAGCTGGCAGTATGGTTATTTTGTCATGCGCGGCCGCATCGATACGCGCGAGGGGATCTGGCCGGCCTGGTGGACATTGGGGATTTCAAAGCCCTGGCCCGCCTGCGGCGAAATCGACATTATGGAATACTACACCGGACACGTGAAAGCCAATGTTGCATGGGAAAAAGCCGACGGTTCCCCCAATTGGGTCAGCACATCCAAGCCTGTCACAGATTTTGGTGACCCGAGCTGGTCAGACAAGTTTCACATCTGGGTTATGGAATGGACACCCGATTTTATTCATTTAAAACTCGACGGAGCGCTTCTTACTTCCGTAGACCTCAGCCGGACCCTTGACGCGCGGCACAACGGCTTCAATCCGTTCCACCAGCCGGTCTATATGATTCTGAACCAGGCCATCGGTGGCCAGAGCGGCGGCAATCCGGAAAACACGAAGTTTCCTTCCCGATTTGAAGTCGATTACGTACGCGTGTATCAGCGGCCAGCATAGCTTTTTGAGATGGGCGGTTCCGCGCCAATCCCTGGAAACTCTGATGTTTTTCGATACGCAATAGCACGACCGTTCCTGCTGGGTGTTTGAACCAGCATCCGACAGAACAGTTCGGATCACCAGGGGTTGATGATACGGTGCAAGTCAAGCGAGGGAGGACTGACTGAAGTCTGGCTTAACATCACGTGAACCTGAGCGCGATGATGCGTTTGATGGTTGAAAAAGTGGCTGACGGCAACGGGCGCTTTCTCGATGTAATTTCGGCCCAGGTTGTTGGTATACGAGAATGACCTCCCAAGAAAAGCAGCATCCAGGTGTTCGAAGAAGGATTCTATGAGACTGTCCTCATCGACCCTGGCCGACCGCAAAGCCGAAAAGTCATCGAACAGGATGGTGTCGAGAGCAGGTGTGCTGCGCCCTTCTCCCTGAAATCTTGCCATCCATATTTGATCACCCAGCAGGATGTGATTCAGCAATGCGTGGATACTTCCGAAAGAGCCTCTGCGGTGCCTTCGATATTCGGTGTCGTCCAGCTCCGCACATTTCGCATAAAGTCGCTCGTTAGCGATCCTGTTATAGCGGGCAAGCATCTGAAAATGACGCAGCAAGTCCATCCAAATCAGGTTACACCACCTCTGATGAGCGTACCACCCCAGGGTTGAAAGTCCATTGTGGCAAACTCGGAACTGTGATCGCCACTCGTTTACATAATCTGGTTTACAAGGTTTGAACGCAACCGCTAGAATGCTCTATTGGTATGCGGGTGGCGCTGGTGCGCCCTTTGCTTCGGCATATGTCAAACATTCTCGCGATTTATCCAGGGTCCTTCGATCCGATAACCAACGGCCACTTTGATCTGATCCAGCGAAGCAGCCGGATTTTTGACCATCTGATCGTCGCCCTGCTGACGAATGCGGAAAAACAGCCGCTCTTCAGCGTTGAGGAGCGCGTGGAGATGCTTGAGGAGGTGACGCGGGACATGGAAAACGTTTCCGTGGGCACTTTCAGCGGCCTGCTGGTGGAATACGCAGTGCAGAAGAAAGCCCGGGCGATCGTGCGAGGAATCCGGGCATTTTCCGACTACGAGTACGAGATCCAGATGGCCCTGACCAATCGGAAACTTCAGCCGAAGCTGGAGACACTTTTCCTGATGCCGGCGGAAGAATATGCCTACATCAGCTCAAGGCTGGTGAAGGAAATCTGCAGGCATGGAGGGTCCGTGAAGGGCCTGGTGCCGCCCCTGGTGGAAAGACGTTTGAGGAAGAAAGTAGTTTCAACGATAGACGAGGTTTGATGCCATGCAACTTTCAGAACGTATTTCGCGTATCTCAGTCTCATCCACTCTGGCCGTCGTCCAAAAGGCCGCCCAGCTCCGGGCAAGTGGCGTGAGTTTAGTCGATTTCGGGGCGGGCGAGCCTGATTTTCCGACCCCTGACAACATCAAGAAGGCTGCCATTGAGGCAATTAACCAGAATTTCACGAAGTACACGCCCACCAGCGGTATCAAGGAATTGAAGGAAGCCATTGTCGAACGCCACGCCAAAGACTTTGGCTCCAACTACAAGGTTGAAGAATGCCTGGTGACCGTGGGCGGGAAACAGGCCATTTTTGAAGCTGTCGCCGCCACCATCAACCACGGCGATGAAGTGATTATGCCGGTGCCTTACTGGGTGTCGTACCTGGATATTGTCAACTACGCCGGTGGAAAGCCAGTATCGCTCGAAACGCGAGAATCGGACAGCTTCCAGGTGCGTGCGGCCGACGTTGAAAAACTAATCACACCGAAAACCAGGCTGATTATTGTGAACTCACCGAACAACCCGACCGGCGCCGTGATTCCGGACGAGGAGATGGAGAAATTGCTGGCGCTGGCCAAGAGCCGGAATGTCCTGCTGATGTCTGACGAGTGCTATTGCCAGTTCCTCTACGACGGCCGCAAGCCCTTTTCGCTTGGCCATTCAGGCGACCGTGACCATTTGTTCATTACCGGATCGCTCTCAAAAACCTACGCAATGACGGGATGGCGGGTCGGCTTTGCGCTGGGTGCGAAGAGCCTGCTGAGCAGCATGCTGAACCTGCAGAGCCATTCGACCTCGAACCCTACATCGATTTCGCAGAAGGCGGCAGTCGAAGCTTTGCGCGGGCCGCAGGATTCCGTCCAGGTAATGCTGGCCGAATACCAGCGGCGACGGGACAAGATTGTCGCGGGCCTGCGGGCTATCCCAGGCATCACCTGCGCTAACCCGGCCGGCGCGTTCTACGTCTACCCGAACGTGGGTGCTTACCTGAGGAAGAACGGTGTGACGGATTGCCAGATGCTGGTGGACCGGCTGCTGGAAGAAGCCCATGTGGCCGTGGTGCCCGGGCCTGGCTTTGGCACTGACGATCACGTCCGGCTTTCCTATGCGACCTCGATGGAGAACATTGAAGAGGGCCTCCAGCGGATGAGGAAATTCTTCAGCGAGTGCTGACAAGCCGTCTAAGAATTTGGGCGGGGCTCTGCAGCATCCGTCGACGGTCAGCCTGTTTAGTAGAAGGCGCCGGGCTTAGACCCGGCGCCGCCACTCAACCTGGCAGGGTGAATCAATCGCCCTGCGTCGCGATCTATGCCAAGACTTGACACGCCGCTCAAGCTCTCACCTATCTTCAAGCCGAAAATCTGGGGACTGAACAATCTGGCACCGTTGTTCGAGTGGCCTGAGCCGGCGAGGATCGCCGACGATCATGGCGCCTCCGCCCAGCCGGGTGAGGAGATCCTGATCGGTGAAGTCTGGATCACAGACGAAAGTTCTGAGATCCTGAACGGACCTGCCGCAGGGCTTACACTGGGCCAGGCTTCCGCGAAGTACCGAACTGACTTGAATGGCGCAATCTGGAAAGACCGACGCTTTCCAATCCTGTCCAAATTTATTTTTACCGGCGACTGGCTATCGCTCCAGGTGCATCCCGACGACCGCTACACCCGCAAGCACGATCCCGGAAATCTCGGCAAATGCGAGATGTGGTACATTCTGCACGCGGAGCCTGAGGCTGAAATCCTGCTGGGAATGAAGCCCGGAACGACCCTGGAAATGCTGCGGGCTGCCTGCGAGCAAGGCAGGAGCAAGGATCTGCTCCACCGGTTTCACCCGAAGGCGGGCGAGGCGATCTTTGTGCCTCCGGGGACCGTGCATGCGCTGGGGCCGGGGCTGGTCATTTTTGAGGCTGAAGAACACTCCGACATGACCTACCGGCTGGACGATTTTGGGCGTGTGGGTGTCGATGGAAAGCCTCGCCCTCTTCACCTGGACAAAGGGTTTGGGGTAATCAGGCCCCAGGCCCCATCGTTGCGAAATCTGCCGCGAGCGGTGGTGCATGAGCCGTTTGGTACTCGCCGTTACGTTCTTGCCTGCCCGTATTTTGCCGTGGAAGAATTAAAGCTGCAGAAGACGGCACATTTCAAATCTTCAGTGGACCACGTGGAATCATTTTCCATCATCGCGGGCGAGGGGCGGGTGGAAACCGCCGCAGGGTGGCTGGGTTACGAGGTGGGGGACACGTGGTTGATCCCGCCGGGAGCGGGGCGGTACCGCCTGGCCCCGGTAGAAAAAACACGGGTCCTGAAGTTTTACGTGCCGGACGTTGACAAGGATTTCAGGCGGCCGCTCTCCCGCCGCGGCTTCAAGCCGGACCAAATCAGGAAGATTCTATTCGACTGAAACGCAGATGAGGAAAACACGCAAATCGCGGAGTTCTCTTTACGATCACCTTTACGTGGTGATTATGGCCGGCGGGAGCGGCACGCGTTTCTGGCCGCTGAGCCGCCGGAAGACGCCCAAACAGCTGTTGAACCTTTTCGGGGGCGCCACGCTTCTTGAGCAGACGGTCGAGCGCGTCAGAGGGATTGTTCCGCCGGAGCGGATATACATCTTTACCAACAGCCTGGTGCGGCGCCAGATGGTTCGCCTGCTGCCGAACATTCCGGAACGCCAGATTGTCGCGGAACCGGCGCAGCGCAATACGGCGCCCACCATAGGCCTGGCTGCGAATGAGATTCTTCGCCGAGATCCACAAGGAATCATGGTCATTTTGCCCGCCGACCACGTGATTCGAAAGCCGGGAGCTTTCCGAAATGCACTGAAGGCCGGTTGCCGTTGGGCTGAGGCGGAAGGCCGGTCGGTCGTTTTGGGGATTCAACCCAAGCGCCCGGAAACGGGTTATGGCTACATCCGGCTGGGTGGATCGGCGAAGAACACAGGGGGCGACAAAATTCTTCGCGTGGAGACTTTTGTCGAGAAGCCCACGCTTCCAGTTGCGAGGCGGTACGTTGCCTCCAAGCGTTACCTGTGGAACGCAGGGATGTTCATCTGGCGAGCGTCGACACTGGCTGCCAATCTCCGGAGGTTTCAGCCGGCGATGGCGGCTGGCCTGGGCCAGATTGCCGCGGCGGGCGGCATTGACAATCCGCGCGCGCTGAAGCGGCTGTTCCCGGAGCTTGAAAAGATCTCCATTGACTACGCCCTGATGGAGAAGGTTGACAAAGTCTTTGCCGTGGCGGCCGACATCGGCTGGAGCGACGTGGGAAGCTGGGCCGTGGTCTATGATCTGCACGCCAAGGACAGTGACGGGAACGTGCGGCCGGAAAATTCGCTGTGCATTGATTCCAAAGGGAACATGCTGGTGGGCGGCGGGAAAATTCTTGTGACCATCGGAGTAGAAAACCTGGTGATTGTTGAAACAGGTGACGCGCTGCTGGTCTGTGCCCGCGAGCAATCGCAGAAAGTTGGCAAGGCCGTTCAGGAACTCGAACGGCGGGGCAGGAAGAGTTTGCTTTAAAGAGGAGGTTGTTCTGACAGGATCGGCTGAGCAGATTAAATTCGGCACCGACGGCTGGCGGGGAATTATCGGAGACACGTTTACCTTTGAGAACGTGCGCCGGGTTGCGGCGGGCATCGCCCGTTACGTTTGCCAGGAAGGCCAGTCCGAACGCGGCCTGGTGGTTGGGTATGACACGCGTTTCCTTTCCGCGGAAGCCGCCCGTGAAGCAGCACGGCAGGTTGCGGCGGAAGGGATCGAGGTCCTGCTGGCCGATCGCGCAACGCCTACGCCTGCTGTGAGCTACGCCGTGGTGACGCGGAAGGCCGCCGGCGCGCTGATCGTGACAGCCAGCCACAACCCGTACGTCTGGAATGGTATTAAGCTCAAGGCGCCATATGGAGGCTCGGCTTCTCCGGGAATTATGAAGCGAGTCGAGACCTACGTCCCCGCGCAAGACCCGGCAAGGGAAAAGAGTTCCAGCGCCAGCCTCGCGCAGATAGAAACGGCCGATCTGGTCAGCCCTTATCTCGACCGTATCAAAACATTGGTTTCGCTCGACCGCATTCGCGAGAGCGGCAGAAGGTTTGTGATCGATCCCATGTTCGGTGCGGCGCGAGGCTGCCTGGCACTCCTGTTTGAAGAGGCGGGTGTTTCTTTTTCCGAAATTCACAAAGGACACAATCCGCTGTTCCCGGGAATCAACCCCGAGCCGATCGATCCACACCTGGCGGATTTGAGCGAGGCCGTTGTGAAAAGCAAATCCGATGCCGGGTTCGCCACGGACGGTGACGCCGACCGCATTGGGGCGGTTGACGCCCAGGGAAATACGGTTGATTCGCATAAGGTGTTTTCAATCTTGCTCAGACACCTGGTTGCGGAGCGCGGGGAGAAGGGCGAAGTTGTCAAGACGGTTTCGACCACGCAGATGATTGACAAGATTGCCGCGAAATACGGCCTGCTGCTCCACGTCACTCCCATTGGGTTCAAGTATGTCTGCGACCTGATGCTGGCGCGTGACATCCTGATTGGAGGCGAGGAGAGTGGCGGCATTGCGGTCCGCGGGCATTTGCCCGAACGCGACGGCGTGCTGAATTCGCTCTACCTGGCCGACATCGTCGCGCAGCGGGGGAAAGACCTGGGCGAACTGGTCCAGGAACTCCAGGAGGAATTCGGCCCGCACTATTACCGTCGTGTAGACCTGGAAATTGACAAGGCGGACGCCCAGCGGGTGGTGGAACAGGTAAGGAAGGGAACGCTGAACTCGGTTGCGAATTTCAAAGTCCTTTCTCTTGACGACCGGGACGGCGTGAAGATGATTCTGGGGGATTCCATGTGGGTCCTGGTGCGGACCTCGGGTACGGAAAACGTTTTGAGGCTCTACGCCGAAGCTTCTTCGCGGGAACAGGTGACGGACCTCCTGGATGCCATCGCCGCCTTTGCCCGGCAGCAATCACATTAGAATCGAAGTTTTTTGAACTCTTGCCATGGATGAAGCGCAGCGTGCCAAAACTTATCATCGTGCCGGGCGGATCCTGGGAGTGGGGGGATTCGTTCTCGACGTCGCTTTGCTTCTCGCTCTGATTTTTGCCGGGTGGACAGCCGGACTGCGGACCCTCGCAGAAAGTATGACGTCGCATCCCGCCCTCGCTTTACTGGTTTACTTCATCCTGTTTGGCCTGGTTGTCCAACTGCCGGGCATTCCTTTGAGTTACCTGAAAGGCTATCGCCTGGAACACCGATATGGCCTGTCAAACCAGACGTTTTGGGCCTGGGTGGTGGACCAGTTGAAAGGGCTGGCCGTGGGCGGAACGCTGGGCATCCTGGGCGTTGAATTTGTTTATTGGACCATGAGGAACTGGCCGGCCGCCTGGTGGATTATTTCAGCCGCGGCTTTTGTTGGGTTCTTTGTGATGCTGGCCAACCTGGCTCCCGTGCTGTTGTTTCCCATATTCTTCAAGTTCAAGCCTGTGGAAGATGAGAATCTGACTGCACGCCTGCTGGAGCTTTCGCGCCGTGCGGGTACTCGAGTGCGTGGCGTTTTCGAATGGAAGCTGAGCGAAAAGAGCAAGAAGGCTAATGCAGCGCTGGTTGGGCTGGGGAATACGCGGCGCATCATACTGTCCGACACGCTGCTGGAAAAGTTCAGTGCGGACGAAGTGGAAGCCGTCCTGGCTCATGAATTCGGACACCACGTTCGCCACCACGTGTTTCGCATGATCGTCGTCCAGACTGTGACCACATTCCTTGGGTTCTACCTTGCCAATGCCTGCCTGCTGAAGTGGGGACCGGCGCTCGGTTTCAGAGGAGTGGCGGACTTTGCGAACCTCCCGTTGCTGATTCTGGTGAGTATGGGGCTTTCTTTGATTCTCTTACCTTGCGTCAACAGTCACTCGCGCTGGCTGGAACGGCAGGCCGACGACTACGCTCTTAAGACCATTCCAGGCAAAGCGGCCTTTATCACCAGCATGGAAAAACTGGCCGAAATCAATCTCGCCGAACGCCAGCCTTCCGCTTTAATTGAATTCATTTTCCATTCGCACCCGTCTATTGAAAAGCGCATTGCCTACGCCAAAAGTGCCGCGGCATAGGCATCTCTTATATTTAGCTCTCTTCAGGTGAATACTCTCGGGACCCTGCCGTAAATAATGTGGAAAGTGCTGTGGCCAATAGCGGCCTCATGCCTTGGGCTGGGCTTGGGGCAGGGACTTCCAGATTGCATCCAGGACGCCGTTCACGAATTCAACCGAGTCCTCGCTTGCAAAACGGCGTGCCAGTTCGAGAGCTTCGTTGATGACAACGGTGCCGGGCGTTTCCGGGTGGTGAAGGATTTCATAGAGCGCCATTCGCAGAATATTGCGGTCAATAGCAGCCATGCGCTCCGTGCGCCAGTTTTTGGCATGTTCGGCGATGGTGCGGTCGAGAATTGAAACTTCGCTGACGGTTCCTTCAAACAGGCCGCGCGCAAAAGCGTCAACGTCTGGCGCGAGATTGCGTCCGTGCATAAAGGTTTGCAGGACGTAGGCGGGAGGGTGCTTACCCACTTCCCACTGGAAAAGCATTTGTAGTGCCAGCTCACGAGACTTTGTTCGAGAACTCATCGATGGTTTGACCCTTCACGCGTTTCGGCGCGGCAGCAAAAATATAATTACTCGCCTCTGAATTGCGCCGGGCGTTTTTCAAGAAACGCGCGTGTTCCTTCCTTCATATCCGCCGTCGCGCAACAAAGCCCAAAGAGGTTGGCCTCCAATTGCTCGCCCTCTGCTTCCGCCATCTCCATCCCGCGGTTGACAGCTTCTATAGCATACCGGAGGGCTACGGGACCGTTGGTCAGAATCTTCTGAAGCACATTCTCGGCGGTTGGGATCAAGTCAGCGACTGCAACCACCTGGTTGACCAGTCCGATTCGCCAGGCTTCCTGGGCGCTGACGGGCTCGCCCGAAAGAATCAATTCCAGCGCGCGGCCTTTGCCTACCAGTCGCGGCAGGCGTTGAGTTCCAGCATAGCCGGGGATGATGCCCAGCTTGACTTCCGGCTGGCCGAAGCGAGCGTTCTCTGACGCGATTCGTATCGTGCAGGCCATGGCAATTTCGCAGCCGCCTCCCAGCGCGAAGCCGTTCACTGCGGCGACCACAGGTTTTCCCAGGCTTTCAATCGTATTCATAAGACCCTGCCCTCGCAAGGCGGTTTCCCGCGCCTCGGTCGGCGTGAGCGCTGCCAACTCATTGATGTCCGCTCCCGCGACGAAGGCTTTCTCGCCCGCTCCTGTGAGGATTACGCCCCGCACCTCAGGCGTCTCAGCAATGCGCCCAATGCAATCGGAGAGTTCCTGAACGGCCTTCTGGTTGAGCGCATTGAGCTTTTGCGGTCGATTAATTGTCACGTAGGCGATGGCGGCGCGAATATCATAAAGCAACGTTTCGTAACTCATCCTGCCATTCTCCTGATGGACCGAGCAGCTACTGCAACTCCTTGGAAATCCTACGGTCCTCGCAAGGAGCCTCTACGTACTTTCAATCTTATTCCCTCCTATGATAACAGGAAGCGATGTGTTGGTTTTGATGATACAGGAGTGCGGTCCGGGAGTCAGCGTGTGATGGGGCAGGTGTGGCTAGACTCCAAACGAAGAAATCAGGACGCGGGCCTCGGGTTGTTTCCCGAGAGTTTCCATAGAGCTTTCCAGGCGGTTGATGACTTCGGTTACAGCATCCACGGCGTCGAAGCCCGGGCCCAGGAACAGCTCGCTTGCCGCGGCGCAAAAATCGAGAAAGACACCGGAGGTCACCTTCACCTGGCAAAGCTGCGACTGAAGCTTTTCGATAATGATGCGGGAATGGGTGAGCGGTGTATCGGGAAGGCAAAGGGCCAGAGTGTACGGGCCGTAGCGGATCGCAATATCGTTTTGTCGTAGATGGGATGAAATAGCACTGCCTACCTGCTGGATGTAGGACTGTATTTCCGCATTGCTGAATCTCCTGGAGAGGCTCGTAGCGTCAGAGGGCTCCATCAGGCAGACAGAAAGGGGCTGCGACTGTTCCTTGGCGCGCCGGGCTTCTGCCAACAGGCAGTCGAGATATGCACTGCGAGGCAGGAGTCCTGATGAGAGGTCAGATCCGGCCAGGGAACGGACCAGGCGGCGCAGCCGGGTACCGTTCATAGCGATGGTAACCTGCGAGGCCACGGTCCTGGCGAACGCCTTCTCTCCGTCGGTCCATCGGCGGGGTGTCTGGCACTGTTCCAGCAGCAACAATCCGGTCCTCTGTTCTTTGTCCATTAAGGGTACTGCGACAAAGGAAAAGATGCCCATTTGAAGCAGCTGTGGGGCAATGGGCTCCAGTTCCTTCACGGACTGGACAAGATCGACAGTCCATCCTTCAGGCCCGACCGCAGCCGCGACTGTGAGGAATGAGTAGACCTTGAGGGCCATCTCAGGATCCGAACGCGCCAGGCCCGGAGCGAGGTATTCGGCTGTGAGCGGGGTGGATCCCAAAGACCCGGCGGCGATCCAACATCGGCTGGCATCCACAAGCCTTCCGAGCTGTTCGGCCGCCGTGCTCAAAACGTGCTCGGGCGTACTCTGGCGATGGATGAGGGCTGTGATCGAGGAAATCTTCCCCAGTTCTTCGATCGGAGCCGGCTCTTCTTGCCCTGCTGAATGGGATACTTCCCTGACAGGAGAACGTTCAAATGGGGCCGGTTCGAACCCTGCCATTTCGTACAGTTCGTTTAAGGACTTGTTGTCGAAATGTGCTCCGGGATAATTCTGGTCTATCCGCTGGAGGACCCTTTCTAATTTCGAGGCTAGGTTGTAGCGATGATACATTTCAGCTTCGACGATCAGGTCATCAAGGGACGACGGCGCACCGGGCTCCGGGTCCCCATCCTGCTTCTCTGAAAGGCCCGGAGCCAGTCCATGTCCCATCCCGTGGATGGAAATCCTGCCGGCGATGTTTTTGTACCAGACTTCGTCAATGTGGCCCTCCAGGTTGAGGAGACGGTCGAAATGCGCGGCCCCATAGGGGTCCACGTCCACAATGCTCTCGAGCGTCTCGGCTGCCTTGTCATACTGCTCGCTGGCTAGGTAAAGGTTGAATAACCTCGCCAAAGTCAGGCGCAGATCACTCTCCCGGTTGAGCTCGTTATAAAGCGGGGGTAGCAGTTCCAAAACGGCCAGGTTGTGTTCATCGGCGTGATAAATCTGTTCGGCCAGCGCCAGGAACTCCCCTCTCTTTCCATGGTGCAAGAACATCTGCTCCTTGATGCCCTCCAAAAGGCCCAGGGCTCGTGACGTTTCGCCATTGCTGAGAAGTCCACGAATCAGTTGTTCCGTCAAACCGATTGTTTCGGGGTGACTTTGGTAGAGCTTTAAGCAAAAGGGCTCCGCCTTTGCATATTCGCGCAAATTCAAATATGTACAGGCGAGAAGCTTGAGGGCACTTACGTCGTCCGGATCTGCCCGGCAAATTGGCTCCAGCAGGGCGGCGGCCTCACGGGTGCGGTTGCGGGCGAAGAAGACTTCAGCCGCAGCTAGGCATGCCGCCCTGTTGGAAGCGTCAAGCTGGTGAGCTTGCTCCGCCAGCTGCGCCCAGCGTTCTTCCATCCCATCCCTGCGGGCAATCTCCGCCGCTTTCATCAGCGCCGTTGCCGCCAGCGTCGGCTTGCCTGTCTCGCGCGCCGCTTCGGACAGTTCGACCTGGGCATCCAGGCTGTCAGGTTCCAGGTCAACGAGATGCTTGAGGCATTCAAGGGCCTGCGGGGCGTTCCCGTCGAGGCGATAAGCTGTTGCAGCTTGTCGGAAGGCATCAATGGCCTCATCTGTTTTCTGCGACTGCTTGAGAAGGAGCCCCAGGTTCGCCAGTGTCGGAACATCCTGGGGCGCTGCCTTCAGAATCTTGCGACAGGCTACAATGGCCTTGGTGATAGCCCTACGCGCAATGTAGAGGTCCGCCAGCAGGTAGTTGAAGCGAAGGAAATCATTCTTCCGCTCAAGTCGCAGGGAGAGGTCGGCAAGGTTGAGAAGGACCGCTTCGTTGGCAGGTTCGCCTTCAAAGAGTTTCAGGAAGATTTCGAATGCGGCGTCGAACTTCTGTTTCAGTAGCAGCTTTTCGGCCCTTTGAAAGAGTTTGTCTCTGTCGGCCATACACAAATAGAAGTCGGCGGGTGCGGGAATAATCTGGAGGCCAATCCGCGGAAAATTGACAGAACAGCTTCGTTTTGTTAGATTTTCAAAGGGTCCACGAATGACAGTTGTGGGAATGAACCTGCCGTCGATGCCGCCCCGCGAGTTGTTTCTTGAATAGTTTCCTGTCTGCTAGAGGCAAACCAACGACAAGATGACCGAAGCACGCCATATTCGCAATTTTTCGATTGTTGCCCACATTGATCACGGGAAGTCTACCCTTGCCGACCGCCTGCTGGAAATGACAGGGACAGTTGCCAAGAGGGACATGGAAGCCCAACTGCTTGACTCCATGGACCTGGAGCGGGAGCGGGGCATCACCATCAAGGCCCACTCGGTACGGCTGATCTACAAGGCGCGTGACGGGAATGAGTATCAGTTGAACCTGATTGACACTCCCGGGCACGTTGACTTTTCTTATGAAGTATCCAGAAGCCTTTCGGCGTGCGAAGGGGCGTTGCTGGTGATTGACGCCTCCCAGGGGGTCGAGGCCCAGACTCTGGCCAACGCCCAGCTTGCAATGAATAACAACCTGGAAATCGTGCCCGTGATCAACAAGATTGACCTGCCGGGAGCAAACGTTGAAGAAACCCGCCGTCAGATCGAGCAGACATTGGCCATTGACTCCAGCGATGCCCTCCTGATCAGCGCCAAGCAGGGAACCGGGGTCGAGGACGTTCTGGAGGCAATTGTAGCTAAGATTCCCGCGCCGACCGGCTCCCCGGAGGCTCCCTTGCAGGCGTTGATTTTTGATTCCTGGTTTGACAGCTACCGCGGCGTAGTTGTTCTGGCGCGAGTGGTGCAGGGGACGCTTGTTCCGGGCATGAAGATCCGCCTCTGGTCCAACGACCAGACTTTTACAGTGGAACAGTTGGGGATACTGACGCCTTCGGCTGTCCCGGTAGAAAGCCTGCACGCAGGCGAGGTGGGTTTTGTCATTGCCAACATCAAGCGGGTGGCGGACACCAAGATCGGAGACACAATTACGCAGGACGACCGCCCCGCGGCTGAGCCTCTTCCCGGATTCGAGGACATCAAGCCGATGGTGTTTGCAGGCCTTTATCCGGTTGAAGCCAGCGAGTATGAGTCCTTGCGCGACGCGCTTGAAAAGCTGCGACTGAACGATTCGTCACTGTTTTACGAGCCGGAAAACTCTGCTGCGCTGGGCTTTGGTTTCCGGTGCGGCTTCCTTGGCCTGCTCCATATGGAGATTGTGCAGGAACGGCTGGAACGGGAATTCAAGCTGAATCTGATCACTACTGCGCCGGGTGTCCGCTATCGCGTGACGACAAAAGACGGCAAGGTCCTGGAAATCGACAACCCAACGCGCTTTCCCGAGCCCCGCGAAATTGCCAAAATCGAGGAGCCTGTGATTACGGTGATGATCCTGACCCAGGATGACTACCTGGGGGGCATTCTTGCTCTGGCGGAGGAAAAGCGCGGGATCCAGAAAGGTTTTGAATACGTCGCCCAGAAGCGCGTCCTGCTGACATACGAACTGCCCTTGAACGAAGTTGTCCTGGATTTCTACGACCGGCTCAAGTCTGTCTCGCGCGGCTACGCTTCTCTCGATTACCATTTTTCAGGTCATTGGGAATCCAACCTGGTGAAAGTTGACCTGCTGGTGGCCGGCGAGCCTGTTGACGCACTCTCCTTTGTCTGCCATCGTGACCACGCCCAGCCGAGAGCCCGGGCCCTCTGCGAGAGGATGCGAAAATTGATCCCGCGGCAGCTTTTTGAAGTGGCCATACAGGCTTCCATCGGCTCCAAGATCATCGCCCGCGAGAATGTCCCTGCCATGCGGAAGAACGTTCTGGCCAAGTGCTACGGTGGCGACATCACGCGGAAACGCAAACTCCTCGAGAAGCAGAAGGAAGGGAAGCGGCGCATGAAGCGTGTGGGCAAAGTGGACATTCCACAGGAAGCTTTCCTTGCAGTCCTGCGCGTCAACGAATAGAATCTTCCTGCTCATCCTCGTGTGAGGTCCCGATGCTGAACGCAATCTTTAGAGGGCCCAGCGGTATCAGGTCAGGCTGGCGGCTGCTGATTTTTATTGCCCTTGCGGCAATCCCTTTTATTACGATCCAGGTCTTGCTGGCTGTTGCCGGCTTCCGGCCGGATCTTGCCCATAACCTCCCGCCTACAGTGATTCTGGTGGGTGAAAGCGTCGAGTTTCTCTGTCCACTTTTTGCGGCCTGGGTGATGAGCCGCATGGAGAGGAAGACATTCCGTAATTATGGGTTACCGGCCCGCGGAGCCTTTGGACATGATTTCTGGGTGGGGGCTGGCCTTGGAATCATCGCGTTGTCAGCGTTGATGTTGGGGATTTGGCTCGGCCACGGTTTTTATTTCGGCAATCTGGCGCTCAGCACAGGAGGCATTTTTTACTTTGGCGTCATGTGGGCCGTTGCTTTTCTTGTGGTGGGGTTTGCCGAAGAATTCCTGTTTCGCGGCTATGCCTTGGCGACTCTTTCCGATGGCATCGGGTTTTGGCCTGCCGCCATCGTGCTCTCGGTGTTTTTCGGTGCAATCCATCTTTCAAACCTTGGTGAGAACCCGACAGGAGCCCTGTCAGCAGGTCTGGTTGGGCTGCTGTTTTGCTTCAGTCTCCGCCGGACGGGAAGCCTGTGGTTTGCCATTGGCTTGCATGCCACCTGGGATTATGGCGAGAGCTTTATTTTTTCGGTGCCAAACAGCGGTACCCGTGTCGAGGGATACCTGCTGAACTCTCATTTTCAGTCAGGCGCCTCCGCCTGGCTTACTGGAGGGTCCGTGGGGCCTGAAGGCAGCATATTTGTTTTCGTCGTGTTGGTGATTCTCTTCGTTATAGTCGACCGGATGTATCCTGAGGTTAGGTTTCCGGTGCGTTCCACGGCTGAGCTGAATCCACCGCAGGAGGCGGGCGCCGTATTCAGAGAACCCGAAAACGCGCCAGAGGGGGATTGAAATGGAACTCAAAACCGTCAAGATTGACAAGCCTGCCGACATGAACTTTATCCTCGGACAGTCTCACTTCATCAAGACCGTCGAAGACCTCTACGAGGCGATTGTCCAGACTGTTCCTGAAATCAAGTTCGGAATCGGATTCTGCGAGTCGTCCGGCCCGGCGCTGGTGCGCTGGACGGGCAACGACCTGAACCTGATCCGGCTGGCACAGGAGAACGCGCTCGCGCTCTCCTGTGGGCACTCGTTCATCATCTTCATGGAAAAGGCCTATCCCATCAACATCCTCAACGTGGTTAAGAACGTCCCCGAAGTCTGCCGGATTTTCTGCGCCACCGCCAACCCCGTGGAAGTAATCGTGGCCGAAACTGAACACGGCCGCGGCATCCTCGGCGTGATCGATGGCGCCAAGACTAAGGGGATTGAAACCGAAGCCGACATCAAGGCTCGCAAAGACCTACTGCGGAAAATCGGATATAAATTGTAGAGGTTCCTGTGGTGTGAATGGTTGACTGCCTGCTTAGAAGGCCTATGGCGACTCCTCTTTTTCTCTCACCATCGCGCCAAGTTCACCCCGTGCCAGGCGAATTGAGACATTGTCACCAAGCTCCACCTGTGCGGCGTCGCGCACGATTTTGTCCTCTGCGTCACGAGTAATCGAGTAGCCCCGGTTGAGAATGGTGAGCGGGCTACGTTCTTCGAGCAGGGATTGGTAATGCTCCATGTGGTGACGGTGTTCCGTGATTATGCGGCCAATTCTATTTCGCAACCCAATTTCGCGCTCGTGGACGGCCGCGAGCCTCAGGCGCAAAGTTCCGGGAAGGTCGTATCGCATGACGCCGGAGGAGGCGCGCATCCACGCTTCCCGGCTGGTGTGCAGGCGGTCAGCGATCAGCATGGTCATTTCAGATTCAATCCTGCTCAATTGGGATTTCCGATGTTGGATCTGGATCCAACGGATTTCCAGCAGCCGCCCGGGCTCAAATCGAAGCAGCTGCGCGGTGAGTTCGATCAATTTCCGCTGCGCCACCTCCAGGCGGCCGCGAAGTGAGCGTTCCATTTCTGCCAGGGACTCGTCGATTCGCTGGCTACGTTCCTGGACACGAGCGGGAAATTGCTGAACCGCGCGGTGCATTCGCAATTCGGTCAACACGGTGCGAGCCTCGGACATTCTAAGCCTGAGGCTCTGGGACATGTGCCGGACGCGATTCGCAACTTCCGCCATAAAATCTTCCCTGCGCTGGACCACCAGTTCGGCTGCTGCAGAGGGTGTGGGCGCACGCAGGTCGGCGGCGAAGTCTGCAATCGTGAAATCGGTCTCATGACCTACAGCGGAGATGATGGGGACCTTTGAGGCTGAAATAGCTCGGGCTACGATCTCCTCATTGAACGGCCACAAGTCTTCCAGCGATCCACCACCGCGCCCCACAATCATCACGTCAACGATGGGATGCTGATTGAAGTACTCAATGCCTTCGACGATTTCCGCGGCCGCAGAGGCGCCCTGGACCGTAGCCGGGTAGAGGAAAACGTTCATGTTGGGAAAGCGGCGCTTGATCACGCGCAAGATGTCGCGAACTGCCGCTCCGCTGGGTGAAGTCACAACACCGATGGCCCGGGGAAGCACGGGCAGTGGCTTCTTGCGGGCCTCATCAAAGAGTCCTTCAGCGGCAAGCTTTTGCTTCAGCTGCTCAAAGGCAAACTGCAGCGCCCCTACGCCGGCCGGTTCGAGATATTCGACGTAAAGCTGGTATTCGCCGCGCGCCTCATAAACGCTCAAGTGCCCGCGAGCGATGACGGCAAGGCCGTCCTGGGGTTTGAACTTGAGGTACCGCGCCTGGTTGCGGAAGCACACGGCTCGCAACTGCGCGGAGACATCCTTCAACGTAAAGTAGTAATGGCCCGAGGCGGCTGCGCGGAAGTTTGAAACTTCACCCGTTACCCAAACGTCCGGAAAGCTCGTCTCAAGCAGCGCCTTGACGGCAAAGCTCAACTCAGCCACAGTGTAGAGCTTGCGTTCCGGGACCAGGTCTAGTGGAATCTGGCTCATCTTTCTGCTCGTCACGGCCTTGTGTTTGTGCTAATGCCGCGTGAAGTGTGAAATCAACCACAAGATCAGGGTGGCCACTGCACTGAGTACGATGCAGGTGGTCAATGGGAAATAGAAGCTTGTGTTCTTGCCCTTGTAGCGAATGTCGCCGGGAAGGTGCCCCAGTCCAAGCCAGGAAAACTTTGAGCCCATCATAAACAGCAGGCCCACCACCAGCAGCACCCCACCCAGAATTACCAGTATCTTTCCAATGTCGCCCGGGAAACCATTGTTCATCAGCAGTCCTGTGCTGAAGGGGCTAATCCTTCTCAGCTTCCTCGCCTTCCTGTAAGAATAAGCTGGCGGCGCCGAAAATGCCCACGTCCTTCTGAAGTTTGGCAGGCAGAATGGGTGTGTTTTTTGCCTGGCGGTTGATGGTGTAATGAGGAATCGTTTCACGAATCTTATCAAATAGAGGCTTGCCGATTTGGGAGACCCCTCCGCCGATGACAATGGCGTCCGGATCAAGCAAGGTGATCATCGACGCCAGCCACACACCGAGGAAAAAGCCCGTCTCGTCGATGATGAATTTCGCCACTCCGTCACCTGCTGCGGCGCATTCCTGGACCAATTCCGGAGTAATTCGACTGAGGTGGTTCTGGGTGCGTTCGCGCAGGAGGCTCGGCGTTGAATGCTGCTGTTCCAATCTTACGATGGTCCGGCGCACGATGGCGGGCCCGGCCGCGAGGGCTTCAATACACCCTGGAGTTCCGCAACCGCAAATATAAGGGCTCTGATGATCAATGGTGACGTGGCCGCCTTCCGCAGCAAAACCGTTCTTGCCGTGGTAAACCTTCTTGTTGATGATGATTCCGGTTCCCACACCGGTCGAGACGGTGACGTAGAAGACGTCGTTGTGCCCAACGGCGGCCCCGAACAGTACTTCTGCGAGGCCTGCGGCATTCGCGTCATTTTCAAGCCGGGCGGGCAGCTGAAATTCCTTTTCCACGCGCTCTGCAAAGTGGATGTTGACCCAGCCAGGCAGATTGGGGGGATTAATCACCATCCCGGTGCGCGGATTCAGCGGGCCGGGACAGCAGAGGCCAATTCCTTTAATATGATCGGGGCCATCTGCTTGATTCATCAGCCGCTTAATAGCGGTTGACACCTGTCCAAAACTCGTCTCGAAGCCCTCGTTTGCCTTGGTAGGGAGCGTAACCGTTTTATCGAGTCGTCCCTTCTTGTCGACCAAGCCTCCGGCAACCTTTGTTCCCCCCACATCAATTCCGATGATCATCTTGTCCATGGTGACGAGGCCCCTGTCATTCGGGATTCAAGAACTACGCGTTTCGCATGTGCTGCATCATTGTACATCATCCCAAACTCTGGGTGAATTGGGGGTTGGAGCAAGGCATACGGGGCAAGCCTTGTCGCCCCTTTCAAGGACTTGCCTGACTGCAGGCTAGCTCGGTCGCCTTGCACCAACTGACGGTTAGCCCTAAAAGAAAGGTCACCATTTGCCCCTCCCGGAACTGGGTTGACCATCGAGGGCTATTAGTAGATCACGGATCGGAGGGTGCCTCCCCGTGGCTGGAAGGTACAAAGGAGGGGAAAATGGACTGGCCGGGTGCTGTTTCTATGTTGTCGTGAGAGTACTTGCCATCGGAGGAAATAGGGATTTTAACCCATTGTACAATTCTTTAACCTCCGGTAAGATGCAGGTCATAAGACAGGTTTGCGGCCCCGCGTTGGCTAAAAACAGCTGTTTTTCGTTGGCAGGCGTGTGAGGCCAAAACTCTGGGAAGCAGGGAGGGGATTCCGGGGGATTAGTTTCTATTAGTACACAGTGAAGAACTGTGCATTGCCACCGAAGACGGCGGCAATGGTAAGAAGCGGGAAGCTCCACTCGCCGAAGAGTTTTGAACCTTTCGGAATGGAGGGAATACTGGGATGATTTTCAAACAGGCGTCCGACACGAAAGAAGCCGACCGCCCCTGGCAGGCGGATATTGAACGATTACAACACACTCTTCAGGAGGTATTGTCTGCCGTTTCGAGCCTCTCGGGCGTGGAACTGACAGGTGGAACCCAAGATTCTCAGCTCCCCGGTGATTTTCAACCATCACTGGATTGCAAGACCCTTAAGGATCGCATTCGCAATGAACTCGAAACATTTGCCGCCACCACTGCCTCTGAAATGGCCCGCCAAGCAGAAAGACAGACCCGCGTTGCTCTGGAGGCAATCCATTCCGAGGCGACTGGGCAAGTGGAGGAGGTTGCGCGGGAACTTCGAGAGAAACTTCAAGGACAAATTGGACCGGGGCACTTTGACATCGGCATCACCCAGCAAACACAGGATCGCGTGGCCGAATTGGTCCAGAGACGGACGGACGAGTTCGCCCGGTGGGTCTGGTTGATGTGCAAGGGAACTGGCACCTCTATCCCGATGCAGATCGAGAAGTTGCTGGAGCCCTATGTTGAAGAAGCGACGGGCCGGATAATGCAATCCTTCCGGCAGCGGCTTGATAGCCAGCTCGTAGAGCAGGAGCAGGTGGCTCAGGGGCGGCTTCAGGGATCACTGGGCTTTCTGGATGACCGGATAAGTGACTTGGACCAGGAAGCCAAGAAAATCTGCCAGCAAAATGTCGAGACAATTGCCGGAATGTCGGCCGACAGGCTTAACAGCGCAGCCGATGAAGCAGTTAAGCGATTTGAAGGCAGAATCCAGGAACAGTTTGAAAAGGATATTCTTGCGTTCCAGTCCAGAATGCAAAAGACAGCGGAGTCTTTGCTGGAAGGGCTGCGGCACGAAGAGGAACAGAAGGTGGGCGAATTGAACGGCAGGATAGCGGCGCTGGAATCCGAGGTTAAAGAGAGGGCACTGGCGCAAATCGCAGGACGCATCGAACAGACTGCCGCCGACGCGATTGAATCCTCGGTACAGCACCTGCACCAGCAGTCGGGTGACACTCTTGAACATTCCAAAGAAGAACTTAAAGGTTTCCTGGAACTCCAGATGGAGGAAGCCCGGCTGAAGATCAGCAAACTGGCCCAGTCGGTTAATGACAGCCTGTCGCAGGATGCGGAGCGCCGGGTGGATATTCTCAAGAAATTGGACCAGGAGATTACCGGCATTCGAGACAGGAATATTGCAGTTTCAAAGGACCAGCTTTCTGCGATAGTTCAGGGCACATTGGAAATGATGAAAGAACGGATTGGCGAGATTTCCAGTGCGCAGCTTGAGGAAATAGACAAGTTCGTCCGCGGATCGCGGGAGAAAGAAACCTCGCAGTACGAGTCACAACTGCGTGATATTACCGACAGTTGGTATAACAACCTGCTGGAGCGAATTCAGGCAGAGGCCCAGAATGCGGCCGCCAAGGTCGCAGCCGAGGTTAAGTCCAACGCGGACTCAGTGATGCAGGAATTCTCCGATAAGGTTGATGCATCAGCCTTGCTTTTGAGAGATGAGACGGTCCAGGCAACCTCACGGATTGAATCCACGGTCAAAAATTCCCTTCAGACTTACGAGAAGCAAATTTCCGATATTGCGGGCAATCGGCTCGAGGAACACCGTCAGGTCATCCGGAAAAGTTTGGGTGATTTGCAGGCCCGTCTGGAGCGGTCTGCGCAGATGCTCCGGCAGGAAATTGCTGGCACGCTCGGACCTGAAGCAAAAGAATCAATCTCGACCGACCGGACGGAACCACCGCATGAGAGATTTGGCGCCTGATTGCAGGATTCAAATCGGTTCACGGGGTTCTGTCCAGTTTCCGTCTCCGCGATTGATTTGACCTGGTCTGCGTTGTCGTGTGGGTTCTAAGTTAGGTTGTCTTCGCCAGGTTTTGCCACAGCCATTTGTGTCAGGCTACTCAGAAATTGTGTTCCAGGTACCTGTGCGGCCAACGTAATTTCAGGTTGACGAATTCTGGGTTTCGGGAAGACAGGTTTAGGCCTGGTCAATTGCTTCTGCGACGCGCCGGGCGGAGCGCGTTCCGGCCTCCTGACCCCAGTTGAGGTTGTCTGCATAAGCCCCCGCGAAATGGACTCGGCCAACGGGCTCGATGATGCTGGGCCAAATCTTCGTTAGCTGACCTGGAGAGTAGGAAACCGTCTCGCACGCCATGGCCCAGGGATCTGTTGCCCAGTTGTGGAGAACTATCTTCTCGATTTCCCCCGATTTCCCAGGGTAAAAGTTATTGAAGGCGGTAAGAGCTCCCTGCCTGGAGGTACTTGCTTTAGCCCACCCCATCAGTGCTGTGCGGCTAGTATGAACTTCTTCCGCTATGCGCCACAGCAGTTCCAGGTTGGAATCCGGAGTTTCCCAGTTGATGCTGCGGCCTTCGTTTTCCCAGAACGGGGCTTTGGACTGAAACACCAGACGTGCCACAGAATAATATGGCACATGATTGATTGCGAAGGTTTTCGACTCGGGCCAGGCTGGCTTGACCGGAATGACCCGGAGCATCACTGCTGACATGCAACAGACCAGGTAATCGCCTTCCATATTCCTTTCCTGGCCGGACTCCCGGAAAGTTACCCGAACTCCTTTGTCGCCATGCTCAATTCCCGTGAGTGGCGCATTCAGCCGGACCCGGTCCCCCAGTTTCGAGGCAAGGGTGTCGGTCATCACCTGGTTGCCGCCCTTCAAACGGTAGACGTCGGGAGGAACGAGAGGCACACCTCGCAAATTCAATATTGCGGCGTGCCAGATGACATGAAGCGCCGAAGCGTCCGTGTTTCCAATGGTATGAATTGCACGCGCAGAGGCACCTTCCTTCCGAAGTACGTCACCCAGTTTCGTCTGGTCCAGGTAATTCAGTCCTGCCTCATAAGGCTTGTACTCGTCCTTGAACTTTTCAACATAAGGCTGGAAATACAACATAGGGAGATTCCACCAGGCGTTCTGAGCAAGAAAATCGACTTCGCGTTGGTTGAATCCCTGTTTGTTGAGGAAACCCCGATCATGAAGGTCCTCTTCCGTCCGGAACTTTCCGTCGATGAAACGGACCAGACCCATGCGCCGGGGATAGTAAAGGTAGGGAAGATTAAACTCTTTCACATAGCCCCAATAAAGGTCGTAACCGGGCTTCGTGAATTGTTCTGCGCCAAGATCGGCATAAAGGCCATCTGCCAGTCCCTCGTGAAGTGTACGAACATGACCGCCGGCGCGGCCGGCCGCTTCAAGAACAACAACCTCGTGGCCTCGTTTCATCAACTCGTAGCCACATGACAATCCCGTAATTCCACCGCCGGCAATAATGACCTTCTTTGCATGGTTTGTACGAGGGCGCGCACAACCGAGCGGTGCAACCAGTCCTCCCGCGAGGATTCCCGCTCCTATCTTCAGCACGTCACGACGATCAACAGGAAATGGCGAAGAAACTCCCCCCGGGCGGGCGCTGGTTCGGTTCATCCGTGTGCCTCCAGGTTGTACCGGTCCTGTGTAACGATGCTCATTGGCCATAGCGTCCCTCCTCTACAACTTTGGCTGTCCCTTCACTGTCGAGCGGCGTCAAATAAAGGCATTCCAGTTCTGTTTGTTCCAGCACGTGGAGACTATTTCCTTATATCTAAAATTTGCTTTCGTCAAGGCAAGAAATGCGTTTCGTGTCCTCCCAGTCTAAAGCACGACACACAAGTCGGTTGTGGTCAATGTCCCGCAGTCCGGATAATCGGAGCTTGATTCCTCACGGCTAGCTGTTTCGCGGGGCGCTTCCTCTTGCCGATATTCCAGTTGGTGCATTCTTAGTTGGCAAAAACTGCAATTGCTCCGCCTGGTTATCGATACTGGTGGTCTCAGGTGGAATGGTTGAAAAGTAAGGGAGCCCAAACAACTCCCGCCTTCCCCAGTCAAATAGTCACCACCAGTCACCAGCTGGCAACAAGGAAGGGCTAGTATGGCGCCAGAGAATCATGGAATATGTCTACGCGGTGGGAGCTAAGACCGAATTCTTGAGATTCGGCTCCCTAAGAGCAATGATATCGCTTTGTAGTGCCAGTTATACCTAGCGGTAAGAAAATGGTAAACCAATGTTTCTTGAATGTAGTTGTCAACCGCAGTAAGTTTACTGATATAGGAAAATGTTCGATCTAGGTAAGTCAGCAGCCATGCCTGGTTTCTTTGGCCGTGTTGGTGGATGTCGCCAATTCAATCTTGTGGTATTCACCACGGTGGTTTTTGCGGTTACTTTTCTCGCTAGATCAGCTCTTGGATCAAGCGCGGAGGCAGTTCAGCACTTTAACCTCGGGAATAAGGCTTTCCAGAGCGGAGATCTGAGGCAGGCAGAGCGCGAATATCGGGCTGCACTTAAAATCGACCCGACAATGGTTGACGCCCGTCAGAACCTGGCCATTACATTGGCGCAGGAAGGTGACCTGGATGGGGCTGCCAAGGAGTTTCGAAACGTCGTAACGGCGCGACCGAATTCTGGAGAGGCTCATTACAACCTTGGGCGCGTACTCTTCCAGCAAAAGAATGACAAGGCCGCGCTTGCTGAATTCCGCAAGGCCGTCAAGTTGAAGCCAGATTACCCCGAAGCGATCAATAATATTGCGCTTCTTCTCGAACGAGGTGGTGACAGAGAAGCAGCAATTGCAGAGCTCCGGTCTCTAATAGCCACGAGCCCCAGTTATGCTGAAGCTCGAAATAACTTAGGCCAATTGCTGCTGAAAGAAGGGAAGCTTGATGAAGCAGTCGCACAATTTCGAACTGCAATCAGACTGCGCCCGGATTTTCCTCAGGCGCATGAAAATCTGGGGCTTGCGCTACTGGAGCAAAAGGATAAGGAAGGTGCAAGAGCTGAATTCCAGAAAGCCGCCGATCTTGGAAGTACTTCCGCATACTTAAGCTTGGGCGTACTGCAGGGAGAGAATGGCGATCTTGACGCTGCCATCAAAACTCACCAAGAGGCCGTCCGGCTGATGCCGGATGATCCGATGGCGCACTTTCTTCTGGGTGGGGGACTACAACAAAAGGGGGATCTCGATGGGGCGATCTCGGAGTATCGCGAGGTGTTGAGGCTTGACCCGCAATTTTCTCCGGCCGACCTAAACCTTGGTGTGGCGTTGCGTGAGAAAGGTAACCTCAAGGAGGCTACCTCAGCGCTGGAAGCTGCGGCTCGGATATCGCCTGATAATCCAGAAGTGCATTATCAGCTTGGGGTCACATTGAGCCGGAGCGGCGATTTGACACGCGCCGTCGATGAAATGCGCCGAGCTATAGCTCTGAAGCCCAGCTACTCCCAAGCCTACTACGGCCTTGGCCAGGCGCTGCGGCGCATGGGAAACATGAAGGACGCTCAGGAGGCATTCAACAAAGTGGAGCGGTTGCATCGTGCCGATGCGGAATTCGCGCAAGCCAACACCCAATACAACCTTGGGTTGGGAGCGTTGGAAAAGAACAACCTTGAGGCGGCCCAGAAAGCATTCCAGTCGGCCCTTTCCATAAAACCGGATTTTGCCGAAGCGCACACCAATCTGGGTGTGATACTACTCAGGCGAGGCGAAACTCGAAACGCAATCGGGCAGTTCCGCGCAGCCATCGACGCAAAACCCGATGACGCACGCGCCTATTATAATCTTGGACTCGCCCTTGAAAAGGACGGGGATTCTGAGGCTGCACGGAGCGCCATTGAGCAAGCGCTGAAGCTGGATCCCAGACTCCAAGAATCGAATTCCGGGGACCCCTCACAGAAATGATCGCGGCCCCCTATTGATTAGGACCGCTGAGGAGTTTCTTCACCTGTTCACGAGGGGCATCCGCATTCTCCGTGTCTTTGAGTTGACGGAATTTTTCCGCGGCGATGGCTGCTTTTTCAGGCTCCCCTAATTTTCGGTACACCGGTATCAACCGGTAGTAGGCGTCGCTGGACTCGGGATTCAGTTTGATAACGGTTTCAAGCTGCGTTCTGACCGCGGTAGTATCGTCCCGCATTTGGAACAACTTCGCCAGATCGAGATGCGCCTGTGAGAGTTTGGGATTCAATTCAACAGCCCTGCTCAGTTCTTGCTGCGCCTGGTCAAGAGAAGTGCCAGCCTTATGTTGGTTCTGGTCGAGGAGAATTTTTCCGTAAAAGTAGTGGCCGAGTGCGTCGCTGGGATGTGCTTTGACGTAATCCACGAACCGTTGTTCGATTGCTTTCTGGAGGGGTCCGGCGGCGTCATAGGCAAGCCCCAGGAGTGCGTAAACATTGGGATTGTCGGGGGCCATCTCGGATGTATGAAGAAGAGTCTCAGATGCTTCACTGTATTTCCCGAGAAGATAGTAGGTTCCACCCAGGCCCATCCACAAGGTTACAGAACTCGGGAAAGTCTTCACACCTGCACTGAACGCTCGAAGAGCTTCGGTTGGGTTCCAGTGTTGATTTAATTCCGTTGCGTAGTCAAGTTGATACTCTTCACTTTTGGGCTGTAGCTCCACGGCTTTTCTATAGGCCGCAAGTGCCTGAACGTAATTGTTGCGCTTCTCCTCGACTTCACCCAGCAGATTTTCCAGTTCTGCCCTTTCTTGTTGCGACAGCATTCTGTGGATTTGTGCTGCCGCCTCGTCTTCCTTGCCGGCGCGGTGATACGCCAGGGCCAAATCATAGTTCAGTTCGTAAGAGTCAGGACTTAGCTTCAACAAATTTTGGAACTGAACGATGGCAAGAATGTAAGCGCCCTCATTGACAAGAATTTCAGCAAGCTGCATCTGCTGGGCGTAATCATTTGCAAATCGACGGTTCAATTGATTCAGCACCGATCTCGCTTGGTCTAGCTGCCCCAGTTTCAGATAAGCTTGCATCACCCCTGTAAGGATTTCTGAGTCTGACGGGTTCATGTGGTAAGCCTGGGTTAGGGGCTTAAGGGCCTGAGATGGTTTGTCTTGTGATAGCAAAGAGAACCCGAGTCCGTAAAGGCTGGAGATGTCGTCAGGATGCGAACGGAGGACAGCTTCGAACTGTCTCTGGGCTTCGTTAAATTGTCCCTGCCTCAGGAACGTAGCGCCAAGCGCACGGTGTGTTTCTGTCAGCGTCGAGTCTATTCTTAGAGCCTCTGTTAAGTGGTGCTCTGCCGATGTCAGATTTCCTAACGCAAACTCCGACTGGCCAAGCAGGGTTAAGGCCTGCGCAGACTGGGCATCTATCTTGAGAGCTTTGCTCGCTGTTTCCCGGGCTTCTGAATAGTTCTGTTCGTTTAATTGCCTGCGAGCTTCGTTGCACAACTCGCGGACAGCGAGAGTATTGCTTGAGGCCTGAAAATATGGGTTGGGCACCAGAAGCGAACTTGCAAGCAATAATACCGTATACATCATTACGCGCAGAATACCATGAAGGGCACTCGCCAGAAAGTACCCCTACTCCGTCCCGTGCACACCAGACTTTTTGGGGATAGGGTTTATGTTCGCAAAGATCCAAAGGCAGAATTTTCGGTCAATTTTGCTATTGCCTTAGTGGCAGCTGGATGTTGCATCAAGTCCACTTTTGTGCCAACGAGAAACTCTGCAGCTCGTATCTGCTTTTGAATATCTGAATGAAACTTGTCAGCGTGTCAATCCTGGGACTGCTATTTCTGAACTTGTAGCTCTTGTACCTCGTGTAGGCAACCCGACAGAGGGAATTCATGAGCGCTGTGCAGGTTTCAACGTAACCCAATTCAGGTACTTAAAGGTCCGACCAGCATCGACAAGGGACTTTGGTTCATGATCAATTACACGAATATTTGCTTTCATATCGTTGTCTCTTGCTTCGGTTCTAGTAGATTTATATTGACAGGTTAATATGAATGAAGGAAACTAAGCTCATCTGATTCGTCACTTACTATGGTGTTTAACTGCTTTGTTCGTTTTGAAAGCAGTCTTGGACTCGGAGGAATTGTTTTCAGGGAATTTTCTGAGAACTTAACGCTAAGGATGGGTTGCTGCCGAAGCCAAGGAGCCTGGACCTGGTAACGCAACGTAAACACTGTGGGAGGTGCAAGGTTCGGAGTGACGAGTTCAATCAAATCCGTTCAAAATGCAAAACTTCGGAGCCACGATTTCGGTTCAAGACGGAATTGCCGGTTTGAAGCTGAAGTGCTTGCCCTATCTGCACCTGAGAGCTACTAAGACCCTGTGACATGTAGAACTGGCGAAGGTTAATTCGTGCACGCAATTGCGGTAATTGGTGGGATAGTCCAGACTGGAAAGTCGCCCTCGAACATCCTGATGTCGTTGCAGTGAGTTAGCACAGCGTTAGCCAAAATATTTGGAAGTTTGGTCTGATGTTGTTTCTCAAAATGCGTTGGGTCAATTGCGAGACGGAGGAAAAAATGCCAAGCAAAGTATCGGCCCGCTTGATTGCGTGGTCAGGGTTGATCATCCTGTGTTTACTGATCGGACTGCCAATGAGCCTGAGGGCGCAGGTTACTGGTTCGATCAGCGGTTACGTCAAGGATCAGACCGGCGCGGCTGTCCCAGAAGCCAATGTAACGGCAACGCTGGTGAGCCAGAGTCTTTCAGCGACTACAACGTCGAATCCGGAAGGATTTTATCAGTTCACGGCGGTTCAACCTGGCCTTTACACAGTCACAGTCGAGAAGAGCGGATTCCAGAAGCTGACACATACCAACGTAACGGTTAATGTCAACCAGCCGGTTCGGCTTGATCTGGCACTGCAACTAGGGGTTGTGACGCAGGCGGTTGAAGTATCCGCAGCACCTCCTCTGGTGAACACAACCTCAGCCGTGTCTTCGGACCTGATTGATGACCGCCGTATTGTGGACCTTCCTTTGAACGGGCGCAACGTCATCGGCCTGGCCGTGACGGTTCCCGGCGTGTTGAATGTCCGTGCGCCTCAGCAAATGACGGATGCTCGCAGCGGGCCGAGGATGAACGTCAGTGGCGGCCGAGATAATATGAACCTCTTTATGCTGAATGGCGCCTACTTTAACAATCCCTCACGCAACACAGGTATGAATCCTCCGCCCCCGGATGCTGTCCAGGAGATCCGTATTCAGACTTCAAACTTTGACGCGGAATACGGGCATAATCCCGGTTCTCAGGTCACGGTGGTAACGAAAGCCGGGACTGACCAGTATCACGGCGATGTTTGGGAATTTCTCCGCAACGACGCCCTGAACGCGCGCAATTTCTTCAGTGACAGGGTTCCCTCCCTCAAGGAAAATCAGTTTGGAGCGGCCGGAGGAGGTCCACTCTGGAAGAGCCACAACCTCTTCTTCTTCGGTTCCTACCAGGGGCTTCGTGTTCGTCCCGAGTCGTTCCCTGAAGTCGCATTCGTTCCGTCTGCAGCCGAGCGGAATGGGGACTTTACAGGCCGTAATATCGCCAACCCTATCGATCCTTTGACTGGCCTGGGTTACACGGATTCCTCGGGGAATCCCTGTGTGGCCAACGACATTGTCAATCAAGCTTGCATTAGCCCGGTCGCGCAAAATTTGCTGCAGTATGTCCCAACGTCTCCCACGGGACAAGTGGTCGCGCTGGGGTCGAGCCCAAGCAACAATAATATGGGTATGGTTCGCATCGATTGGAACAAGAGCAGCAAGCATTCGCTGTTCGGGACATTCTTCTACGACCACAATACGAACACGACTCCATTCAACGGCGGAAATATCCTGGGTTACGATGGCGACAGTTTGGTACAGCAAACGGGCGAGTGGTCTATCAATGACACCTACACCTTCAGCCCCACGCTCCTAAACCAGTTTGTAGGATCGTTCCTCCGGACAACCTCGTTTGAGCAGAACACACAAACCATTGCTCCCTCACAACTGGGAATGCAAAACTTCCCACAATATGTTCCTGAGGGGGCGGTTAGCGTGGATGTTGGTGGGTTGTTTACCCTGGGTTCAGGCTTCCTTACCCGTTTCATTAACAACAACTGGCAAGTCAGAGACGTCATGACCAAAATCAGCGGCAACCATACCTTTAAGTTTGGGGGTGAAGTTTTGCACCCTCACTTTGTCCAAAGGTTCATTGGTTCGCCGGGCTTTAGCTTCAGCGGCATCCGAAGCGGTGACCCGGTTGCGGACTTCCTGCTGGGCACGTATGACACAATGAGTGGAAACTTCGGCGTTCGCGACAACGATGATATTACGACGCTGCCCAGTTTCTTCTTCCAGGACCAATGGAAGGTGAAGCCTCGATTGACTCTGACCCTGGGACTCCGCTGGGAGCCTTATAAGTGGTGGGTGGATCGCCACGACAGGATTAACACGGTCGTTCCCGGCGCTCAATCGACAGTCGTCCCTGACGCGCCCGTAGGCATCCTGTTTCCAAACGATCCTGGCCTTGCCCGATCGGTCACCCAGAGTGCATGGGATTGGAACAATCTGGCGCCGCGATTTGGGTTTGCATGGGACGTTTCAGGTAACGGTAGGACTAGTTTGAGGGGCTCGTATGGTGTCTTTTACGAGTCTGTCAACGCAGATTCACTGGCACAGGAGAATCCGCCTTTCGCCGGATTTTTCAATGGCAAAAACGGCCTGATCGATGATCCTTTCACGTCCGTCGGACAAACTCCTCCCCCGGCAGCCCCCACAGGTAAATTCGGGTGTGTTTCCATTTCCACTCCGCCGGGCGTTGATTGTCCTCTGTTTCCGTTGCCGGTTGGCGGCGTGTTTAATTCAACAGTGCTCTACACACCATACGATCAGGAATGGAACCTCACAATCGAGCACCAGCTGACACCGAACATCATGTTGTCAACTGGCTACATCGGCAAGATCGGGACCAAAATCGAGGCACTGCGAACCTACAATCCCGCTCAATTTGTTCCCGGAACTACTTTCGATTCAACCACCGGCCTTGAGAATACGTTGTCAACTCCCGACAACATTAATGACCGCGTGATTTACGAGCCGGGTATTCTCAGCCCTCAGGGCTTCCTGCTCGGTAATGACTTCCGAAGCTGGTATCACGGCTGGCAGACCCAGGTAACCAAACGCATGAGCCACGGGCTGGAGGTCGTGGCCTCCTACACGCTCTCGAAATCGATTGACAGCAGCTCAACCGATAACCTCGGAGCTACCGTTTCGAACCCCTTCGATCTGCACACGGAACGAGGGCGCTCCGACTGGGACCGGCTCCACGCGTTTGTGGCCTCCTGGGTATGGTCACCGGAGACTAATTTTTCTGAGGCATGGAAAAACAGGTTGTTCGGAGAGTGGACGATCACAGGAATCACGTCTCTTCAGAGCGGTCCCCCGTTAACGTTCCTCAGCGGGGAAGATGTGGCGTTGGATGGGACCTTTGGAGATCAGCACGCAGAACTCAATGGGCAACCGATTGCTATGAGTCATTCCAGCCGGGCCAGTATGATCAACGAATTTTTCAACACTGGCGCATTTGTTAATCCAACGTGCAGCTTCACTCCTGATCCGGGAAATCCCCTTGCGATTGAGCAGCAGAACTGCGCACCCTTCAACCTTATCTATTCGATGTTGGGGCAATACGGAAATTCCGGCCGGGGGATTTTGAGTGGACCAGCTTTCTCAAACACCGACTTCTCGATCATCAAGAACATCCCGTTCACCGAGAGGTATCGGCTGCAATTCCGGTCGGAATTCTTCAACGTGTTTAACCAGGTCAACTTCAGTAACCCGATACAAAACGTTGCAAGGGGGACGTTTGGTCGCATTACCGGAGCGAGAACCGGAAGGGTGATTCAGTTCGGGCTTAAGCTGTTCTTCTGAACCCGTATCGTACACTGGTGCTAAATAGGCGGAAGGGGCCGAGGACTCTCGGCTCCTTCTTTCTACTCGTTCTAACACATTTCATCCTGTATATTCGTCTTGTTGCGCTCTGCATTAGGAGTGGGCCTCCGACTGCCAATAATTGACCAACAATGCAGGGACGAAGAAGTTGACCGGCGTTCATTGTAAGCGCCCGGAAATCGGTGTACGTCTGCTCCCTCATTAGTAAAATCCTGCGTCCTGTCGAGAGTTCGGCGCGGAATCAGTATGAACGACGTTACGGTCTCTCGATTCGCGATGACCTGCCCGATCGAAGGACTGCTCGGCGGTGACGCGCTGATGAACTCAGGCATTGAATTTTCTGCTTGATGATATGGTACGTAGAAGTGGAATCGTCTCGGAGGAGGGATATGCTTAAGAAAACTGAGCTATGGGTCGGCCTGCTGATCTTGATTGCGGGTTTTGGTCAACTCGGTCACGCCGCAGTTCCTCCAGTGTTATATGAGCGCGGTTACAACGCCATCCCCGAGCCACAGAAGGTGGAGTTCAAGGGCGGGGATTTTGAAATCGGCAGCGGGTGGCGGCTGCAACTGGGCCAGGGAGTAAAAGCTGACGATGTGGCAGTGGAAGGCCTGAAAGAAGGCCTCGAGAGCCGGCACGGGATTACGCTCGAAACGCGCGGACGAGGCAATGCAATTGAGCTGGTTATCCAGCCGGGTTCGGTCGAGATTGGGCAGGCCGTGGACAAGAACAAGCCGGCTCTAGAAGAGCAGGCCTACAGCCTGGACTTGGCAAGCAGTGGCATCAAAATCACGGCCAACGCGCCGACGGGATTGTTCTACGGGGTAGAGACGCTGGTGCAGCTGGTGAAACACGCTGAAGGGAAGCGGTGGCTGCCGGCAGCAACCATCATGGACTGGCCGGACCTGGAGCAGCGGAACATCTACTGGGATGACAACCACCATCTGGAGCGGATGGAGGTGCTGAAGCAGGCGCTGAAGCAGGCGGCGTTTTACAAGATCAACGGGTTTGTGATCAAGCTGAACGACCATTTTGAGTACAAGAGCGCTCCGGCGCTGGTGAATCCGTACGCGCTGACGCCGGCCGAGTTGCAGGAACTGACGGACTACGGGCTGAAATACCATGTGCAGTTGATTCCGTTTCTGGACGGGCCGGCGCACGTTGCGTTTATCCTGAAGCACCCGGAGTATGCGAAGCTGCGGGAGTTTCCGGACAGCAACTATGAGCTGTGCGCAACGAACCCGGAGTCGTACAAGTTGCTGGAAGGGATGTACCAGGACCTGCTGGACGCCAACAAGGGCGTGAACTATTTTGTGCTTTCGACAGACGAACCCTACTACGTGGGAATGGCTGATAACGAGCAATGCAACGAAGGG
>DATLWV010000010.1:0-5530 GCA_035576145.1 Terriglobia bacterium
CAACATCACCACGTCGTAGGTCCGCCAGAAAGGCGTGGCATAGCGCTCGGCAACAAATTGGTAATTAATCACCTCAATGTTGTTGATGACGTGCATGATGGCAAGGTGGAGGAGAACCATGAACAACAACACGACGCCCGACACTCGCATGAAAATCCAAGCCAGAAGATCGATGCCGCCATGCGGCTTTGGCCGTCCCGCTCCGTTCATCACATTCCTCCTACTTCACCACCCACGCCAGCATGTAAATCGCGGCGGGTACAAAGATCAATAAGAAGGCCGCCACCACGGCGTAAAAGAGCTTTTTCTGTACCAGCGTGGACTCCGGCCAGAAATCGATGATGATTATCCGAACTCCATTCAGCGCGTGGTACAACACGGCCCCGGCCAACATCACTTCTCCCACCCGGAACACTGGGTGCCGGAACAATGCCATGACGTCGTTATAGGCCCTGGGGCCCCAGCCGATCATCGCGGTGTCGAGAATGTGCGTCAGGAGAAAGACGAAAACTCCGATCCCCGTGATGCGGTGCAGCAGCCAGGACCACTGGCCCTCGCCTCCGCGATAGGTGATGTACTTTGAGATTTTACCCATGGTGATGCGGCACTCCCTCTGGAAGACGTCTTGGTGAAAGGGTCTTTCCTGTTGACTGGCCATTGTATGGCAAATATTCAATTGTTGGCAATGGGTGTCAGTTCTGGTAATCGACTAGTATCTCTCCAATCGACTTGACACGGTTTGCGCAAACTCGCTCTTCTTTGCGTTGTCAGGCAGCACCGCGTCCAACCAGGTTGCCCGGAGGAACTCTTCTCCAGGCCCTCAGAAAAGTAGTAAAATTGCCAACCGGGCGCAAACAACCAGCAAAAATCAGGAGGCTGCTCGATTCATGGGAGACTCAACCACACAACTCGACCCCGGCCCAATTCTTCAAGCAGCTTTCGCCTTCTGGACTTCCAAAGTTCTCCTTACTGCTGTCGAATTTGGGGTGTTCACCACGCTTTCTGATCGCCGCTTGACGGGAGCGGAGCTGGGCGCGGAGGTCGGATTGCACGAACGCGGTATTCGTGATTTCTTCGACGCGCTCGTGGCAATGCAGTTTCTCAGTCGTGAGGGCGATGGTCCATCGGCGTTGTATTTCAACACTCCTGCAGGCGCACTTTTTCTGGACCGCAACAGCCCTCGATACGTCGGCGGCTGGCTTGTGATGCTGAACGACCGCCTCTTCAGGTTCTGGCACGACCTGCCCGATGCCTTGCGCACCGGGCGCCCACAGAATGAAATCAAACACAGCCGGAAGGGAATGTTCGAGGAGCTCTACGAAGACCTGCCGAGGCTTGAACAATTCATGGGCGCGATGACGGGCCTTTCACGGATCAACTTTGAAGCCTTTGCCACCAAGTTCGACTTTTCAAAGTCCAAGACCCTGTGCGACGTCGGCGGAGCGACGGGACTGCTCTCGATCGAAGTCGCCAAAAAGCATCCTCATCTCCACTGCACTTCGTTCGATCTGCCGGTCATAGAGCCCATCGCGCAAAAGCACATCACGGCTGCCGGGCTCAGCGCCCGAATTGACGCCGCCGCTGGCGATTTCTTTAAAGATCCGCTGCCCAAAGCCGACATCATCACGATGGGCATGATCCTGCACGACTGGAATCTTGAAAAGAAGATGCATCTTATTCGCTCAGCCTACGAAGCCCTCCCGCCGGGCGGCGCGCTCGTGGCTATCGAAGCCCTCATCGATGATGCCCGGCGCGAGAACCTTTTCGGCCTGCTGATGTCATTGAACATGCTCATTGAATTCGGCGATGCGTTCGACTATTCCGGGGCGGACTTCCGTTGCTGGTGCTCGGAGGTTGGCTTCCGCCGTTTTGAAGTAATTCATCTCGCAGGCGCATCCAGCGCCGCCATTGCGTACAAGTAGCCGCTGCACCGCGAAAATGAACAATCGTCCCGTCTCCGTAACCATCATCGGTTGGGCCTATTTAGTGATGGGCATAGCTGGCTTCGCTTACCACTTTACCGGCCTGAGAGTGCAGCATCGGTTTCAATTTGACATCCTGTGGGTTGAACTCATTTTTCTCGCAGCAATCGTGAGCGGAGTGTATGTGCTCCGAGGGCGCAATTGGGCTCGCTGGCTTGCAGTCGCCTGGATGGCTTTCCACGTGGTCGTGAGCGCTTTCCACGCTTTCACCGAATTTGCCGTTCACAGCCTGCTTTGCGCGGTTCTGGCCTGGTTCCTTTTTCGCGCCGCAGCCACCCGCTATTTTCGTGCCTCCCGGACGTAGTCAATACGGCAGTCCATAGTCAGCGCCCCACCAGGAAAAGTCTTCGGAGATTTCACCGAACTCCGTCAGCCGCCAAAACCCATCGCTATTTGGCATGGTTCCGTTTAGACTGATTTTCGGCACTTGCCTGACAAACCAATAGAAGAACCCTGTTCCATCAAGGAGAACTGTTCATGAGAGACTTCAACAGCCTTTCTGAGAGGGAGATTCTGGCCCTGGCCATTTTCCTGGAAGAAGAAGACGAACGCATCTACGCCGATCTGGCCGAAGGACTGCGCGAGAATTTCCCTGGGTCTGCCGAAGTATTCGACGGCATGCGCGAGGAGGAGTCCGAACATCGACGGCGACTGATCGATCTCTTCCGGGAGAGATTCGGAGAACATATTCCGCTGATCCGCCGCCAGGACGTAAAGGGCTTTGTCCAGCGGCAGCCCGTCTGGCTGATCCAGCCGCTCAACCTGCAAAAAATCCGCCACCAGGTGAGCGCCATGGAGGTGGAAACGCGCCGCTTCTACGAGCGCGCCGCCGCCCGCGCCACCGATGCCGGCATCCGGCAACTGCTCGACGATCTTGCGCAGGTGGAACGCTCGCACTCGACACGCGCCGATGCGCTGGAACGCGAAAAGCTGGGGGCCGGGCAGAAAGAACAGGAAGAAGAAGCCCAGCGCAGGCTGTTTCTGCTGCAGATCGTTCAGCCGGGGCTGGCCGGGCTGATGGACGGTTCAGTCTCAACGCTGGCGCCCATCTTCGCGGCGGCCTTCGCCACCATGAGCAGCCATGACGCCTTCACCGTGGGACTGGCAGCATCAGTCGGGGCAGGCATCAGCATGGGTTTTGCTGAAGCACTCTCAGATGACGGTAACCTCACCGGGCGGGGCCATCCGTGGCTGCGCGGCGCAGTTTGCGGACTGATGACCACTCTCGGCGGCATCGGCCACACCTTGCCGTTCCTCATCGGCCAATTCCAGCTGGCTCTGACCGTCGCCATCGCCGTGGTGCTGGCGGAACTGACCACCATCTCCTGGGTCCGCCACCGCTACATGGATACCCCGGCATTTTCCGCCGGCGTGCAAGTGCTGCTGGGCGGCGCGCTCGTCTTCCTCGCCGGCGTCCTCATCGGGAAATCTTAAGAATTGAATCTTTGCACAGACCTTTCGCAGGAACGTCTCCGCAATCGACGGCTGGTGGTATACTTTGCCTCGTGCGTAACCGAATACTGCTTCTCATCCTCTTCCTGTGTGCCTTGGCTCCTTCTTCAGCCAATGCGGACGATACGATTGCCACGCTTGGGGTCGGCGGATTAATTCCGGCCAAGAACACTCAGATTGTGATGGAATCAGAAGACCTGATGATCTCGGTCCATAAGATCACGGTCCGGTACGTCTTCCGCAATACCAGCGATAAAGACATCGACGCTTTGGTTGAGTTCCCCTTGCCCGACCTAGACGGGCCTAGCGTCTACAATGTGCCAATGGATATTCCAAACTCTGAAAAGTCGAATTTTGTCGACTTCGAGGTCATGTCAGGTGGGAAACCGATACCTACCAAGATGGAATCCCGAGCTTTCCTGAATGGCCAGGACATCACAGCCAGACTTCGCTCAGCGGGTGTGCTGGTTTCAGTCCTTCTGGAACCCCTGAACGCTGGTCTGAAGAAGCTTAGCCAGGGTCAAAAAGAGAAGCTTGAGAACGAGGGTCTTATCATTGAGGGCGACTATAACCCTCCTTTGCGGAGCGTGGGCAGTCACGGATGGTGGGCAACGTGGACAATGCGCATCAAGTTCTACTGGAAGCAGCACTTCCCCGCCCACGGCAACGTCACACTTGTCCAGACTTATCGTCCCTCCGTGGGTGGCGGTTATTTTTGGGGAGGCAGCGAAGATGGTACAGTACCCATCAAAGAATACTGCGCCAGCACCGAAGCCTTACGACGAATTGCAGAACTCCAAAAGTTGATCCACCCGGTCAAGATGTACGGTGCGGATATCACCCTGAACGAGAGGGAAATCGTTTTCATCCTGACCACGGGCAACAACTGGAAAGGGCCGATCCGCCACTTCCAGCTTGTGGTCCAGACCGACAGTTCTCAGGACATCGTTCTCACCTGCATGCCAGGTCTCAAACGCATTGGCGCCACGCGCTACGAGGTGACACGGACGAACTTCCATCCGGCCAGTGATTTGAAATTGATGATCCTGCAACCCAACAAGCAGACCAGCATCTCGCAGTGAAGCGTTGGCCGGGATTTGATTTGAAATCCTTACTTGTCCTTCACGGGCACAACCCCCATTTTCGGCGGGGCGTACCACCACAACTGGCCGGTGCTATCGTAAAACTGCAGGGCCGGTTTGCCGTCAACCACGCTCATCCTTCCCCGGAGCTCACCGTGGGGCCCCATCAGAACGAATTCTCGAGCGGCAACTGTGTTGGAAACAGGACCTGGCAAACTTCGCTGTGCGTAGGCCCTGTATCCGCTCAGGGATGCGGCGGCCACGAGAATAACGAACAGGAACAGCCCGCCCATCTTCCGGCCGCGGTTTGCTTTTTCAAGCGCGCTGATGCGCTGAGAAAGACGGGCGATATCAAGGTTCGGATCAGTCATTCCAAATCCTCCGTTCTGGGTTTTCAAATAGCGGCGCGTGGGCCGGGACCCTCCAGAGATGAGCCGTACCTCTCGCCTTACGTTCTTCCCAATCGCAATCCGCTTTGTGTTCACTTGGATGCGAGTGTCGGCAGCGCGTTGCCACGACACGCAACCAGGCCGCCGGGCGAAACTGGATTAAGGACATTCCCCAAGATTTCGGAGTGTTTTTCCCTGTCTACGGAGAAAACAGGAGATTTGGTTTTCCAGAAGCGGACGAGTGCGGACAGTAAACCGGTAGCCCCAAGAGGAGAGCTTTTAGTCGGCCGATACAGGTGCAGAACGCTTTGACACCGGACGGAGCCGCTTTGTTTTCAGCAGACCGAAGCCGTCAGGGCGGGGCTATTGGCATGAGGCAGGCGAGTGTGCCGCTGGAATTGCTGCGCCAATCGCGGGTCTTCAGCTACATCCGGCAAGAAATGAGGGAAGCCCTTCAGCAGAAAACAGGACATTCCCCAAATTTTAGCGGTCTTCCCTCCTATCTACAGAAAATGCAGAAGTTGCAGTTTTCCAAAAGTGGGCGAGTGCGGACAGCAAATGCGTAGCCGAAAAAGCCCCTTATTTTAAGCTGGCGATACGCAGGTAGCGTGGGTTGAAATCGCCC
>DATLWV010000011.1:0-9313 GCA_035576145.1 Terriglobia bacterium
TTCTGGATCTGATGGTAACCTCCCTGGCTCCGGGCGAAATTGTAACCGCTGTCCGCTTCCCCGTGCTGCCCGCGCACTCCGGCGATGCGTACGCGAAACATGCTCATCCGGCGTCAGGCTTTGCGGTGGTGGGTGTGGCTGCCCGCGTCACGCTGGATGAAAAGGGGCATGTGGAATCAGCGCGGGTGGGAGTCACCGGTATTGCGCAGGCCGCTTATCGCGCTGCCGAGGTTGAGAATGCCATCACGGGCAAGGCGCCTACGGCCAAAAATCTCCAGCGTGCCGCAAGCCACGCCGCCGATGGAATCGAAGCCAACGGCGATCTTTACGCTTCAGCAGAATTCAGGGTCCATCTTGCCACCGTCTATGCTGAAAGGGCGCTGGCCGAGGCGGCCCAACGGGCCGCAGGCGAATGATCGATTAAGACAGTCCGCAGAACCGGGCCGGCGATGTCTTGCGCCACGCGTTTGCCTCCCCCGGCATCATTGATTGGAGAATGCCAACATCCTATGAAAGTTGAAGGCTCTTACAAAGTTCCCGGCGCACCGGAAACCGTCTATAAACAATTGCTGGACCCTGAAGCGTTGGCGCGCGCTTTCCCAGGATGCCAGAGTCTTACTCCGCACAACGATGGCAGCTATGACGCCCAAATGACTGTCGGAATTGCCGCCGTCAAGGGCACGTATCAGGGGCGGGTCGAAATCCTCGACCAGAAGCCGCCTGAGCGGTTCCGCATGAGGGTTAACCTCCATGGCAAAGGCGGTTTCCTCAAAGGCGAGGGAGAAATTGTGCTTTCCGGTTCGGGCTCTGAGACGACGGTCAACTATTCAGGCGAGACGCAGGTGGGCGGCATGATTGCCGCGGTGGGACAACGCATGATCCAGACCGCCAGCCGGCAGATTGTTTCTCAGTTCTTCCAGGCATTTGCAGGCCAGTTCCGACGGGCCTCCCGTGTTTAGAAATCCTCCTGGTCGATATCCTTCACAATACAACGGCGCAAGATAACCATCTGAATTCCCTCACCTTGCTGCTTACCGGTCACAACCTTCCTGTCAATCGAAGGGGAGTATAATGTTATTAGGAGAGGATCGCGAAAGCGTTAGCATGAGGCTGGCAGGCGATGAAAACCCTTCGTGACATCCTGCAGGAATCCGTTCAAGAGGGCGAACTGTGCGAAAGGATGGACAACGGGTTTGTGCGGTGCCTGGCCTGCGGCCACCGCTGCCCCATACCTGACGGCCACGAGGGCGTCTGCAAGGTGCGCTTCAACCGCGGCGGAAAGCTCTATGTTCCGTGGGGGTATGTGGGCGGAGTTCAGTGTGATCCAATCGAGAAAAAACCCTTCTACCACGCCTATCCAGGTGCGCTGGCTTACAGCTTTGGCATGCTCGGATGCGATCTGCATTGTCCCTACTGCCAGAACTGGGTGACATCACAGGCCATTCGCGACCCTCGCGCCGTTTCAGCGCCTCTGCGGGCCACGCCGGAATTGCTGGTGGAGGACGCCGTGAACCAGGGCGCAAAGGTGATGGTGAGCACTTACAATGAGCCGCTGATCACCAGCGAGTGGGCCGTGGCCATCTTCAAAGAAGCCCGCAAGGCAGGTCTTAAGACCGGGTACGTTTCAAACGGCAACGCGACCCCGGAAGTGTTGGAATACCTCCGTCCCTGGATTGATCTTTACAAGATCGACCTGAAGAGTTTCGACGACCGCCACTACCGGCAATTGGGCGGACGGATTCAGCCTATCCTGGATACCATCCGCCGGACGTACGAAATGGGTTTCTGGGTGGAGATTGTTACCCTCTTGATTAAGGGTTTCAACGACTCCGACGACGAACTCAAGCGTCTGGCCGAATTCGTGGCGGGAGTTTCACCTGACATCCCCTGGCACGTTACGGCTTTCCACAAAGACTACAAGATGACGGACCCCGCCGACACTACGCCGGAGATGCTGAGACATGCGGTGGCCATTGGCCGCAGCGCAGGTTTGCGCTTTGTGTACGCCGGCAATATGCCGGGCCGCGTGGGCGACCTTGAAAACACGCACTGCCCGGGCTGCGGCAGGATGCTCATCGAACGCTACGGGTACCATATTTCGAAATACCTGGTTACGACTGAGGGCCATTGCCCCTCCTGCAACGCGTCCATTCCCGGCCGCTGGGCTGAGCGGTTTGAAGGCCAGATCGCCAGCTCGCCTTATCTGCCCTACTTTCGCCAGCGCGGGGTGCAACTGACCACGCTCGACTGATTCACCGCCCTGACAGCAACCATCTCAGGATCTAGTGAGGATGAAATAAGAAGTACCCAGGCCCTACCCGCATGCCGTGGATGATCCACGGAGGCGAAAGCGTGCCGATCACGAATCCTGCCAGTGCCTGTACGAACGCCAGAGGCCAGATGTTGGGATGCCGGGAAAAGATTTCCGCAAAGACGATTCCTCCCGCAAAAGTTGCCGCCATCAGGACAGGGTTTGGGATGTGAGCCCCGGCAAACAGGAGCCCGATCACAAATGATCGCAGATGCGCCGACTGAACCACCCTCATCAAGCGCCGGTGAAAGTAAGATTGCGTCAGGTACTGCTGCAAAGAGCACCAGATGAAATATCCAACAAACATCAACGCGGCACGCGGGGAAGCCAGTTGCACCGCCACCTCCCGGGCCCATAAGCCATAAAGAACTCCAGCCGCGACAACCACGAGCAGAACGGGAAGGATGGCCCGTGCGCAGGCACGGAATTCCCGCGCCGTCAGGCCCCTTTCTTCCAGCGTGTCGCCGTAAAGCCACTGGCTGAAAAGGACCGCAGCCAGTAGAGGGACCCAGAGAAACGGGTGGGCGTCCTGCCAGCGCCAGATGTAAAGCAGAATGGCCGCGTAAACAGCCAGGATCTCGCTGACAGTGACCGCAGAGCTTATTCCGGGACCCGCTTCCGGCCGCCGGTCATAAACTTTCGACCCTGCTGCTCCCATCAATGCCCCCGTTCCTATTTTACGGCACACTTCAGGACTGCACCCGAAGCCAGCGGCCTCTACATGCCGCCAACCATTTTCCGGGCCAGAGCAATCGCTTCTTCCCCGGACATTGACGGCGGCGCAAAAAGTTCTTCCCACTCGACATCAGGGAATCCCATACGGGTGAGCTTTGCGGGGAGCAATTGCCGAAGAACTTCAGAATTATCAGAGGGGATAGATTCGATGGCGTTGAAGATTGCGTGGTGCAAAGTGCTCTTCCACCGATAACCGCGCAGAAGTGAAATCAGACCGTCCCGCACGGCGCTTTGCGAAGCTCCAGTACAAAGGAGGCGGAGGACAAGTTCTTCGAGATGAAGGTCCGTCCTCATAGGACCGCAGATCAGGCTGCTGCCCGCTCGCCGGACTCATTTGGCGACTTTGCCGGGCTGCGAGTGCTTGCGAAGAAAGACCACTCACTGGCCCAGGTAGCCACGCGAAACCAGTACCGGCCGAACATTACCAGTTGCTGCCCGATGAAGAGCAGAGCGAGTACGAGCGGGGCCTCGTAGGAAGCCCGCGAACTGTCACCCAGGGCCGCATGAATAAGGTGCCAGGGTGTGACCAGGCGATAGATCACGAGCAGTGCAAGTCCGCCCAGCGACGGAATGACGTAAACGGCAATGGCCCTGGGCAGGCGGCCGATGCAGAACCCCAGGGAAGCCAGAAATGATTCCACGAACCCGGAGCCCTCACCATAAACGATTCTGATCTGTGCGAACTCAATCACCATATTCACGAACGCCAGTGACAGCAGGACCAGAACACCGACTGCCAGGTGGGCCACGAATGCCGTACGGTCATTCATCCAGTACAGCGTCACATGGTCTACCAGCTTGCCCAGGCCGGCATTCACAAAACGGAACACCACCCAGTAACAAGCCAGCGCGACGAGCATCAGCCAGAGCATTCGCCACGCATAGCGGCCGCAGTCACGGAAGAAGGTTCCCAGCCGGGACCGCTCCTGCAGGCGCTGGAAACGGCCAAGGACGCCGCCCGCCAGGAAGGCATTCACGGGCATCGCGATGAGTCCCATGACCATAATGAATTGCGCATATTGTTCGAGAGCCGCGCCGTTGTTGAAAGCAAAATCCGTAAACCAGTCCACCGAAAAACCTGTCAGCAAATTCCGGCTCATCATGCTGTGCGAGGTGAAGTTGAGGATGCCCTGGTAGATTGGCAGTCCCGCAACGATGGCCAGCAGCATGTTGGCCGCAAAAAGCACCCACACGGCGGACCGCGCACGCCGCACGAGCTTGAATCCCTGACGGACGGCCTTCCACGCGCTTACCATAGCCTCTCCAACTTCCCTGTTGGTTTCAAAGCAAACACCACAACTTTGCCTCGATTCACGCCAACCCTCGTCATTAGCTGAAAAATCCGGCCGCAAAAAACAGGTTTTCGATCCAGAAAATCCATCGAATATACCATTTCACGGCAAACAGTGAATTGGCCCTGACTGTGCGGCTGTTATTCGTGAAATTGGCATCCAACAGGAGCTTATGTGATGGATCGACCACAGCCGAAGTCACCTTGTTCGGCCCTTCATAGGTGAACTGTGTCCAGCGATATTTCCCGTCCCATTGCTCATGCACGACCTTGCCGTTTTCAAAGCGGACGTCAACATCCACCGGCGCCGACGCACCGCCCAGACGGCGAACAGTAACGGTCGAGCGATACGGCTTTTGCTTGCTGTCCTTATACTCGCGCAGAGCATTCTGCCGCGAATAGTAAGTCTTCTTTCCACCCTCATCGTAGATGCCGGTGTGGCCATACCGAGGCTCATTCCAGATGCTTGCGACGGCATAATCCGCGAGGTTGGAATTGTAGAAAAACTGCTGGAAAAACCAGTCCATGTCCCGGCCTGAAACCTTGTTGACCACGTCGATGAAGTCCCGCGTGGTCGGGTGACGATAGCGCCACTCCTGCTGATAGGTCCGCATTACTCGAGCCATGACGGTCGGGCCGAGATATTGCTCCAGCGTGACCAGGCTCAAACCCGGCCGCCGGTAGGAATTCACTACGTAGCTCATCCGGCTCCGGTATTGCCAACCGTTCCGCACCAGATTATCGTCGGTAGCATGTTGAAGGTATTCGCTGCGGCCCGAGGTCTGTTCCGGCAGCTTAACGCAGGAAAAATACGTCCCCACGGGAATAGAGCCGACTCCCACGAAAGGAAAGTTCGGCAATGGAACGCTGAGCCAGCTGAAGGCCTGGACCGGAATTCCCAGAACGCGGTGATAAGAACACGGATTGCCATAGGCCGTTTCAAGGACTTTGGCCGTCGAATAGGTAACAAAGCCTTCGTCGAGCCAAGGCTCTTCAAACTCGTTGTTGCCCACCAGTCCGTACCAGAACTGATGGCCGAATTCGTGGACGGTCACTCCTTCCGGTTGAAACTCGTGCTTGCCCGGCCAGAAGGTGCTGCCTCCCACAAACAGCGTGGGATACTCCATCCCCGAGGTGTAGGAATTGCGGGGCGGATCGACAACCGTCAACGTGTCGTAGGGATACGCGCCAAAACGCAGCCCGTAATACTTGAGCCCGTTGAAAGCCGCACGAAAATAGCGGTCTTCGAGATTGCGGTGGCTCGGCTGCAACAGTAGTGTTACCGACACATTCCGCAGCGCGATATCGGACGCAGGCAGCCCCAGGATCTCGGTGCACCTGGCGACTTCGTCACCGCGGACCTCCTTTCCCCAATCGAAGATACGCGTGATCTTCTTGAAGTTCGGGCTGGCGGTCCAGGCAAAATCGTGGACATCCTGTTGGTAGAAATTATAGGTGGTGCCGCCGGCATCTTTCTGCTGCGAGCGTTGGAATCCCGTGGCTCCAACGATGTAACCGGAGGGAACGGTCAGGTTGACATCATAAGTTCCATAGTCGGCGTAGAACTCGGTATAGCGGTGGAGCTGGTGGCAATTCCATCCACCCGTGGTACGGCCGCGATCACCGGGACCTTCATACACGCCGATCTTGGGAAACCACTGGCTGACCAGGTAATAATCGCCATCGTAGCCCGTCCGGGCAAAAGCGCGCGGCAGCTTCGAGGTGAAATCAACAGAAAGCTCGATGGTTCCTTTGGGGGGGATTGGCTGCGGCAACTGGATGCGCACAACCGTCCGGTCATCGGCATTGTTGTCATCCGGGTGCGCGTAGGTGATGAGAGGGGTCAGGTCAACCCCGTTGACGATCTGAATTTTGTCAATCTGTTCCCAGCCCCATTTGTCCTGTCCCGGGATGGTGAGCCAGTCGGTCAGCGAATCATGTTCCCTGGCGATGGGGTCCCGTCGCATGAAGGTGCTGTCGAGGTTCTTGAAAGCGTTCAAATAAAGGTGGAAATAGAGGTCCGGGATGCTGTCATCGGTGTGGTTCCACCAGGTCAGCACATAGTGTCCCTTGATGGTCTTCATGCCGGGATAGAGCGTTGCCGACATTTTGTACTGAACGATGGGATGTTCAATGTGCGACTGGTAGGTCTGTGCTGAAGCAATTGGCGAAACCGGCGTTAAACAAGCAACCAGACTTCCGATCAAAACTGCACAGAAATGGCGCATCGGTTCCGCCTCAAGAGTGGCTTGAATGGGCTATTGCTGGTTGCAGTTGCCTGCAAACTGGTTCTCGGGACGAGGGTTATTCTATCAAAAGTAGGCAGTGTTGGGGATACATTCAGCCCCCTGTCGCATGGCCGGATGCAGGAAGACCGTAACGGGAAGGGGCGATTCCGTATCCAATAGTTTTACGTGTTCCGGCCGGGCCGGCACCGCCTATGCAGCCTGGAACGGGTGCGGGTATACTAAAAGTTTTGTGCTCCTTGAGTCGTTGCGCGTAATGCACAATGCCCCCGGAGCGCGGGTCCGCCATAAGAATTCGGCGAAGCTCAACTGGAAAACAGGAAGGAAAGGTACGCTTTTTGCAGACTGACGCACCACGCTACGGTAAGTTCAACCAGGCAGCAGTTTCTGTACTCATTGGCATCCTCGGACTCGCCATGCTTTACCTCCCGCCCTCCTATGGGGGGGCGCCACAGCCAACCCAGGAGCTGAGGGGGGTGGTTGTTAACGAAAACAAGGTGCCCATTGCCGGAGTTGATTGCGTCCTTCAGGGAGGCCTCCTGCCCAGCCAGGGCATCTCCGTCACCACCGGCTCCCAGGGCGACTTCAGCATCCGGGGCCTGCTGCCCGGCACATACGTCCTGACCTGCACAGCACTGGGATACGAACCGTTCGTCAAGACAGGACTGGCCATCAGCTCCGGCATCGCCGCCTATGTTAACGCCGTGATGCCGACGCAAACGAAGCTTATCCAGAAAGTCGAGGTCCGGGCCCAGGCGGGCACCGTTGCAGAGCAGACTTCGACGCCTCCCGACACGCTTGGTTCAGAGGAACTCAGGACGCTCCCCATCGCGGAGCAGAAGTTCAAGGCATTCCTGCCACTGGTTCCCGGCGTTATCCGGTCTCCCAACGGGAAGATCAGCATTAAGGGTACGGTGGAAAATCAGGGCATGCTCCTGGTGGATAACGCGCAGGCCGTAGACCCCATCACCGGCAGCTTTGATATCGACCTTTCCATCGATGCCATCCAGTCGCTGAACGTTTACAAAGCGCCTTTCGACGCCCAGTATGGCGGCTTTTCAGGCGGCTTGACCACCATAGAAACCAAGGCGCCTTCCTACCAGTGGGGGTGGGACCTTAACGACTTTTTCCCGGGCTTTCGGGGGCGAAGCGGCCACCTGGTGGGCATCAACGACTGGGAACCGCGGCTCGCCTTTACCGGCCCCATCGTGAAGAACCGCCTTAACTTCTCCGAGTCATTCATCTACGAAATTTTGAAGATCCCGGTTCGCGGACTCGCCTGGCCCAACAATGAAACCAAGAAGGAAGGCTACAATTCTCTGACCACGTTGCAGTATGTCTTTTCGCCGCGGCATCTTCTGTCGTTCAATTTCCACTTTTTTCCCCGCAAGCAGGCGTTCGCCAATATTAATTCCCTGATTGCACAGCCCGCCTCCTCGAATTTTTCCGAGCGCGGTTACTCCCTGCAGGGCAATGACAGCTACCAGTTTGAATCGGGCGCCATCCTGAACAGCCTTTTCAAATACACCCGGTTCGACGCGAACTCCCACGGCCAGGGCCCGGAAACGATGCTGGTTACGCCCAACGGCTACGGCGGGAACTATTTCAATGACTGGACCAGAAAAAGCGATCAGGAAGAAGGCAGCCTGAACTACCGGCTCCCCGGCTGGAAATGGCTGGGCAAGCACGAGTCCGAAATTGGCGGTGACTTTATCTACCGCGCCTACGAAGGAACCAGCCGGTCCCATACGGTGCTTGTCACGCGGCAGGATGGAACGGTGGCGCAGCAGATTGATTTCCTCGGCGCGGGTGGAGTTCCTTCCTCCGAAACGCCTGCTTTGTTTTCAACCAGCAATGCGGAAGGAGCGGCTTACGTCGGCGACCACTGGATGATGAATGAGCGCGCCGCCGTCGACTTTGGGTTTCGCTATTACGGGCAGGCCGTGGGCGATCCTGCCACCTTTTCTCCCCGGTTGGGGATTGTGTTCACACCGGACAAGAGCGGCCGCACCATCATCAGGGCCGGTGTCGGCGTCTTCAAGTCGCGCATACCGCTGCTGCAGGCGGACTACAACAGCAATCCCGTACGGGTGATAACACAGTTTGACCCGGCGGGAAACGTTATGGGAGTTCCTGTAACCTACACCAGCCTTTGCGCCACAAGAGTATCAACAGGACTCAGCCTCGTTCCCGATTGCTCCGACCTCGACGTCACGCCTTACAACCTGACCTGGAGGGCTGAGATTGACCGACAGATCACCGGCCGTATCGCCTTCCGGGCCAGTTATCTTCACAGCAGCACTTATAAGGATTTCGTCGTTAATCCAGTTCAAACCTCGGCCACCGAGGGCATGATGTTGCTATCAAATCGCGGGGCTGCGCGGTATCACGAATTTGAAACCATGGTGAGTTATCGCGACGACAGAGGAAACCAGTTGAACGCTTCTTACGTCCACAGCAGAACACGCGGCGACCTGAATTCCATGTCGCACATCTATGTTCCCTTCGAAGATCCCATCATTCGCCCGGATGTTTATGCCAGCCTTGATGCCGACGTCCCGGACCGCATGATTGCATGGGGAATCTTTCACCTTCCCAAGAAGCTCGTATTTTCTCCGATTCTCGACCTGCACACGGGATTTCCCTGGTCGAAAGTCGACGAGTTCCAGAACTATGTGGGTCCGCCCAACAGCAACCGGTTTCCTACCTTCTTTTCCTTTGACTTCTATA
>DATLWV010000012.1:0-2590 GCA_035576145.1 Terriglobia bacterium
ACGAACCCGGAGTCGTACAAGTTGCTGGAAGGGATGTACCAGGACCTGCTGGACGCCAACAAGGGCGTGAACTATTTTGTGCTTTCGACAGACGAACCCTACTACGTGGGAATGGCTGATAACGAGCAATGCAACGAAGGGCAACTTGCGAAAAAGCTGGGAAGTGTGGGCAAAGTCCTCACAGAGTTCATAACCAGAACGGCGGGTTACCTTCATGACCGGGGGAGGGAAGTGTTCTTTTGGGGAGAATATCCGCTGAAAGTAGATGATATCCCGTCGCTCCCTTCCTATATTATTAACGGCGAGGTGAATGGCCCGGAATTTGATCGGACTTATAAGGCACTCGGAATCCGCCAGAACTTTCCCACTTCGACCCAGGGCGAGGAACCGTACTTCCCCAACTACTATCATTTTCCTCCTTCAAAACTTTTCAACCCCGTCCGGATTGGTGATCGGTTAGAGGAAATATACCGCTTCGTCTCCTTTGATTCCTCCCGGGAGAATTCTGATCTAATGGGCATATTTGTCGCGGGATGGGGTGATGGAGGATTGCATCCGGAGACGTTCTGGCTGGGATATGCGACCGGGCCTGCCTGGGCCTGGCACCCGGGATCGCCGAGGCCCGACGAAGCACGAGACAATTTTTATCACCTCTTCTACGGCCAGGGCGCCCAGGACATGGGCAGGGTCTATCAACTGATGAGCACGCAGGCGGAATTCTGGGACAGCATTTGGGACCGTGAACCGTCGTCAGCCCGAAAACCCATCTTCGGAAGCTCGCACCAGATCTTTAAGCCTCGGCGGCCGGAGCACGACCACACGCTGCCGCTGCCGCCGGTGCCGCAGGGTGAGTATCTGCGGCTGGGGTATGATTGGGGCAAGGCGAATGCCCGGCGGGTAAGAATGGCTCAGGATTCCATGCCGGCCAATGATGAGCTGCTGGACCTGCTGCACAAGAACCTGAGGTCGGTGCAGTTCCAGAAGTACAACCTGCGAGTCTATTTGTCGATTGCGGGTTTATACCGGCAGAACCTGGAAATGATCCAGGCGATGAACGAAGTGGACGGGGCGCTGAAGAGCGCGCAGGAAGCGGCGGCCAATGTTCAGTTTGCACGGGCGGTGGCAGCGCTGGACCGGGCACTGGAGATTGTGGAGGGGATGCGCGACCAGCGGAACGTGGCGTATCACCACGCGGTGGAGACCTGGTATGAAAGCTGGTTTCCGAGGGTGGCGGAAGGGAACGGGCGGAAGTATCTGGATGAAGTGGACGACGTGAAAGACCACCTGCCGATGCGGACAGTGGACATGAGCTACCTGGTCTACCGGGAACTGATCCTGCCGCTGGGCGAATGGTATGAGCAGGTCCAGAGCGTCCGCAACCGGTATGCAGCAGCGCATGGGCTGGCGGCGCGAACGAAGGCATTTGACTGGAAAGACACGGACACGGTAGTTGAGGGCGACCCGGTGTGGAATTGGGGGTCATCCACTTTACGGCACAGATACCACTATTGAAGGCGTGGGGCCTGCCCTCGGGTTGTGGCAGGCGCTTTGACATTTCGTAATTTCGAAGCGGGGTGTGGAGGATTAGATGAGAGAACCTTTTCGTTTGGGAGGGGCGCTGCTTTCCATGGCCCTGGCCGTTGTGTTTATTGGGGGGATGCCAGTGGCGGGGGCTGCGGCCGGCCCATCGCTTTTCGACCGCGGTTACAACGCCATCCCCGAGCCGCAGAAGGTGGAGTTTAAGGGCGGGGATTTTGAAATCGGCGCCGGGTGGCGGATGCAACTGGGCCAGGGAGTAAAGGCTGACGATGTGGCGGTGGAAAGCCTGAAAGAAGGCCTCGAGACCCGGCACGGGATTGCGCTCGAATCGCGCGGGCGGGGCAATGCCATCGAGTTGGTCATGCAGCCGGGGTCGGTCGAGATTGGGCAGGCAGCGGACAAGAACAAGCAGGCTCTTGAGGAACAGGCCTACCGGCTGGAGATGGCCAGCAGCGGGATCAAAATCACGGCCAATGCGCCGACGGGGTTATTCTACGGGGTAGAGACACTGGTGCAGCTGGTGAAACATGCAGAAGGGAAGCGGTGGCTGCCGGAAGCAACCATCATGGACTGGCCGGACCTGGAGCAGCGGAACATCTACTGGGACGACAACCACCATCTGGAACGGATGGAGGTGCTGAAGCAGGCGCTGCAGCAGGCGGCGTTTTACAAGATCAACGGGTTTGTGATCAAGCTGAACGACCATTTTGAGTACAAGAGCGCTCCGGCGCTGGTGAATCCGTATGCGCTGACGCCGGCCGAGTTGCAGGAACTGACGGACTACGGGTTGAAATACCATGTGCAGTTGATTCCGTTTCTGGACGGGCCGGCGCACGTTGCATTTATCCTGAAGCACCCGGAGTATGCGAAGCTGCGGGAGTTTCCGGACAGCAACTATGAGTTGTGCACGACGAACCCGGAGTCGTACAAGTTGCTGGAAGGGATGTACCAGGACCTGCTGGACGCCAACAAGGGCGTGAACTATTTTGTGCTTTCGACAGACGAACCCTACTACGTGGGAATGGCTGATAACGAGCAATGCAACGAAGGG
>DATLWV010000013.1:0-6933 GCA_035576145.1 Terriglobia bacterium
GGGAGCGGGCATCACTCCGCCGTTCATCACCTTTATCCTGACGCATTTCGGCTGGCGCTGGAGTTTCTGGGGCAGCGCCCTGCTCGGCATTGCCGCCGGCGCAGTCTGGTTCCTGATCGCCCGTGATTCGCCTGAGCGCCACCCGTGGGTCTCAAAATCTGAGCTCGTACTCATCCGCGCCGGTGTTGACGTCAAGCATGCGCAGCACGTCGCCTCAACCCCCTGGGCCAGGATTGTCCGCAGCAAAGAAATCCTCGCCATTACGCTCAGCTACTTCTGTTACGGTTACGTCGCGTATATCTTTTTCACCTGGTTCTTTATTTATCTCACCACCGTTCGCGGGCTCGACCTGAGGTCGGGGGCCAGCTACACCATGCTGCCCTTTATCGCGATGGCCGTCTGTTCACCCGTGGGAGGCATCATCTGTGATTTTGTCACCCGGCATTACGGGAAGCGATGGGGACGTTGCGGCATTGCCGTGGTAGGGATCGGGCTGGCGTCCGTCTTCATCCTGATCGGTGCGAAGACCGCGAGCCCTCAGGTTGCCAGCTTCGTTCTGGCAGGCGGGGCCGGTGCGCTCTATCTTAGCCAGAGTTCCTTCTGGTCGGTCAGCGCCGACGTTGCCGGGCCGTGGGCCGGGACGGTTTCCGGGGCCATGAACACGGGCGGACAGATCGGCGGCGCCCTTACCGCCATCCTCACGCCGGCCATTGCGGGCCGTTTCGGCTGGAGTGCTTCCTTTGTCACCGCTGCGGCGCTATGCGTGGTTGGATCTCTGGTCTGGCTGGTGGTGGACCCGGACCACAAGCTCACCCATGTACCCGCGACTTCCGCATGAGCTGGAAGTTCAACTCCAACTCATGTGAGGAGGCAAACGGAAAGACCAGACGACGTGACTCCAATCGCCTGACGCCATGAAGTTCTAGTGGTGCCTGGTTTTTGACAGGTAAGGAACAAACCCCCGGACCCGCGTGCGGATCTTGTAGACCGATTTCGTCGCAGTGATGTAGAGCGTGCCGTAGTCGGCATCACCCCAGGTCAGATTGGCCGGTTGCTCGGGGACAACAATCGTTCCCAGGTGATTTCCTTGGGGGTCCCAAACCCAGATGCCCAGGGGCCCCGTTACAAACAGGTTGCCATGACGGTCAACCCGCATGCCATCAGGAACGCCTTCGTGCCGGCCACCCTCTTCGCGCCCGAACTGACGCCCATTCGCCACCTTGCCGCCGGGCAAAAAATCGTACACTCGGATGTCCTTGCGTTCGCTGTCGTCAACGTAAAGCCGCTTTCCATCCGGTGAAAACGCCAGACCGTTTGGCTGGGCCATATCTTTAATGAGGAGCTGCATGCCGCCTTGCGCATCAAGCCGGTAAACACCCTGGTACGGAATTTCCTGTATCTGGTCCTTGGTAAGGTCGAGAGTGGGATTGGTGAAATAGATGGCGCCGTCAGGGCCAATCACAATGTCATTCGGGGTGTTTAACTTCTTTCCCTCAAACTGGTCTGCAAGCACCTTGTAATGGCCGTCGGGGTCCAGCTGTATAACAGCTCTCAGAACACTCGCACAGTCAAGAAGATGAAATTCGTGGTCGAAAGTGTTTCCGTCGGGATTGCCCAGTTCAACAAAAGCTTCCTTATGCCCGTCGGGATAAACACGAAAAATCTTGTTGAGAATTTCGTCGCTCACGTAGAGAAACCCGTGCGGGTCCCACACAGGCCCCTCCGTAAAGCCGAAACCTGTCGCCATGCGCGTCAGCTTCGCGTGCTTTCCGATCAGCTTCCAGAACTTTGGCGAATTTGCGCGGAGCTCGAATTTACGCGGGGCATGCTGCGCCTCCAGCGCCACCGGCAAGGAAAATAAGAGAACCAGACCGACGATTATGGATTTCATTGACGATATGCCCCTTTCCTTATATGCCATTTGCTTCAGCCAACCCTGCCCGCGAAACTCTCAGCTCCATTAATTGGAACCTGACGAATCTTCGCTCTCCGGTGGCGGGCCCTTGGCAGCTGAACCAAGTGCCAGAAAACTCGCCAGATCGTCCAGTTGCGTCGCGCTCAGTTTCTTGCCGTAGTCGTCCGGCATAATCGACCGCGGCCCACGTGTCATCTGCGTGATTTCAGACTTCATCAAGAGATGAAATGCGCCGTCTTCGCTGAGCAATGCAAGAGAGAAATTGTCCTCGTTCCTGGCCAGGCCGGAAAAATGCCGGCCGGAATGCGTGACGACCGTGACCAGTTGCCCCCGCGGATCGGGAACTTTATTGGGTTGCACGATCATCTCCCGGATGTCCACGGCGGAGTGAGTGCGGCCGAACCCCGACAGGTCAGACCCCAGGAAGCCTCCTTTGCCGTGCATCATATGGCAATCAGAGCAACGGGCTTCGCCAAAAAACACCTTTGAGCCGGCGGCAGGGTCACCCTTCAGATCGGTTTTGCTTCCGCCGCTGCGCAGAAAACGGATGTAACTGATGATTTCTTCGATCTGCTGGTTCGTCAGGAAATGGAACGAAGGCATCCCCTTGTCGGGAATACCACTACGGATGATCCGCATCAAGGCTTCGTCTGTTCGGGCCTGTGCGGCCGGAGAGTTGACAATCGCCGGAGCGTGTTCACCGCCACGCCCATCCAAGCCATGGCAGGCGGCACAGCGGGACGCAAAAGAGAGCCTCGCGTGATCACTTGCTCCCTGATCCGTATTTGTCCGCGGTTTTTGAGCAACACACAGCGTTGTGATGACGAAAAGGTTCGCCCCCAGAAGAGCAGCGCGCCGCACTGTGGACTTCCTGGCCACGAAACCCGCACGGCGATACTCCGTCCTTACGTGCCGCTCTGTGCGGTTCTGCTTGACACCAAGCAGGCTGACATCGGTTAACAAGTTATTCATATTCCCTGCCATTCGATCACCCTGTGTGGCCCGGAGAAAAGGTTTCATCTTTCATAGCGCTCCAGCCCCTTCTGTGGCTCCGTCGCCGGCAAGCCGCCGATCATCCTCCATCTAACCGCAAAACGGGCAGTCTACGGCAACCGTTTGGCCCTGTCAATTTGCCCGGCTGACAGGACATCCGGACAGTACTCCATTTTGTGGAGGAACTGGTCCAGACTTCTCCGGGTTCAGCGCGGATCAGACACAGGTTCGCCCTGTGGAAACCGGAATTGAGCCCGGTGCCGCATACCAGTCCATTAGTCTAGAGAGGTTTCTGGTTCTCCGTGATGTACTGGTCCAGCCTGGATTCGGGGGGCCCGATGTAGTGGAACGGTTCCGCCCATTCCAGACCATACTTTCGGCCGAGTTCCCGGTCTGAAGGGACACCCCTGCGCGCTTTCGAATCGTAGTCCAGCACAATATGCTTAAAGTATTGGCGATTGGCCGTGTCGTCATCATCGCCGAGAATAGGCAGGCGTTTTCCTTTGGCTGCCAGTCCCTGCCTCAATCGTGCGCCGTTATTCCCCCCCGGTCCCTGGGTCACAATAGCTACGTTCGCAGCAACTTTCTGGTCAATGTGTGCGCTGATGTCCACAATGCGGTTTACCAGCTGGGGTCCGCGTGCAAAATAGTACTTCTCCTGGACGCCATGGGGAGCGAGGCCTGCCGCCAATTGTTCAGGATAGTCCTTTTCCATTCCAGCCATCCAGCAGGCCGCCTCCACCATCTTCGCCGTGACGTAATGATCGGGATTTTCCTCGTAAATTCCCCAGGGGTCATAGCAGATAACGGTGTCCACTTTGAGCATGCGGAATAGAAGAATCAGGCGGCCACGGAAATCCTGCCACGGTTCGCTGTCCAGGCGGTGGTTTCGATACTGGAGACTGAAGGCTTTCTTAAGGCCCAGGGCTTTGGCGACAGCGTCGTTGTCAATCTCATTGTGCAGGACGGTTTCACCCGTAGTTCCCGCGCCGGCCATTTCGTCGTTGGTGGTGCGAATCAGGTAGCCCGTATAGCCTTCATTGATCAGCTTTGCCACCGTGCCGCCGGCAAAAATCGGAACGTCATCCACGTGGGGTTGAATCGCCGCAAGGACTTTCCCGGCATGAGGTTTTCCGGTTGCAGCCCTCTCGACAACAACCTCCTCTTCCGCGCGGTAGAGTTCCTCTTTCGTCGCGGCTCCCTCCGGACCTTTCTCCGCACCACTCGCAAATGGCAGCCCGATCGCGCTCCCGGCCAATGCACTGCCGATAAATTCCCGCCTCTTGATTTCCATGGCCTCTCCCCTTAGTGTTGTTAACCTGACCCGCAACCCTCACAGAGTGTGCAAGCTTCTCTCCGCTGAGGATTGAAGGCTGAGCAACAATACTACGCTTTGGGCGGGGCTGGGCCGGAAAAATGCACGATATCAGGGGGGCGGTGCAGACGCTTGCCTTCCGCCCGTCATTCCGCGGGTGGCGCAGATTCGCGCTTTGTCGAGTCTGCGATCCCGCGAAGCGAGAGGCTCTTGCTTGTGTTCATTCGAGTCGACCCATTGTACTTATCGAGTTGTCTTTCAAAGATTAAAATCTCCAGCTTGGCCATGGCCGCTTGACACCGTAATGCTGAGCCTTTACACGGCCTCATTCAAACCCCACTCAGCTTCGCTGACAGCAGATATCAAAAATCAATGTCTGCGCCAGGCGCGGAACCGACAACCTTATAGATGCGCCACCCGCGGTCGGTTTTCTTAAGATCAAAAGCCGCAGAGTTACAGAACAACTCTGCGCTACCCGCTTCGCTGACCGTCCCGATCCATCGGGGCGCCACCCGCCCGCCCAGCATGCAGGTCATGTTGCCGTACTGCCCGTTCGAGGTCACAGTGATCGGCAACGCCCAGAATCGCCCCGTAGCCGCCAGAGCAGATATGCCGTCACCGAAAACACTGGGAAACCGACTATAGCTGCCACCGCAAAGTAGCCGGGAAGCGCAGCGAGCGAAACGAAGGATAGCCCGATCCTCTGCGCACTTAGTGTCAGCATGAGAGCGTAAAGCATCACCATGGCGCACATGGCCAAACCGAAACGAATCGCGAAACGTCCTGGACGGTCGCGCGATGCGCGGAACCAGTAGACCAACGCCACGAATATCGGCCCACAGCATGTCAGAAGGACGAAAGCCAAGGCTAGACCTCCCCATGTTACGTCGAGACCGACAAGACGACGCAGCACAAGACCAGCGGCAGCCACAAGAACGAACTGGAAAATCGTGTAATATACGACGAACAGCAGGGCTTGCCTGAGTGTCATTGTAGAAGGCTTTTGCGCCATCGGTTCTCCTTCTTCGGCATTCCTATTCATGGCAGCCCCAGTCCTTGATTGCGGGAAGCGTGTAGTTCTTGAAGAAGCTAACTGACTGCTTAACCAGGAAGGCCCCACCGGCCGCAGTAGGCACGCCCCCTGCGACGCCTGCGGCACAGGTGAGCGGCTCGAAAGGTTCCGGCGTTCCGCACGTGATGACGACCGCTGCGCCTCCAGTTGCCGCCACGACTCCTCCGGTTACGAACATGATGCCGTTAAGCTGAATCATTTCGAGCGGATGCGTAAGGCGCGTGAAGGCGTCGAACAGGGTATCCAAACCTGCTGCAGGTGTCCCCTGAAGATTATTCGCCAGCGGATCGCACGGTTTCTTCTGCGGCCGCTTGGGCTTTGGTGGCGGAGCAGAAGATATAGTCACCCCGCTGCCGCCGGGGCCATCGCTGCCGGGGCCGGGGCCATCCGATAGACCAGGGATGGGGCTCGTCCAGACAGGTTCTTCATCCGGATACCCCACAACGTCAACCGTGTCCACGTGCTCCGTACAGACCCTCCCCTCTTCTGTGTCAACAGTCCCCGTGTCATCTGACTTGGGACAGGTAAGCAGCCCCTGTGGGTCGGTGTTCGACACAGGGTTATTCAGCACGTAGGCATAGCGGTTGAGTGACTGCGGATTGGTCACGTCGCCGGCCAAGGGGTCGGGGGTCATCCAGCGGCCGAGGGCAGGGTTATATTTCCTGAAGTCGGTGGGATAAACCAATCCGGGGTTCTCGAAGCCCTGCATACCGGCAAAGTGCCGGTCGTACGGCTGGCCCGTGCTCGTCCACGCTTGCCCCCACGGGTAGAAGAGTTCATCCTGGAGCTCCGCTCCGGTCTGGTCGGCGGTCACCGTCGTGGTCCCCAGGTTGTTGGTGTGCAGAAACCGCGAGGGCGAGCCGTACATCACCAGCATGCGCCGTCCCATCGGCACGTCCTGGTCGAACCACGTCGCCCCGCCCGCGCTATAGAGGCCCAATTCCTCACCTCCGACGCCAAACAGGTAATCGAATGTATATGAGCCGCTCGTCAGGAAGCGCTCAACCCGCTGGCCCAGAGAATTGTACTTGTAGGTCGCCGTCGATCCCGAGTCCACGGACAACATCCGGTTTTCGGCGTCCCACTGGCAAGCCGCCGGCGCAGATTGTCGCCTTGCAGTTTCCGCTTTCTCACGAAGCGTGAGGTACTTCTCTACGTCCATATACCCCAGCCTGTCCTGACCTTTCAGGGTGGCCTTGGCCGAGCGGTTCTGGCACCACCCTATTCTAGCCCCAACCAGCTCCGCTGAACGCAGACGTCAGGAATCAATTTCCGCGCCGCCTACCGGGGATTCCGAGGAGCCCCGCCTGCGCGGGGGCGAGGAGGAATCTGCTTCTGGCCATTCTGCAAAACGTTCTCGTAATTGAGAAGCTGATTCTTCTCCCGCACTGCGGGATCAGAAGGACGTCTCGGAACGGGGGATGCCTTGAGGGAGGCTTTCTGGCAGCCACAGAGCGCGAATTTGCTTGACTTGTGTGGGCTAGTATGGTAGTCTTTTAATTGTGAGTGAGCGACGGATGCCGACAGTCTGGAGAGGATCTCGATTTCGCACTAACCTATTGAAAAGAATACGTTGGTGAATTTGGCATCCAAATTGTGGGACAAAAAGAATACCTTTTTTTGAAAACGAACCCGAGA
>DATLWV010000014.1:0-33085 GCA_035576145.1 Terriglobia bacterium
GGCCTGCGCATCCCGATAGATTGCGTCCTGCAGCGCTGCGGCAAGTTCTTCGCGGCCCCCCATGATACGCGCCTGTGACCTTACAACCCTCACAAACCGGGTGTTCGCCAGGTAATATGGCAGAACCTCAAAACCGACATAAAGAGCTGTCAATGCGCCAAGAAGCGCAATGGCTTTTAGAAGAAAACCCGCAATGTCTGAGTCGCTCTGCATCGGATCCTTGCCCGGCCGAGCCCGGCGGGCAGCCCCATAGCATTCCTCTCACCCTGGCGGTGTGGCCGGTCGCGCCACATTCACCGCAAAACCCCCATAAGGATATAAACCGCCAGCGCACGAATTGCAAGGACCGTTGGCGCCTACGTTCCGCAATTTGGGACGTATGCGGCACGCTAGTCCGGTTCTTTTTCCCGGTGTCGCACTGGGCGGGCACAAACCGAGAGTTGAGGAAATGAATCTCGATAGATATACCCCGCTTCGTGAGATCGCAGAAACTGCACGGCAAGTATCCGATGTCGTGCCCTACACGACTGCAAAATTTCGTTGCTATGCACCGCTTTCTTGGAGGCGTCAGAATCAGCCTTCGGTGAACCGGTGTATCGAATCGGCCCGGAATCGACTGGTTCCCCACTGTCGCCCCACACACCGAAGCCGAGGGCGCGTGGCACTCACTGGAAGGCAAGCTCTACAGCTTATGGGCACGCCATCCGCTACTGTTGCCTTTCGAGAATACGGTCACCGGTGGCAAATGTTTCGGCAAGGTGGTAATGGCTGCGCAGGTATTCTCGAAGAGGGTTCAAATGATCGCCGGAAGCCTCTTGGGCGTTTGAGAGAGGTAGTCCTGCGTACCACAGGATGTATCTGGCCCGATCTTCCTCAAGAGACTTGACCAGGCTCTGCACCTGCTCCGGCCTCGTGTAATCGGATGGAGTCACGAAGTTCAGGGGCGTGGGGTTTCGCAGCCCCAACGCAAAACAGATAAGCTGATTGCCAAAGAGGCTGTCTTCAGGGCCAGCCCTCTGCGAGATCCATCGATACTCGTCGTAAACATTGACGTTTGTGAACGCCGTTCGCCCTGTGGGCAAATTCAGAAAAGCATGCCAGTTCGTCTGGACGAGCAAGGGGGCAATCACAATGCAGCACAAACTGACGGCCCAGATTGCGATACGTCGCAGCTTTTTCCGATTGCCTGGCGAACTGAGATACCAGACAAGAAGGATGATTGCCGGCAAGGAGACCGTGCACAGTCGCCGGTAAGAAGAGGCCGGAGCGACGGCAAGCAGCGAGAATGATCCGACCATCGCGACAAGCATGGGTTGCGCCGTACGGGCAGAGGCACCGGTGCAGAATCTGGCTCGTTTCCGGTTGACGATGAAGAACGCCAGATAGATCAGTGGCAAAAGAGCGTGAATGAAAATCCAGCCGGTCCATTCCAGCACCACCGGCCACCCGTGAATGGCGGGACGGTGGGCCATGTAGACGCGCCAGTTGTTGTACCAGTCGGAAGGATAATACTTCAGAACAAAGGTGACTGTGCACCACAGGAATTGTCTTATTCCCGCCTTCGCTGCGAAGTAGGTGGCAAAAGGAACGACGACGGCAACGAAGCCAGCAAGGAGCGATACCTCTTTTCTGATAACCAGGCCCGATTTTTCGTGTTTACTCCGCCCTTCCCAAAGCAGGAAGTTCCCAAACGCCAGCGCCACCGCCGGCCCCATGGACTGCGTAAACCACGTTGCGACACCGCAGAGGGCCCCGGCCATGCACAGCCTGCCGGATGTCCGCCTTTCAAGGGTGATGGCCAGGGCGGCCATGACGGCCAGCGTGCTGTACCAATGATGCGTTGCGTCAAGGACGCTGTGGTAAGGAAACGCAAGAAAGAGTGCCGCGGGAAGAAAAACAGTAGGTCCCGACATTAATTTTCGCGAGATCGCGACGCTCAGGCCCACAAGCCCCATCCCCATCAGGACCAGCATCGCATTGGGTATCCACGCCCGCACGCCGAACAGTTTAAACAGGAGGTAATAAGTGGATTCGGTGCCGGGCAGAGTGAAATGGAAAAAGTCGCGGTAAATGACCTGCCCCTGCAGCATGCGGCGCGCGTTGAGCAGGTAAATCGATTGGTCGCCCTGGGCCAGCAGCGGCACATTCGGAAATATAAACAGTTGAAAATATAGTGCGGCAAAAGCTGCGAGCATCATGAAAATGACGACTGCATTGAAAGTTCGATTCTTCAATTGATCAGGCCGGTGGGGCATGGGGGCAGCGTTGCCTGTTGGGAGTTCATCCAGTTTGGCTAGAAGGTTTGAGGAATCAAGATTATTGCGCATGGATTTTATTGACTTAATGATTTGCTGAATTTAATTCCTGCGACCCCAGCGAAAATCACAAGGTCACCCTGCGTGATTGCTGCTCGCCCTCCTATCATTCTTATGCAATCTGTCAGAGACCGGCCAGCTTCCTCTCAATCGAGGCCACCAATGGTTTCTGAAAATTAGACGGAAGGCTCTGAGCACAAGAAAGGGCGGAGGCAAACTCACGACGTGCCTCATCGGGCTTATGCTGCTGCAGCAGCAGGTCTCCCAGAGTTTGGTGAGCCTCCACCGAATCAGGGGCGACAAGCGCTGCCTTCCTTGCTTCCGCCAGGGCTTGCGCGAAGTTTCCGGCGTCTGCGAGTTCGCGCGCCACTCGAACGTGGCTCAATGCTGACCCTAAACGGAAATCAAACCGGCCGCGAAAAACCAGGATTGATCCGCCAATAACGTCCGCCGGGTGCACGCTGAACGACGGTAAGTAAGGGTTCGCTCCCGGAGGACCGCTCAGGACCATGGGTGTGGCCCCCACGAGAATTGTGCCGTCGAGAGACGCAGGCACCGCCTGGAAATTCCTGGCAGAGAATGTGCCCGGAAGAGGGCGGCACGGAATTCCATAAGATGCCGGATCGAGGACGGAGTAGTAGGCAATCCAGCAATCTGAAATGTGCCTGGTCCGGAGATATTCCTTTGCCTCGATCAGGCCCTGGCCCCAGTCAACATTGGAGTCGGTAAGGACCTGATACGTCTTTGCCGGTCCGCCCCAAAGCTCGTTGGAATAGGCAAGATAGTCAGGAAAAGCCCGAAGTGAGGAAACGACGTGCAGAGCCAGCAGCGCCACCACAGCGTATCTCCAGCTCCGGCGCCGCCCCATCATCGTCCATGCCCCGGCTGCAATGACAATGATGAGAAATGGATAAACCGGCAAGATGTGACGGACCCCGATGTCGAGGTTGGAAGTCAGACTGATGAGGAAATAGACCACGGCAGGAAGAGCCATGAATAGAACTTCCCTTCGTCTCTCTTCCAGCCCAAGTGATTTCGAGGCAAGCACGAGTCCGAGCAGGAGTAGGAATGCCAACGACGATTTGATGATGAAAACCGCGGGGAAATAGAACCAATGTCCGCCCTGATATACCTCTCCGAACAGGTAGGAAATCGACGACGAATACACTCTCCGCGTCACGTTGGCCAGACCATGGAGATATGCGTGCGGAAGCACTCGCCAGTGGGCCAAATTGAGTAACGCCCGGGGTCCCAGTTGGACTTCTGTACCGGAGGCGGATTGCACGTGACCGTATTCAACGAGCGAATGCAACGTTTCCTGCCCTCCCGGCCGCGCGCTGAACCGGAAACCATAAGATGCCCACAGGACAACGAGTGAAATGGCTGCGGCCGCCAGTAAGGCCCCGCCCAACCGAAGACAACTCCTTGCGAAGGGATCCTTTTCTGTCGTCTGTTTGAGACGGAAGCGCCGGACCACCCACAATTCCACGAGAGCAAGCACCACAAGAATCGGGAAGACGAGGATACCCGAGAATTTTGCGGCCAGCGCAAGGCCCGCTGTAAACCCGCATTCGAAGAGCCTTAACAGCGTGGGGCGTGCGACGTACCTGTAGAACGCGTACACTGCTGCAAACAGGCAACAGGCCACCGCCATGTCCGTTGTGACCAGCGCCCCGTGAGCAAGAATGTTGGGTTCGAACACAAACAGCACCACTGCCAGGAGCGCCGGCCCTGGCCCGAACATCCTCCAGGCTGCTTCAAACAACAAGCCGCCCAGCATGACCGCGAGAATGCCTGCCGCGAGCCGGGCGCGGAACACCAGCACGCTGGCATCGTTCAAGTTGAGAAACACGCGCCCGTCTGACCAGCATTTTCCCTCTGGAGTTCCCCGCCTTTCCGGCGGAGCATGCAATTCGAGGTGGAGAAGCGGTGTGGTTGCTAAAAGTTTCGCGAGCGGAGGATGTTCAGGATTGATGCCAAAATCTGATCGCGTCCAGTACTCATAACCAGCGAAGACATGGCAGCCCTCATCGTAGGTCAGCGACTCTTGCCTGACAGACAAAACCAAAAGCGCCCCGAAGAGAGCAAAGCCGCAGAGGGCGCATGCGAAGATGATTCGGCGGTAGTTCCCCGAATGAATGACCCGGAGGAAGACCTCATCGTAGCGTCCGCCTGACTTTCCAGTGGGCTGTTCCATGTTGCGCAGCGCCCGGCCTGCACGCCTGACGGCCTCATGTAGACTGACTTACTGGGTACGGCTGTCTTCGTCCACCAGACAAGACCCTTCAACAGCGCCTTCGTTCACGCCGTCCGAAAAGAGCATGGCTGTGTGCTGATCCGTGCCGGGAAGCTGCCCTTTTATTACTCCGTAATCACACACATCCACTTCGCCGTTATTCGTTATCCTGACGCTTGCATAAACCGTCTTTTGAATGCCGTCAGAGAACGCTTCGCATGTAAAGACAAACCCTAACGCTTTTCGGCCGTAAACCTCCGCTCCGGGCAGGAACAGAGTCGAACCAGGAACCGGCAACCTTTTGGCCATCCCTTACCCCCTGTGGGAAAATCGTGCACACCCTTTCGAGATGCTGTTGGATGGATTCTACCCTCATGACCTGCCGGGGTTGTCAGGATTATGTCTTTGACCTGCAAAGAGTCTGTCGTTTTGAAGTGGTTTTTATGACAGTGGCAGACATTCAAGAATACACGATTGATTGCCGCGTCAAACGGGCGCGAGAGGATTCCCTATCCGGCCTCGCTGAGCTGGAGGCGCCTTCCACGGGATTTCGGATTCAAGATGGCGGATTCCAGGACCGGCGGTTATGCAGACGTCTCAAGAGGCATGACATCAGCTCCAGCCATCGTGAAATGGACCCCGGGCCTCAAAGAAAGTCCGTGGCCAGATATCGGTGGTCAGTGGTTAGGGTGTCGAACGATAACGATGGCCACGAAATCGGTTTGTGCCGCAGGCTCTTGCGCACAAGACTTTACCGGCCCGCGGCGTGGAAAGCATGCCGTGGTTATCTGCTCGTGTTAGTGGAGAATGACGCAGATTCTCTCGTCTCGGCCCAGCGTGAATCATGCTTGTCGGAAGCTCGGGACCGAAAAACGCACGGGCGGGTTCTTCGGCATACCCCACTGTTCCGTGGGCCTTCGGAACCAGGCATGATCGCGATTTCGGTTCTCGTTTAAATCGTTCAGCACATCTCAGTCAAAATAGTTTTCGACCGGTCGCGCCACCTGCTGGAATCGTCCCATGTTATGGAAAATTGCCGTCGATGGGCCACCGACCTTGCTTCCAACACCGCCATGGAACGAACCTGCGATCTCATTGAACAGTTGGGCAGGACCGGGAATTCATGCGCATTGGATTGGGGTGGTATTCGGAAACTCCCGACGGTTCAAATCCGGGTTCATTCCATAGCGAACAGTACACGTAAAGGAATGCACCTTGTGCAAACACCTGCATTCACGTCTTGCTAAGCGGAAAGTGCCGCAGAGTCATACGGCAAACGCGCACAACTCTGCGGCTCTGATTTGGCCAGGTTACGGGCGCGCCTCAAAAACTATGTTGAAGGGTGTTTCGGTAGCGCGGCGAAAGCTGTTGAACCCGGCTTTGGTTACCACTTGACGGATGTTCGCCTCCCCGGCCTGCGCGCCAAGGCACATCCCGACTTCCTGTGACCTTGAACAGGGCGTGCAGAGCAAGGTGGAAAACGAATAGTAAACCCGCCCGACTGGGTTCAGGTTGTCCTTGAAGGTGTCGTTGGCAAACGGCTCGACGATCATCCATGTGCCGTCTTTACGCAGCGACTGCCGGACGTGCCCAGCCGCTCCGACGGGATCCCCCATATCGTGCAGGCAGTCGAAGACGGCGACGAAATCGTAGTCTTTCCCCGGAAACGTCTTTGCACTCGCAACGTTGAAGCTGACCCGGTCAGCCACGCCTTCGCGCCTGGCGGATTCACGAGCAGCTTCGATGGATTTGTCGTGGTAGTCGAATCCGAAGAATTGAGATTTGGGAAAGGCTTTCGCCATCAACACCGTGGATGCGCCCTGTCCGCACCCCACGTCGGCGACGCGAGCTCCCCTTTCAAGCTTTTGCTGCACATCGTGAAGAGCGGGAATCCACGTGCTGACAAGATTGGCGGCGTAACCAGGGCGGAAGAACTTCTCGCAGCCGTGAAACACATCGTCGTCGTGTTCATGCCATCCCATGCCGGCGCCTGTGCGAAAAGCATCGGCGATCCGCGGAACCGCCGCCAATGAACCAAGGGCTAGCTGAAAGGCCCCGGGCAGGTACGCCGGGCTGTCTTCTTGCGCCAGGGTAAAAGCCTGCTCTTCAGTCAGACTAAACTTGTGGGTTCTCTCATCATAGCTGACGTAGCCGCCAGAAGCTTGCGCCCCCAGCCACTCCCGCACGTAGCGCTCATCGGTCCCAGTCTTTGCGGCAAGCTCCGCAGAACTTAAAGGCCCTTTCGCGAGCGCTTTGTACAACCCAAGCCTTTCCCCGATCACGACCGTCCCAGCGCTTACAGCCGCACCGAGATCGCCGACGAACTGCCCAATAAAGGTATTCAGTTTTTCCATGTCTACGGCCATTCAATTTCTCCTCAATTCTATTGTTGAGCGGTCAAGGCCGCTCACGCTGCGACTATGGCAGGTCTATCCCGCCTGTGCTTACCCGAACGTCCTGAAAACTTGACATATTTGTTGCAGAATGCTGACCGTTTTGCCCGCGAATCCAGAAACTTTAGCCCGGAGTACGAATCGAATTTCCAATGGACGCTCTTTCGGAAATCCTCCATTCGGTGAAGCTCGAGGGAGCGGTGTTCTACAACGCCGAGTTCACCGCCCCGTGGGGCTTTCGCTCACCGCCTACCTGCGAAATCGCGGCATTCCTTCGCAAGCGGTCCAAGCATGTCATCATCTTTCACCTTCTCACAGCAGGGCGGGCCCGGGGAGAAGTCGAAAACAGCGCTCATTGGGTCGATCTGGTTCCCGGAGACATCGTGGTTTTTCCTCATGGCGATGCGCACATTCTTTGCAATGGTATCCCGCCGCAGATCGTGGATAACGGCCGGCACCTTAAGGAAGTGTTCTCACAAGGAACCGTTCTTTCCCGCAGGGGCGGCGGAGGCGAGCCCACGCTATTTGTTTGCGGCTACATGGAATGCGATCGGGAGCTGTGCAGGAACTTTCTGGGTGGACTGCCACCGGTGTTCAAGGTGAACATCGGGAATGATCCTGCAGGACAATGGCTCGAAAACTCCATCAAGTTCTTGGCCGGGGAAGCGAGTCTGAGCCGGGCAGGCAGCGAAGCGTTGCTGGCGAGGGTGTCGGAAGCGCTCTTTGTGGAAACCTTGCGCCGTTACATGACGGATCTGCCGCCGACGCAGACAGGGTGGCTGGCAGGAGCACGCGACCCCGTGGTAGGAGCAGCACTGGCGCACTTGCATCGTGCTCCGGAACACCCCTGGACGATTGCCAATCTCGCCCAGCAGGTGGGAATTTCCCGGTCCGTGCTGGCGGAACGATTCCGGCGGTACCTGGGTGAGCCTCCTATAACATATCTTGCGCGATGAAGGCTTCAGCTCGGCGCTCGCATGCTGGTTTCCACCAACTACAGCGTTGCCAGAATTTCTGGAGAAGTGGGATACGAGTCCGAGCCGGCGTTCAATCGCGCATTCAAGCGGGAGTTTGGAGATCCCCCGGCGCGGTTCCGGATGCAGGCAAGATCGTCGGAAAAGGAGACGCGGACAGACAGGGCGCTGACCCGGATAACCCCCTCATCGCCCGTCAAGGAGGTGGATCCTCCAGCGGCTCCAACTGATAACTCCCAATTGCGGCTGAGGGCTCTCAGGCAGCATCGATAACAATTCGAGCTGGTTGCCATCCGGGTCGCGGAAGTAGAGCGATGCGGCGGGCATCCAGGCGAGCACCACGGGCTCCTCCGTTGGCGCTCCTCCAAAATCGAGCGGAACGACACCAGCGGCGTGAAGGCGCACAGGCGCATCAAGCAGCACCTGGAGGTCCGTCCTGAAGGCAAGGTGAAGGCTCAGTCTCTGAGGGCCTGTCCCAGCCTCCCACAATCCGAGCATCGCATTGCCGCGTCCGCCAATCCAGTAGAACGCTACTTTCCGATCCCAGAATACCTCAGCAAGCTCCAATCCCAGGACCTGACTATAGAAAGTCATCGAGCGTTGCAGATCCGCAACCGTCAGATGGGTTTCAAAGAGATCTTGAACAGTAACCACACCAACCTCCAAGTTGCCTGATGCGAGCCGAGGAGCCCTCTCCACGCCGAGTGTTTGCACCGGCGGTACGCACGGTTAAGTGGCATTTCGTAGCAGCTGGACAAAGCCCATTAGCTCCGATGCGTTCAGGTCAGACACTGCCCAATAGACCATCCCCGATTTCGTCCAATGGAAGACGTTATAGCCCTGGTGCGCCGGCACTTGCACGGGACTGGCGGAGTCGCCGTCTGAAGCGCCCCTCGGCCAGGTGAAGATATTGATTAAATGCTTGCGCCGCTGGTAGACGAGCGCTGCAACTGGCCGGCCCCCCAGATAGTCAAGGCGCCCGCCCACAAGTGGGAACCCCTGCCGCGCCAAATCCACGACTGAAGGCGAGTAGTCGAGCCGGCCGTCGAACCATGGTTTTACAGTGTGCTGGTCCGAAGACGCGACGTCAGTAAGGTGGTTGGGCATCAACGATCGAATGTGGCTGGAAACCACTTCTTCCGCCAGCAAATCCTGTTGCGAAGGGCGCGACGATTTCGACACCAGCGTTGAAATGATAATGGCCAGCCCCGCCAGGGCTGCCACTGCGGCGGCCCAGGTCATCGAGCGGCCCCATCGTGGCTGGCGCTGAGGGAATGGCGTCGCGGCCGCGACTTCTGACTCAGGGGTTGATCGATTGGCCGCACTTAGACCAGCCTGAATTCGATTCTTAAGGCTTTCTGGCGCCCTGTAGTACAGTGAGCCGCTCTGCACGAGGGATCTGACCGACTGTTGTTTCTGGCAGGCCAGCAGGCAGCCCGCACAACCGTCCAGGTGACGCTCGATTTCCATGCTCCGCACAAGATCCAGTTCCCCATCCAGAAATGCGTGAAGCAGATGCCGTGTCTCCTCACAGTTCATTTAAGGGGCTCCTTATTCATTTCACCGGCCAGACTCTTTTCGAGGATCTTTCGGGCGCGCGCCAGGCGAGACATCACAGTACCCAGCGGGATTCCCGCGATATCGGCAATCTCCTTATAACTCAGGCCCTCAAGCTCACGCAGAACCAACGCTTCGCGAAACTCAACCGGGAGTTCCTCGATCGCCCTGGTCAACTGCTCGCGACCGGCGTGCCCAAGTAAGAGAGCTTCCGGATTCACGGCGTCCGTGTCCGGGCTATGGATCTCCTCATCAAACGACGTGGTCAATCCCTTCCACCGCCCCCGCTGAAGCCACGTGTAGCATGTGTTGCGAACGATAGTGAGAATCCATGCCCGCCCGTCGCCTCCGCGAAAGCCTTCGAAGGACTTAAAGGCCCGCAAGTACGATTCCTGTACAAGGTCCTCCGCGTCCTGCTCCTGGCGTATCAGCCAGCGTGCCAGGTTGTGTGCTGCGTCCAGGTGAGGCAGCACGGCTTCCTCAAACCGCACCAGCATGTCCTGCTTGCTCAAGACCGTTCCTTCCGCCGTGCGCACACTCCCAACTAATATGACCAGCTTCCGGCTTTTTTATTCCCGGTTCTCATCGCATCCAATTCCTGGGAATTTTTCCCCCGCCTGACGGGTATGAATGGGTGACGGCAATCGAGAAGGCCGTCGCACATCAGATGCATCAGGCATTAAGGAGGTTCAATTGTCCGACTATATCGTTCACGACCATGACCACGACGGTGTTGACCGCCGGGGATTCCTCAAATGCATGGCATGGGCAGGAACCGGATTGGTCTGCGTCGTCCAAGGCGGAGTCTTAAAGTCCTACGGCCTGAGCCAGCTTGCTCAGGGTGGGGATGACAAAGCAATGGAAAGCATGAAAGGCGAGCTAAGTTTCGTCCAGATTTCCGACAGCCACATGGGCTTCAACAAGCCCGCCAACTCAAACGTCGTCGCCACCTTGCAGGCGGCGATTGACAAAATCAATGCGCTGCAAACCCCGCCGGCCTTCCTGCTGCACACCGGCGACATCAGCCACCTTTCCAAAGCCGGCGAGTTTGACACTGTGGAACAGATGTTGAAAGGCACCCGAGCGCACCGGGTGTTCTATGTTCCGGGCGAACACGATGTCCTCACCGATAACGGCAAGTACTACCTCGACCGCTATGGAAAGGAAGCGCGAGGGTCGGGCTGGTATAGCTTTGACCACAGCGGCGTACATTTCATCGGGCTCGTCAACGTTCTGGACCTCAAAGCCGGCGGGCTGGGGACGCTGGGGTCGGAACAGCTCAAATGGCTCAAGGAAGATGTAGCGGGGCTCTCATCGAGCACGCCTATCGTGGTGTTCGCACATATCCCGCTCTGGTCGGTTTACCCCGATTGGGGCTGGGCGACTGATGACAGTGCCCAGGCGCTCTCCTACCTTAAGCGATTCGGGTCGGTAACGGTGCTTAACGGCCATATCCATCAGACCATGCAGAAAGTGGAAGGGAACATCACTTTCCACACAGCCGCATCCACGGCTTTTCCCCAGCCACACCCTGGCGAAGGGCCATCTCCCGGGCCAATGAAAGTGCCCGCGGACCAGTTGCGCAGTTTGCTTGGCCTGACCAGCGTCAAGTACATGCAGGGCAGGCATTCCCTGGCAATTGTCGATTCGTCGCTTACATGAGCGGAAGGTTGCAGGGGAATCAACCAGCTAACTATTTGTCGATAAGGAGAAGAGGAAATGAAAAATCCGTTTCGGGCCGTCAGAACGATCGCGGCCGCCACACTAGCCGTATTTGTTCTGAGTGGCGCAAGCAAAGTGAAGCCGGCTTTGGCTGGAGAGCCCAACCCGGATGGCATTGCAGTGAACATTGAAAACTTCAGTTTCGGCACGGCTACCCTTACCGTTCCCGCCGGAACCACGGTCATCTGGATTAACAAAGATGACGTGCCACACACCGTAGTCAGCACAGAAAAGGCGTTTTCCTCGTCTGTGCTCGATACCGACGATAAGTTTTCTTACACCTTCACGAAGCCTGGTACGTATCCTTACTATTGTTCGGTGCACCCCAAGATGACCGCTAAAGTGGTGGTTAAGTAGCCATGTAAGAGAGCGGGCATTAAGGACGCTGCAGCAGAAAAAGCTGGCGCGAAGGGAGCCTGCTTCAAGGGGCTCTGCTGCATTTCTCCGGTCCCAAACTTCGAGACTTTGCTCGTTGGTCTGGAGTTCGTTCTCAACGGCCAAATGGCACCCATACCCCGGAGGCAAAGGAAAATCAGGCGATGGAGATGGGAGTTCCTTGAGCTGCAACGAGGAACATCCCTCCCTCTCGCTCTACATAGACATGGGTGTAACGGCTATGGGCGACAAACGGCGTCTGTTCAAAGCTGCCGCGCATCTCGGTCCGACCGGTGACGATTGCTGTCGCCCCGTAGAAGCGTATCTCGGCCTCAACAGGTTCAATCGCCTCGAAACGGAGTTTCCCGGAACAGACGGCATCAATTAGAGACGCTTTTGACATGAGCCCCCCGCTTAAGTCGGCCAATGAAAAATCGTCTGCCAACAAGCGCCCGAGTTCACCAGCGTGAGCTCGAACCAAGGCCTGGTAAAAAGACTTCTCCACACTCAGGACATCCGCCGGACTTCCCATCATTCCTCCTGCGTTTTTGATGCGCTCGGGCTTCCGGGCGCTTCACAGAACCTCTCTACTCAACTCGGGTTGTAAGGCGAGAAGTCCACAAACTCGAATTGCATTGCCGCCGGAAGCGGGCGCAACAGCCAATGAGTTGCGCGAAAGGTCCAGGACCTGTCCGTTTCTCCCTCTTCTCGTCCTGCGGCATGGATCCACTGGATGTGAGCTTCGCCGGTCATCTGCAGTGTCTGATGGTTCGGGAAGTCAATGATCAATATCCCCGCCGCCGGGTTGACGGCAAAATTGCCGAGAGTATTGAACAGGCCGTTTCCCTGATAGTCGGGGACGCTGATGGTGTGCTCATCCACCACCCGGACAAAGCCGGGCCGTCCCCCGCGATGCGAGACATCCGCGCCGCCCCTGGGGTTCGCGCTCGCCACGAACAAAGTGTCGGCTTTTTCAACGATATCCCGCACCGCCCCGGTGATGACGTCGCCACTTGTTATTCCGATTTGCCCGCGATGCGAATCGGGCAGTCGCTTGAAGAGGCGCCTTTGGATGTATTTGGGGCAGTTGGGGTAGGCTTCATCTACCTCCATTGTGAGCAGGTCGGGCTCGCCCACCACGACGCGCCCGTTGATGCGCAGCCTCCGCCGGGTAGCAAGGTCTATGGCCAGGCTTCCAAGGCTTTTTCCGGGAGCGATATTCTTCCACAGGGGATCGGCGTTGTCGCGACTTTCCTTGCTGAGATGGATTCTCAGTGTCTTCCCATCCTCCGATTCAACAAAGCCCGGCCGCCCGAAGAGAATCGACGCCCAGAGGTTTCCCAGCGGCGAGGCGCTCCCAATTACCAGCATCCGCTGCTGCCGCAGGAATGGAAGCGCCCCCGCCATAATCGTGTCGGCGATCATGGCTCCGTTGAGCCCCGCCTTCGCGGCTTCCCCTGCCCGTTCCTGGATCTGCTTTTCACCGGGATGAAAAGGATTCCTGATTTGCATGTTACCTCCAAGGACCTGGGCGGGCACCCGGCAGGATGTCCGCCCTATTCTCTAGAATGTGAGTACCGTGTATCCATCTGCAACCAGGCCGCCCAGGCTGGGAAGGCCGGAAGTTCCCGGCACCTCATTCCCGCTGAGGAGCTCGAAACCGTGGCTGGTGGCCGCCTCGGTGGCCCCGAACGCCGTGGCACACGCCGAGGAAACCCCCTCCACAACGTCTCTGACCTGCTCAAAGAGACCATGCACTGGATGATCGGCATTTGTTAACTCACCCACCCAGCGCGTGCCAGCTCCCTGGAAGAGCACCCGAACGGGCGTCCCCCGTTTTTTGAAGTCATAGGCCGCCGCCAGGGCATTAAACACGCGCCCGAACGCCTCTTCAGTTCCGCCCTTTGGGTCCGACAGAACAACAATCGCAGCTTTCATTGCAATCTCCTTTCGATTGAATTAGACCATTCGGTCTACTTCATTTTCGATGTTTCACCATGAAGAAGGTTTCAGGATTTATTCGGCCGATGCCTTAGAATGTAGACCGATTGGACTAATTCCCGCTTTTGCAGCATCATACTGGGAAAGGAGGAGGTTGACATGCGGCCCACGAAAATGTCGGAAGAGCAGGTGCTTCGGCGGCTGACCGAGGTTTTCCGCGAGCGCGGCTACGAGGGGGCGTCATACGCACGGCTGATGGGGGCGACCGGGCTGGTAAAGGCGAGTTTATACCACCGGTTTCCGGGCGGTAAGGAAGAAATGGTGGACGCGGTCCTCTCGCGGGTTGACCGCGAATTCCTGGAGTACGTGTTGCGCCCCGCACACGAAGCAGGTCCTCCGCCGAAGCGCGCCCGGCAAATCGCCAGGAGGCTGCAGGAGTTTTATGGGTCGGGAACCCGCTGGTGCCTGCTTGACACGCTCACGCTGTCAACCAGCGCAAGAACACTGCGCCACACCCGGGGCTCCATGGAGTTTTGGATTACGTCGTTCGCGCGCCTGGGCCGCGAAAGTGGGATGTCGAAGGCGCACGCACGCAGGCGAGCGGAGGACGCAGTGGCCGCCATTGAGGGCGGGCTGATTGTCTCGCGAGTTATGAACAATCGGCGTCCGTTCCTGCGGGCACTGGCAACGCTGCCCGGCCGACTCACGCAGGATGTTGAAAGGAAATCCCGTCGAACTGGCCCTTCGACGACTTCAGCCAGCTTTGCAGGGAAGGATCGCAGGTCGCAACAACTTTGAGCGTTCGACACGCCACCTGACACGGTAGTCGGGTAACAGAGACTTTATCGCACGGTGTGATCCAGAATGGCGTATACTAGCTGCATTTGGGGCTAACAACGGGGACCAGGGCTGCTTAATTACAATTGACTATATAGAGTCTAATCCCTTGGACGCCGACTCCTTCCAGAAAGTCTCTCTCGCTGAGGTGCAATCACACGGCCTGGATGCGGTTCTCCAGAAGATCGTACAGAGCCTCGCAGCCAATCCTGACGTCGCCCTGACGCGAATCTGGTTGATCGGGCCGGGCGATTCCTGCACGTCCTGTCTCATGAAGAGCGTGTGCCCGGAACAAACACGCTGCCTTCATCTCGTCGCCAGCGCTGGCAAGCCCCTGGACGAGAAGCGCACGGGAGAGGACGACCAGGAGGATTGGTCCCGAATTGACGGCCATTTTCGCCGAATACCTCTTAATGCTCCCTTCAAAGTATCCCATGTTGCCACGACGGGTGTACCCATTCACATCCGGGCACAAGAGGGAGAAGATGCGCGCCGTTGGATTTCACGAAAAGAGTGGGTGAAGGCACAGCAGGTCAGGAATTTTGCAGGCCTGCCCGTCGTCTTCCAGGGCGAGGTCCTTGGTGTGCTTGCGGTTTTCAGCCGTGTTGAACTGAGTGAACGGGAGTTTGGATGGCTGCGAGGTTTTACCGAGCACGCGGCGGAGGCGATATCGAAAGTGCAGGCGACGGGCCAGGTTATGGCCCTGCGGACCAGCGTAACGGCGTTGGAAGAGCGTTGGCGGTCCGTATTTGAGAGGTCGGCCATAGGTGTGGCTTTCAGCGATGCGAATGGCCGGTTCCTGGACGCGAACCCTGCCTACCAGAAGATCCTGGGTTATACGGAAGAGGAGCTTCGGAAGCTCTCGTTTTACGACATTACCCCGCCGGAATTCCGCGAATCCAATCGCACTTTTGCAAAGGACTTGTGGTCGGGAAAACTGGACCAATATCAGTTCGAAAAGCCCTATCTTCGGAAGGATGGAAGCCTGGTATGGGTACTACTGCATGCCTCGCTTGTACCCGGCGCCGGGGACGTGCCGAAGTTTGCGATGGCCCTGTGTGAAAACATCACGGAGCGCAAACAGGCGGAAGAGACTCTGAGGAAAAGCGAAGAACGCCGACGGACGCTGCTCGAAATCAACAATGCCATTATTACGAAGCTCAACCAGGACGAACTCTTCCATGCAATATGCGAAGCCTTGAAACGCGTCGTTCCTTACGGCCGGGTCGCTCTCATCCTCCGCGATCCCGGCACCGATATTTTGCGAATTGCCGCACTGGAAGGGCCGTTGCAAGGGAAGAACTTCGCTGTTGGCCAGGAGGTCAGCCGGGAGAGCGTTTCCCGGTGGGTCATCGAACATCGCCAGCCCCTCCTGCGAAGGGACATCGAGTCTGAATGGCAATATCCAACTGAGCGGATTCTCCTGGACGGCGGCATCCGATCGCTTTGCGCTTTACCCCTGATCGCCCGAGAAGAGACCAGCGGCGTTCTGTTCGTAGTCAGTGTCACGAAAGGCGAATACTCCGAGGATGATGTCTTGTTCCTGCAGGAAGTCGCAAACCAGGTCGCCCTGGCGGTCGGGAACATGAGGGCCTATGAGGAGATTGGAACTCTTAACAAGCAAGTCGCGCGTACGGCCGAGCACCTTCAGACCCTGCTGGAAATAAATAACGCGATCATCACGAACCTCTCGCAAGAAGCGCTCCTGCGTTCAATCGCAGAGTCGCTTCGCAGGGTGGTCCCATTCGACCGTGCCGCTTTAACAATCTATCAGCCGGGAAGCGACGTGTTTCGTTTTGTTGCAATTGAGGGAGGCGCTGTATCCAGTTATTTTCAGCCTGGGCTTGAGATCAGTCCTCGAGAAAACAGTGTTGGCTGGGTGTTTCATCATCAGCGACTGATTCTTAGACAAGACCTGAAAAAAGAGAACCAATACGCGAATGAAGAACGGCTGGCTGCGGAAGGCATGAGGTCACACTGCGTGGTTCCGCTGATTGTCCGGGGGAAGAGCATCGGCACTCTCAATGTCGCTCATTCCGTCCCTGGCCGGTACTCAGAGGAAAACGCGGAATTTCTGCAGGAAGTGGCCAACCAGGTTGCTCTGGCCGTGGAAAACATGCAGTCGTATGAAGAGATCACGGCGCTAAAAGCCAGGCTGGAGAAAGAGAACATTTACCTGCAGGAGGAGATCCGCACCGAGCACAACTTTGAGGAAATTGTCGGTAACAGTCACGCCTTGTTGGAAGTGCTGCGAGCCATCGAGCAAGTGGCCCCAACCGATTCCACAGTGCTCATTCATGGTGAGACCGGAACGGGCAAGGAACTCATTGCCCGCGCGATTCACAACCGCAGTTTGCGCAAGGAACGCCCTCTGGTCAGAGTGGATTGCAGCGCCATCTCGGCAGGCCTGATTGAGAGCGAACTCTTCGGCCACATGAAGGGCGCCTTCACCGGCGCGTCTGAGCGCCGCACAGGGCGGTTCGAAATTGCCGACGGCGGCACGATCTTTCTTGACGAAATTGGTGAACTGCCCCTGGATATGCAAGTGAAGCTTTTGCGGGTCCTGCAGGAACGCGAGTTCGAACCTGTGGGCAGCAGCCGTACTATTCGAGTCGATGTCAGGGTCATCGCTGCCACCAATCGCAACCTGCAGGAGGCGGTGAACGCGGGCCGGTTCCGCTCCGATTTGTTTTACCGCCTCAATGTTTTCCCGCTTGCGCTGCCCCCTTTGAGGGACCGGAAATCCGACATTCCTCAACTTGTGAGCTTCTATCTCTCCCGATACTCGAAAAGACTCGGAAAGCAGGTGGACATCGTTTCACGGGAGACGTCAGAAAAGTTAACGAGTTACCCTTGGCCGGGGAACGTAAGGGAGTTGCAGAACATTATCGAGCGCGCCGTAATCTTGTCTCCTGGTCCGAACCTGTTAGTCAGCCAGGACCTCCTGCCCGGTTCCTCGTCTAGCCAGAATGAAAAACCCGTAATACCTCTCCAGGAATCCTCGCCGGCAAGCTCTGAACCCCCGCGACTCTCGACGATGGACGAGTTAGAGCGAGACCATGTCCTTGCCGCCCTTGAACAGTGCGGGGGAGTTATTGAAGGGCCAAAGGGCGCAGCTCGAATCCTCGGTCTCCACCCAAACACTCTTCGACATCGGCTGCACAAGCTTGGTGTCAGGCGTCCCGGCCACCGCCAGCGGTAGTTCCCCCACCAAAGGCCGTGGGGGCATCGCCCTGATCATCCGAGAACTTACGTAATTTCAGGAGCCATGAAACGCTTACGAAAATTCTGGCTCGTTCCACTATCCGGTTTCCTGCTTCCCCACTCTACTGCAACCTATTGATTTGAAGGATGACGATGGTCAGTCATCTTACACAAATATAGATCTCGCCGAAATTCTTCGAAATCTTTTTTGGAAGTTACGGCCGGTCCTCGTGTTTGGTATTGAACCTGCACATTGCGAGCATCAGGGTGCGGGGGCTTCCAAAATGCTAAGGGTAACGGTGGTCGAGTCTTCGGGTTCAAGTGTCAGGCTGCGGGTGGAAGGCCGGTTGACAGGGCGCTGTATTGACGAACTGCGGGAATCATGTGAACTGCATGCGCTCGCTGAGGGTATGCGGTTGACCCTGGACCTGGCGGACGTCTCGTTCTCCGACGCCGACGGGATCGAGCTTCTCAAGGATCTCAGGAGGCGCGGGGTAACCATTTTTAATCTCGTGCCTTATTTGGCGCTGCAACTTCGTGTTGCTGAAGGCAAGGCCGTACCGCTTCAAAATAATGGCGATACTCATGAAGGGGGATGACAGTTGACATGATACCTGCAGAATTTAACGACGAAATCGCACTGGTCCGGCTCGCGCAGGCGGGCAGCACCGAGGCCTTTGGAACCTTGCTCAGTCGGTATGAGAGACGAATTTACCGATTGGTCCGCGCAGTTACGAGTAACAACAGGGATGCTGAAGACGCGTTTGAAGAGACCTTCGTGAATGCTTATGCGAACATTCATCGCTTCAAGGGAGACTCGCGATTCTATACCTGGTTGGTTAACATTGCGATCAACGAAACGGTGGCAAAGCTATACCTTCGCGAGGTTCATACATGGGCTTCGTTTGATGAAGCGGAGAGAACCGGCAAAGTCATGTCATTGCCGGGCGATATAAGAGATTGGCGCGATAGCCCGGAAGAAGGTTACAGCAAACCCGAATTATCCGAAATCCTCTCCACAGCACTCGAAGATCTTGAGACTCCGATGCGCATCATCTTCACCCTGCGAGATATAGATGGGCTTTCCCTGGAGGATACGGCGAGGATTTTGGGGCTTCCTCTTGCAGCCGTCACTACACTCCTGACGAGCGCCCGTTTGAACGTCCGACAAAATCTAAGTGTCTGGTTCGAGGAACCTTCTGTTCCTGCCACTGGGGAAAACAGATGTGAAAGTATTGGGCATATTCTCGGCCTGGATCTGGTTGAAGGCCGAGAGTGCACTTGAGGCGATATATGGCAATTGATTTAGAAACTGTCGAGAAGAAGTACGAGTACCCAGGCTTCCATGGGAGCGTGTTAAACCACGAATCGCAAGCGCCTGCGGTGGCCGATTCCCTGGCCGGATTCATCTACCACGATCTGCGCCTGCCCTTGACTGCGATTCTGGCCTACTCAGAACTCATGGCAGGGGATGACCTGGACAGGTTGCAGCGGAAAGATTTTCACAAGGAAATTCGCCTGGCCGTGTGCCGAATGAACGACCTCATATCATTGCTCCTGGAGTCTTCCAGAGGCACTGAAGCGCTTCGGAATGAAGCGACCGATATCAGAGATATTGTCAGGCGAGCAATCGGGGTGGTTGCGGTCAGGCCGGAATTCAGCAGGATTGAAATTAATTACGAACACGAAGGCTTGGATGAGGGCAGATTTGATTCCGGGCAATTGCAGCGAGTGATCACGAACGTCGTTCTCAATGCTTGCGAGGCAGTCTCACCCGTAACGGGGAGGATCGAGGTGCAATCTTCGGCGCTGAGCGCTCACCTGGAAATCAGCATTGCCGACAACGGTCCCGGCATTCCCCAGTCGATTCGGCACGCCGTTTTCCAGCCCTTCGTGAGCTACGGGAAGACCGGGGGCACAGGACTCGGCCTGGCAATTGTTCAGAAGATCCTTCGAGCACGGGGTGGAGAGATTTACCTGGATAGGACAAGTGAAAAAGGCACTTTTTTCAGGGTTGTGCTTCCATATGTAAGCACCCACTGGTAACAACTCGACAGATCCCCTACGAGAAGTGGACTCCCATCTGTCATGCGGGCTGCGTGTAGCCAGCGGACGCGTGTGCGTGTCGAGTAAGTCCTCGACTTGATGGGGATGATCGGTTTCAGTTTTCCAGGAAACACAAGGACCAATGAATCACTTTTAGGAGAGTCAAATGAAGATATACACCCGCTTCTTTGCCGCACTGTTTGCCGCCGCCCTGTCGGCGGCGCTGGCAGTTATCACCGCCTGTGCGGCAGAGCCGCATTTGCCGCCAAGACTGGCGCGCCAGAAAGCATCACCTCAAACCCAGGCGCGTGTTCGTCAGGCGCTGCGACGCCAGCCTCTTGGTTTCGAGGCCAATACGGGCCAGTTTGATCGCGAGGTGCGGTTTGTTTCCCGCGGCCGGGATCACGGCCTATACCTGACTGCAACGGGGGCAGTACTGACGTTGCATCGCGGCCGCCGGGAATCACCTGCTCTGACCCGGCAAAGGCCCCGTGCGGATGTCCGCACGCCCGCTAGTATTTCCGTGGCGAATTTGAAACTCATCGGCTCCAATCCAGCGCCGAAAATCTTCGGAGCGGATGAACTCCCCGGGAAGGCCAACTACATTCTGGGCAATGATCCCGCTCTTTGGCACAAGAATCTCCCGCGCTATGCGCGAGTTCATTACGCGGCCATCTATCCCGGTGTGGACCTGGTGTTCTACGGCAACGGCGGCCGGCTGGAGTACGATTTCATTGTTTCTCCGGGCGCCGATCCCTCAGCCATTTCTTTCACGTTCGCTTCCGGCTCGAAGTCAGGGAGCATGCACACTGAGCCGTCCCTTCGGCTGGAACCGAACGGCGATTTGGCGCTCACCACCACAGCCGGGGATGTGCGGCTTCATCATCCTGTCATCTACCAGGAACAGAACGGCGAGAGGCACACCATTCCGGGAGGGTATGAGCTGAAAGCGGATGGCTCCATTGGATTTGACCTAGGCCAGTTCGACACCACACGGCCATTGATTATAGACCCTGTGCTCAGCTTTTCCACTTTTCTGGGAGGCTCAGGCGTTGACAGTGCCACAGCCATTGCACTGGATTCTTCCGACAACATCTACATCGCCGGTACTACCACATCTTCGAATTTTCCCGTGACGGCCGGAGGATTTCAGCACACCCTTGCAGATGATGTCACACAATGCACGACGAGCCAGGAGTGCACGGATGCCTTTGTGAGCAAGCTGAGCCCGGACGGATCAACACTGATCTACTCCACTTATCTGGGGGGAGCGGGTACGGACGGAATCAGAGGGATTGCGGTCGACTCTTCGGATAACGCCTACGTCGCGGGGTTTACGGGATCACTGGACTTCCCCGGAGTGGGTGCGAATTCGTTCCAGGCGAGCTCTACTGGCGGTACATGTGCGTCTGTCCCTTGTCTTGACGCCTTCTTCGCCAAGTTGAACAACGAGGGATCCGGGATTCTCTACTCCACCTACCTGGGCGGCTCCAATATAGACATCGCGCATGATATTGCCGTGGATTCTTCCGGCAACGCCTACCTGACCGGCTATACAGCCTCACCCGATTTTCCCGCCACTCGTGGGGCGCCAGGCGGTGGAACGTGTGCCGGGGGCCCCACCCCGTCTCCATGTGTGGATGCCTTTGTGGGCAAATTCAATCCGTCGCTTTCGGGGGCGGCATCTCTCGTCTATCTCACCTACCTTGGCGGGAACGGCGATGACGTGGGATTCGCGATTCGTGTGGACTCGGGCAACGCTTATGTCGCGGGCACGACATTCGCAAATGATACAGGCAGCGCCACATTTCCGGTCACAGCAGGAGCCTTCCAGAATACATTCGGAGGCGGGGTCGCTGATGGGTTTCTTGCTGTCCTCGACAGCAACGGCAATCTGCCGCCCGTGTATGCCACATTCCTGGGAGGAAGCATGGAGGACGATATCCTGGACCTTGCCTTGTACAAGGCTTCAGGTACGACGTTTGCTTTTGTGACGGGCTCCACACTGTCCGACGATTTCCCGGCCTCCACAGGATCTTATCAACGGTTCTGCAACCTGGGCGGCGGCCAGCCCCACGACTGCGCCGATGCTTTCCTGGCAAAGTTCAATCCGTCGGAAGCGGGCGCAACGTCGCGGGTCTTTTCGACCTTTCTGGGAGGGGGTGGCGATGACGAGTCCAATGCAATCAGTGTGGATTCAACTGGAAGCGCCGTCGTTGCCGGCACTACCGGTTCTGCCAACTTCCCAACTTTGGCGGCTGTCCAGTCCTCCTATGGAGGAGGAGCCAGGGATGTATTCGTGACCAAGTTCAACAGCGATGGGAGCGGACTCATTTATTCCACCTATCTGGGCGGGACCCGCATTACTGGAGATATTGAGGAGGCCTTTGCACTCGCCACGGATTCTGCCGACGCTGTGGTGGTTGCCGGCCAGACGTCTGATTCCGGCTTTCCCGTTCTTAACGCCCTCTTCCCGGATTTTGGAGGAGGTGACGATGCATTTGTAGCCAAGCTGGTGCCAGCCTTCTCGATTTCCCCCGACACAGCATCCAAGACTATCAGCGCTGGACAATCCGCCACATTCCAGATTGCAGTTGGGCCGGATATGGGCTTCAGTGAGGACGTTAATCTTGGCTGCTCGGTGACGCCCGTGGTGACCCTCGCCCCCACGTGCAGCTTCTCTCCAAACGTCATTTCCACGTCGGCGGGGCCAGGGGTGAGCACGCTGACCATTCAAACAACGGGGACGGCTACGGCAGGGGCAATCTCCTGGCCGGCAGCACCCAGGGTCCGTACACCGGCCGGAACGAACTTGATGATCCTGGGCCTATTCCTGGGCCTCCTGATAGTGCTGTGGTCGGTCATCAGCAGGAAGCGCTATCCGCTGTCACTGATCGCGGCGATGCTTTTGGTTGTCTTTATGTGGGCATCCTGTGCGAGTGGGGGCGGCAATAACAACTACGCACCTCCTCCACCCGCCAGGACACCCACGGGGAACTACACCGTGACGGTGACCAGCACTTCGGGCAGGTTGAGCAATACCGCGGGATTGACGGTGACCATCAACTGAGATTGTGGGCATCAGGGTGTTGTGTTTCATCCGCAAATTCCAATGACTTATGATGTTGGTCAAGGCCGTATCGCAAACGAAGTCCTAGCAAGCCGGGAAGTCTGTCGAAATCTATTCGCGAGGTTATTTCCGTGACTGTCACTCAAAACGAAAAGGCAGCCCGATTCCGGGCGCTTCACGAAGGCCCCGGCGCCTTTGTTATTCCAAATCCGTGGGACGTCGCCTCCGCCAAAATTCTCGCTGGACTTGGCTTCCAGGCATTGGCAACATCCAGCGCGGCTTCTGCCTGTGCGGCAGGCCGCAAGGATCACGGGTTGACGCTCAATGAATCGCTGGCGCACGCGCGTTTGATTGTCAGTGCCACCGATTTGCCCGTGTCTGCGGATTTTGGCAAGGGATTCGGCGACGCGCCGGAAGATGTTGCCGAAACAGTCAGGCTTGCCGCGGAAGCCGGCCTTGTCGGATGCACAATCGAGGATGCGACCGGAAACCCGGACCGTCCGCTCTACCACGAGGGACTGGCTGCCCAACGGATTGCCGCAGCCGCACAGGCAGCACAGGCACTTCCATTCCCATTTATGCTGACTGCGCGGGCACATAATTTCCTCTACGATGCCCCCAGCCTGGAGGACACGATCCGCCGCCTTCAAGCTTTCGAAGAAGCCGGCGCCGACGTGCTATTCGCTCCCGGCTTGCCTGACCTTGATTCCGTCCGCACAGTCTGTGCGGCAGTGTCGAAGCCTTTCAACTTCATGGTGGGCATCAAAGGAAAATCATTTTCCGTGCCGGAACTCGCGGCGGCCGGAGTCAGGCGCATCAGCCTTGCAACTTCGCTTTATCGGGCGGCGATGACCGGCTTGCTCGATGCTGCACGAGAGGTGAAAGACGAAGGACAGTTCAGCTTCCTCGAAAGGTCTTCCACAACTGGCGAAATCATTGATTTGATGCAGATCTGACCGGAACGAATGGGCAATTCTCAGGAAGAGGACTGGGATGGATGGGACCTCGGTCTTTTGAGCCAGCGGAACTGGGGATTCCCATAGCGAAGCTGAGTGGGGTTAGAATAGCTACGTGCCGCAACCGCCATGCGACAAGCCATCTATATGGTCGGAATGCACAGGCCGAAACGACCTTCAACAAGGGCCGCTCGTTTCGCGAGACCGCAGGCACGACAGGGCAAGTATTTGCGCCACCCGCCATCAATCCTGTCCGTGTACCGGTTTGAGTTTTTCCAGGGCCCGGTCGTGAATTCCACTCATCAACAATAGCGACAAGATTGAGCCCACAAGGCACGTCGCCATATCCTCCTGTGTGTCCCAGACGTCCCCCTGCGTCCCCAGAAAATCGTTCGTGCGTGGCCCGAGCGCCACCGCCATCTGCCATTCGAAGAGCTCATAAAGAGCGCTGAACGCCAGGCAGATTGAGACAACCAGAAACGCCGTCAACTTGCCCCGCCGCAGCGGCGACTTGCGCAGCAGGAATTCACGCGCAATCAGTGCGGGAACGAACCCCTGGGCGAAGTGGCCTACCCTGTCGTAATAGTTGCGCGTGAAATGAAACGCGTCGCGAATCCAGTCGAAGAGCGGCATTTGCGCATAAGTGTAATGCCCGCCGATTATCAGGATGGCCGCTTGAATCCAGATGAGTCCGTAAACAAGGTCCGTAAACCGGAAACGCCGGTAGATAGCGCTGAGAATCCCAACGCCCAGGAAAACGGGAACCACCTCGAGAAACCAGGTGAAATAATCGTGCGGTCTGACAGCGGACCAGGCAAGCAAGGCCCCCAGCGTCAGGAACCACAACGTCAGCTTGGACTCATCGCGACTCACGGAGTCTCCTTATAACATGTTGACGGGCCGCGCGGGCACTCGCATCGCAGTGCCTGTGCTTCTGCGAGGTCGTCATTCGATCCATACCACGGCGCCCTTTTCGATTTCGGGAATAACCGCGCGAACCCGCCCGGCTCTCTGTACAACAGTAAGTTCGCGGACTTGCCCCATGAACGGCAACACGAAGACCTTGCTTCCCGCGCTGGCCGGGAAGGATATCTCAACGTTCCGTTCCGGGATCTGCCGGTCCTTCTTCTTCGCCTCCAGGCCTTTGAAATTGGCCAGGAAGACGTGGATCTTGCCGTCAACTCGTGCCGTCTGGCCGATAACGAAGGGAGAGGCCACCACTTCTACCGCGGGGTCGAGATGGAGAGGTTCGATAACCTCTTTGTCGAAATCGTGCCTGAGCGCCTGGAATGCCTGGCCCTTCGCATCTCCGTGAGTGTTAGCCGGGTCGAATTCCCTGCCCAGCGCCTGCCAGTAGGCCCGGCCGGGGCAAGCCGGAAGGTAGATGTAACTGGGGCCGGCATCGCTCTTGGACTTCTGCGCCGCATCCCGGATTCCAAGCAACTGATGCAAGGGATTTGACGGGTGCGCCGCGCCTGTCTCGTCGCAATGCCCGGACTGGCCGGTGACAATCAAACTCCCTCTGGATTTCGCATAAGACTCCAGCGCGGCAAGCTCCGCAGCGCTCAGGCAGCGAGCGTCCGGCAGGGCGAGCACCGGCCCGCGAAAATCCCCCAGCGTTCGCGGCGTCACAATCTGAAACTCGCGGTGCGAATGCATCAACAAGCCCATGAGCCCCATGTAGGAAGCCAGAAACTCTTCACAAAAGTAGTCCCGCGTGCGCGGAGAGAAGTAGACGCCGAGCGGGCGAAGGGGTGCCCGCGTGTTGTAAAACGTCTGGTCGTGCCGATCGATCCAGGCAAAAATCTTTTTCCGCATGGCGATGTCGTTTGAACCGGACATCACGTGGCCGGCCACGTCCCAGCAGTTGGTCCCCGCCACGAGCTGCGAAGCAAACAGGTTCTGCATCTCCTCGCCGGGGCTGATGCCTTTCGCGCCGTCCCATGAATAGCTCAGCATCCAGGTGGGCTTTTCGCCGGCAAAGGCGCGGAAGCTGTACATGCCGATCATCCAGTGCAGCCAGTCGACCGCCGTCTTGTCCGACGCGCGGAAGCCTGCGCCTTCCCAATTGTATTCATGCGCGACGAGGTCGATCACGTCGTAGAGTTCATAGACATCCGAGCCGAATCGCGGCGCCCAGAATTCGATGCCGGGATAGATTTCCGCGATGGTCACGGATTGCGGGTTGACCGATTTCATGTTCTGGCCGACTTCCTTCATAAAGTCGGTGATCGTCGCGATGCGGAAATCAACCCAACGGCGGAAGTTGGCGTCGGAGAAGTCACCCAGTTTCAGCTGGGTCATGGCGTCGATTCCCGTCTGGCGCTTGAACTCCGCCACGGTGTATTTGTCAAAACTCGACCAGCTTGTTTCCCAGCCCTTGAAGTGCGTCATCCAGTAAGGGATGTCCACGTAGATGCCGTCGATGCCGGTGGCGGCAATCTGCCGAACGCGTTCCATATAAGTCTTGCGCCACTCAGGGACGAAAGGACTGACCCAGACGTCTTCGTCTCCCCCCCGAATCCAGAAAGCGGTACCCCCGCCAAACAGCGCCGGCTCGCCGGTGATCTTCCTCTGCACCCAGTCAGGATGGTCCTTGTAGAGGGAGTGCTCCACGTTGGCGGCATTGCCGGTGATGCATTCGAACCCGGCCACGTAGACAAAAGCATAATTCCCGATGGCGTGCGCCTTCTCAGCCACCGCCTTGAGCGCCTTCAGTTTTTCCGTGGGATCAAGATAACTCTCGTAACGCCCGGGGACGTCATTGTCGGTCTCGATGCCGAAGACGTGAGTGTCCTTCACATCCTGAATAATCTGGTCAACGTTGTCGAGGCGAAGCGAGTGCCCCGAGATGCGGACGTAATGCGTCCAGGGCAAAGGGTTCGACGGGCTGGAAGCCTGGCCGCCTGTCAGCGGCAGAGGTTTGCAAAGGATAATGGCCATCCCGGCCATCTGGGCCTGAAGAAATTCGCGTCGTGAAAGCATGATTCCCCTCCCTCTCGGTCACAAATCCTATCATCTGGCAGCCGTCTCTGAAAGCTGGATGCAGTGGCAAGCTGATTTTAATCGAAGCCGCGCGGCTGGAGTATCGGTGAAGGGGACGGTGGTGCGCTGAAGTCACAGTGCAAGAGTCCGCGGATTCCACCATACGGGCAAGTTGAGATCGGCGTGCAGCACCCTCGCAGCATTGTATCCGCAGAGTCCCGTAATGTTTCCGCCGGGATGGGTTGAGGCTCCGCAGAGATAGAGGCCCTTGACCGGCGTGCGATACTCACCCGCACCTTCAAACGGCCGGTTGGAACCGATCTGCTGATTCGCGAAGGAACCGACCAGCAAGTCTCCGTTCTTCATATTTGGTAAAGAGCGTTCTGTATCCAGCGGTGTGCGGACGAACCAGTCAATCACAGCCGCGTCCGAGAGATTGGGAGCGAACCGGGCGAGGAGGTCACGCAATTGCCGGCCATGAACCTCTTTCTCGTGATCCCAGGTTGATGCTGACCCTTTCAGCGCATACGGCACTTTCTCCCACATAAAAAGCGTGTGGCCGCCTGCAGGAGCCTGCGAGGAATCAAACAGGGTTGGACATGCGCCCCACATGACGGTGGATTGTGGGATTCTGCCGTTCTCATGCGCCCTGACAATTTCATGGAACTGGTCGATGCTTTCGAGACCCAGAATCACCATGAAAGCGTTGTTCAACTCCGGTCGTTGCTCCGCCGCCTTGTAATGAGGAGGCTCGCGCAGCGCCAGATTCAAGGCAAACAGTGGCGCAAGCAGATTGTACTGAAAACGCGCGGCTTTGTGGCGAACTTCAGACGGAACGGAATCCGAGTCCAGCATCTCAAGGAAGGTCTGCTGCGGGTTGAGGCCGGAGGCGACGAAAGTCCTTGCCATGATTTCACTGCCATCCTGCAATCGGACGCCAATCGCTCTTCCCTTCTCAGCGAGAACCTTGATGCGGCCACAGCTGGTGAGGATTTCGCCGCCGTGTTCGCGAATATCGGCCACGAGCGCCCGGGCCAGATTGTTAGAGCCGCCCCGGCACATCTGTGCCATGTGCCGTCCGGCAAGCAGGGCAGGGATGGAATGGCCAAAGCCTCTCAGCCGAAGGTCAATTTCGCGCAGTCCGTTGAAAAACAGCAGGCCGGCGCGAACCACATCATTCTCAAATTCCTGCATCACAAACTCAACCGGGGAAAGCGCAGAGGTTTTCAGCAGCAGCCGGCCAAGCGGCGATCCTTCCAGAAGTTCCTGCCTTTTCCGGGGATTTAGAGGTGGAGATTGAGCCTCGGGAACAAGGATTCGTTCGACGATGGGTCTGGAACGCTCAACCCAGGCCCGCAAGTTTGCGGCATCTTTCTTTGAGAATTCTTCAAACGAGCGCACCGTCCGGTCGAAATCGGTCCACCATTCCAGGCAGCGACCGTCAGGCAGGATCATCGCGACATTCAGTTCGGGCTCGATGTAATGTGCCCCCTGGCGTTCGAGTTCTAAGTCACGGTACCAGGGCATGGCCGTCAAGGCTCGATGGAAGAAGGAATGGGTGTTGTGCAGGAAGCCTGGAAATCTGGGATTCTCCGCGGTGGCCAGCCCGCCGCCCGGGATTGCGGCGCGGTCCACGGCAAGTACCCGCAGACCACTACGGCACATGTAAGCCTGCAACACCAGTGCATTGTGCCCTGTCCCCAGAATAATTCCATCGTAGTGATCCTTCATTCAGATCCTCTCGGTTTGAATGCTCGGCCAGAGCCTCGCGCGTTTGAGTGTTGGGACAACCAGGTCGATCGTAACCCCGCTGCTGGTTGAGATAGTAAACAAAAAAGACGGGAGGTGGGAAGCAGATCTGGGCGGGGTCGAAGAGAATTGCGAACTCTGAATGATGAAGGATGAAGAAGCCAATGGCTGGCGATGAGTGATAGGCCGGATGGAGTGGCCCGAAGGGGAATACAGATTCAAGGTTGCAGAACTCGTGGGCAATACGCTTGGGAAATCTTCATCGGGAGGGCCATTCCCAAACCCTGCTTTAGCAAGGTTCGGGAATGGCAAGGGAAAAAGGTGTCCAGTACGGGTTCAGATCTGCTGGCCGAAGGTTAAGGCGACTTCTTCCGTCGGGCCCGGTTTTCCCCGGAAGCCGGCATTTTCGACGCCGAAGTTGCGGATCTTATATTGCAGCGCCCTGACGCTGATGTGCAGGATGCGGGCCGCTTCGGTGCGGTTCCCGCCGGTCATTGCCAGCGCCCGGGTGATGGCCATTTTTTCCGCGCCCTCTTTCAGGCGGCGCACCTCTTCCTTCAGGTCGCCCGGCTGGGACGGAGGCTCGCTGGCAGTGGGCTGGAAGGCCGGCACGGGTCCGGCACTGATGGCGGTGACATCCTGCTGCAACTGCCTGAGGGCCTGGGACTCATCGCCGATAATCAGGTAGCGGCGCACAAAATTTTCAAGCTCGCGGATATTGCCCGGCCACGGGTATTCCATGCAGGCGCCAATGAGCGTTCTCGACACCGGCAGTGGCGGACGGTCAATCTGCTGGGACCAGTATTCAATAAAGTGTTCCAGGAGCGCCGGGATATCCTCCCGCCTCTCCCTCAGGGGAGGCAGGCAGATGGTGTAGACGTTCAGCCGGTAATAAAGGTCGCGGCGGAATGTTCCCGCGGCAATCGCCTGGGAAATGGTGGTATTGGTGGCGGCTATGACTCTAACGTCGACCTGGGTTGGCGTGTAGCTGCCCAGGCGTGAAAACTCTCCGTCCTGAAGCACGTGCAGCAGTTTCGCCTGCAGGCCGATGGGCATCTCGGCAATTTCGTCCAAGAAGATGGTTCCGCGATGGCAGGCCTCAAACTTGCCGGCTTTGGCCTTGGTGGCCCCTGTGAAAGCGCCGGCCTCGTAGCCGAAAAGCTCGCTTTCCAGAAGTTCCGACGGCAGCGCCGCGCAGTTGATCTTCATGAACCGTTCCGCGGAACGGAAGGACAGTTCGTGGATCATGTTGGCCACAATGCCCTTGCCGGTGCCGCTTTCGCCCAGAAGCAGCACGGGAATATCGAATTCAGCGATCTGGCGGATCTGGTTGAGGATGTCCCTCATTACCGAGCTCTCCGCAACAAAACCGGACGCGATATTTCCCGCTACCGTTTGTGGTTCAGACTCCTTTGCGCGATATGCCAATCCATCAATCGATCTTACAACGTTGGTCACAGTCCCCCTCCTCTCAGATACCTTCCAACTCTGGGCCAACTCACTGATTGCCTCAAAGCCTCCAATCGCCCCCTCGGGTTATGGAACGTCAAAATCCTTTTGCAATCATCTTGGGAAAATCATATGTGCAGACAAGTACATCTACAATTAGGCGAATACAGGAATTAATGAGGGGAAAAAATGGAAAATACTCGGGAAATCTCCGGGGTGCTAAATAGTTAATAACTCATGGCTGGACCAGTCCCCGTCTGATGGCGTAGCGTACCAGGTCCGCCACACTGTGCAGGTTGAGCTTGTGCATGATGTTGCTGCGGTGGGAATCAGCGGTTTTGGCGCTGACGGCAAGCGAAGTCGCAATTTCCTTGGTTGTTTTTCCTTCCGCAACCAGTTGAAGAACCTGGAGTTCTCGGCGCGTAAGCGACTCGCTCTCTCCGGTATTCTGCTGAAGATAAGCCTCCACAACCGTCTGGGAAATCCCCGGGCTGAGGTAGACTCTGCCGTTCAGGATCTCGCGGATGGCGTCAATCAGCTCGCTTGCCGCTCGCGATTTGAGGACGTAACCGCGGATGCCCGACCTCAGGGCTTCCAGGATGTACCGGTTTTCCGTATGCACCGTCAGCAGGATAATCCTTGCGGAAGGAACCGCCCGGCGGATTTGAGCGGCCGCTTCAATGCCGGTCATCACGGGCATGCTGATGTCCATCACAATCAGGTCAGGCTGCAGGTCGAGCGCCTGCGCCACGGCCTGAGCGCCGTCAGCGGCTTCTCCGACAATCTCAAAGCCTTCGCGGTCCAGAATGGTTTTCAGGCCCTGCAAAACAATCTGATGGTCGTCTGCCACGAGAACACGGATGGAGTGCCCGAGCGTCTTCTGATATTGCGAGGAGAACTCGCTTTGTTGAGTGTTACCGATCACCATGACCTCCAGCCGAGGGACGGTGTGGTTTTCCGGCAGCATGAGTTGTAAAATCCGCAGTAGAATCGGAACGGTCCCTGATAAGCGGTTAAAGGATAGCCTTAAAGTTGGGGCCGCACAATCGATGGAAATCCTCAATTGTAGCTAGGTAAATTACCTGATGATAACCAGATAGCCACGCAGGGCGAATCAGGCGTTGGTGACCAGAAATTTGCAGATAACGCTGCAAGGCTTTGCAAACATTGCTCAAGAGTAGCTTGGAGAAAAGTGGAGGTGGCTCTCTGCGTCCGCCTCGATGGAAAGAAGTCTTTTGGGAAGACCAGGATGCGGTGGCTCCGGTCGTTCGTTAAAAGGCGGCAGGCAAGACCATGGAAATTCCCGGTGGTGGCTCGTGGGTTTAACCCGCAGTTGATCAGGCTGTAGGTTGGCTCGGATACAGGTCCGCATTCTGTGGCCGTCAGTAATCACCCCAGGCATCACCACACGAGCATGGGTTCTCATTACACGGCTATCATAAGGACCGTGACAAAAAATTACGTCACGTCGGGGGCTCTTTACGCTGTGTGATCCCCGGCAGGCCTGGCCCAGGTTGATCTCACAGGAAAGAGGGGCACATGGCTTTAATGTTTCGCTTGACTTTCGCTTTTTATTCGCCTAATATCGCCATGTAAAGAGTTCAAAAGGCGAAAGTCAAAATGAAATCAACACCGCTAAAAAACAATCAAGATGAATATTATCAAACATTTAGATATTTAGATGTACCAGAAGGCCGACAAAAAAATCTGTTCAAATATGACACAGGTGATTCGTCACCCACCGCGATCCAGGTTCCCTCTCCCATGCCGCCGCGCCGCGCCACGCCATGGGCCTTCCCTGAACAGGGCCTCGCAGTCTTTTATGGCCCCGGCAACGTGCCCAAACTGAGCCATTACTTTCTGCCGCGGATTCTGCTGCAGGGCAAACGCGTGCTCTTTCTTGACGGCGCCAACTCCGCCAATCCGCGATTGCTGGCCCGGCTGGCGCGCGAGCGCAGCGTTCCATTCGAGCAGTTCAACCGCCAGGTCCAGATTGCGCGCGCCTTCACCTGCTTCCAGTTGACGGAACTGATTGCGCGCGTGCCGCGCTTTCTGGCGGATTTCCCCGCGGACGTTCTGGTGGTGACAGCACTGCCGGACCTTTACTTTGACGAAGACGTTCGCGACTGGGACGCACGCGTGGCGTTTGAGCAGGCGCTCGACGGCCTCAACCGCCTGGCGCGGCAACCGATTGCCGTCACCATTTTTTCTGCCGCGATGACCTTTACGCCTTCCGCGGCCCGCAGGAATTTCTTTGCCCGCGCCTGCCGCGAGGCCGGTGAAGTGTGGCGTTTCAGCCTCACCGAAGACGGCCGGCCGAGACTGATCTGCGAACGCAGCCCGGCAAACGCGCGCCTGGGTCCGCCTGCGGCGATTGCGAGATGAGGTGACCCATGGGGCGAACGCTTGCGACCTTCCGTGACCTGATTGAGCAGGAAATGCTGAACTGGGAGCGCGTTTTCGGGCGCGCCCTGCGCAGGGAAGAACGCGCGCACTTTGAGGCCATGTTCAACCGTGTGCGGCTTTACATTCAGGCCTGTACGTACGAGTTTCCGGTGCACGCCATGGACGCCATCAACGTGGCCGTGGGCCTCGATCATGAAATCCGACTGCGCTCAATTGAAGCGCTGCTGAGGATCAACCTTGAAAATCAGTGGATGGATTCTCGATCTCTACCCTTCCCCGGCGGGGATGACGCTGTGGCTGGCCAGGGCGGACCGGAAACGGATCCGGCTGATTGACCCGTCGTTCCATCCCAGTTTTTACGTTCAGGGAGCGGAGCCTCGCCTGCACCAGTTGAGCCGGGTGCTGGCGGCACGCGCCCGCGTCCGCTGTGCCTTCACGGAAAGGTTCAGCATCTGGGATGCGCGGCCCATCCGGGTGCTTGAAGTCACCGTGCATCATCCGGCGCAGTTCGCGGCCATTGCGCGTTTCGTCCGCCGCTATGACACCCGGCTCACGCTTTACAACTCTGACCTGATGCTCGCGCCGCTCTACTGCTGGCAGAAGAACGTATTTCCGCTGGCCCGGGTGGACATTGAAATCTCTCGGCAGGACACCACAATCATTCACGCCATTGAATGCCGTGACGACGAATGGGCCATCGATTATGAGTTGCCGCCGATCCGGACTCTGCAACTGCGCCTCGAAGGCCTGGGGCAGGTGGACCCGCAGCACGGCCGGCGCGGCGCGCTCGAGGCGGAAATCGACGGCGAGCAGCAGGTGCTGGAAGATTCCGACGAGCCCGTGGCCCGCGGCGTTGAGCGGCTGCTGCGC
>DATLWV010000015.1:0-4936 GCA_035576145.1 Terriglobia bacterium
TCAATCATGGGACGGACGCCTGCCAATTCGGCAAAGCGCAGCGTATCCTCATTGTCGGCCGGAGTTCCTGCGACCGACCCCCGAATTATCCGGTTTCCAACGATCAGCTGAATCGGCGTGACCTCAATCGGATCAAAATCCGCACCCACCACCATGAGCGTGCCGTTCGGTCCCAGGCCATCAATCAGGCTTGACATTGCTTTCGAGCTTGGAGCGGTTGCCAGAATCACCTGCGCGCCGCCCAGTTTTTGCAATTCCTCCGCCGCATTCGTCGCCTTGCTGTCGATGTAAACATTCGCTCCGAGTTTTTCGGCAAGCGCAGCGTTTTCAGGCCCACGCCCAATTGCCGCCACTTTGTAACCAAACTTGCTTGCGAATTGAACTCCGAGATGGCCCAGGCCGCCGATACCCTGGATGGCCACCAGGTCGCCGGGTACCGCACCGCTGTCCCTCAGCGCGGCATACGTTGTAACTCCGGCGTCGAGCAGCGGCGCGGCATCGACAGCACTTAGGCTGTCTGGTATCGCTACGAGCGCTTCAACCGGGGCAACCATGTACTCCTGGTATCCGCCATCGTAACTGATTCCCGTAATCTTCCGGTTTCTGCAATTGCGAAAATCGCCGCGGCGGCACGAAAGACATGTCCCATCGTGCCCACCGTGCCAGCCGACGCCAACTCGCCGTCCTTTCTTCCACCCGGAAACACCTGCACCCGGTTCATCAACGATGCCAGCAACTTCGTGTCCTGGAACACGGGGATACTGGATGCCGGGCCAGGCGCCTTCTTTTGTGAGCACGTCACTGTGGCAAACACCACAGGCCTGCACCTTGATTCGGACCTCTCCTGCGCCCGGTTTGGGGATCTTGCGCTCGACAATTTGGAAATCGGCCCCCGCCTTGGGAACCTGAGCCACCTTCATGGGTGCTATTGCGACTTTTGTTGTTGCCATAATTCCTCCTTTGAATTATCAGAAATCATTAAAACGCACTTGCTACAACCGGCCACCGGGTCTGGCGCTGAGCCTGATTTCGCGGTTCTGCGATTCCAGAGGAGAAACGAGGTGTGGTGGGAACAATTTCTCGCTTCGCGGGACCGCATGCCTCAGGCCCGGAGGGCCGAAAGAATTTAGCCCACGGCACAAGCCGGGGAATGCAACGACGACTCGAATCCTAACAAGCCCCGGCAGGGGCGAGAGAAATCTTCGGGCATGAATGTGAAGGTTCCTGGAATCCTGACTCCCGACTCCTCTCTTTATTGGTCGATTCTTTCGCCCCTCCTGGGCTGGGTGGGGCTTGAGATGCTTCCGTGTCCCATAGCTCACGCTATGGGCTAAAGTCTTTCGCCCGCGTTGCGGGCTGAAACCGGGAATCGCATGCACTGCAAGAGACGCGATGTGTGCGCGAACCCACGGCATGAAGAACGATGCCCCGGCTGCCAACTTAAAAAGTGGGGCTTATCAAACGGGGTCATCGCGAAGGAATATGAAAAACCTCATCCATGTAGCGGTCGGCTGCCGCGGTTGCCTCCTCGGGCCTGCTGCCGTTCTGACGCGCGCTCAGGTAGGGTGCGTACCAGTCCCACCAGTGGTGCTCGGCGTGCGTCTTCTCATAGTGGTCGTGGTGCTCCGACGTCTCGCGCAGGAGCTCTGCAAGGGTCGCGGCGTCCATGGCTGGCGCCCGCGTTGGCTCCCACTCACGGCCGGGCAGGCGCGTCTTGACCTCCTGGAGCAGCCAGCGGTTCCCGTCCGGGTCCTCGAAGGAGGCGAACGAGAAGTAAGGACGGCCTTCCGGGTCGCGTCCAGACACGTGCGGGTTCTCCACAGAGTTGTTGAAGGGGAGGCCGGCATAGTGGAAGACCTCGCTCACTTCGACGCCGCGGGCGATCAGGTCATCGCGGGCGGCCTCGATGTCGTCCACGGCGAGGACCAGGCTGTCCGCCAGGCCGGGCTCGGCCGACCTGATGCCCTTGCCGAAGATGATCGAGGCCCCTGAGTTGTGGGGCGTCATCTGCACGATGCGGAGGTCGTCGCCCCCCTTGAAGTCGCCGTCGAACCGCCACCCCAGATTCTGGTAGAACGCCTTCGCTCGGTCGATGTCCGAAACGCCAATCACCACGACTTCGAGCTTCATGTTCACCGGTTCGGCCTTTGTGACTCTTGAGACTCCTGTCGTTGCCATACATCCTCCTTTAAATTTCCAGCCATTGTTGAAAAGTACGTCTTGCTTATGTCCTCTTCTTCTCCTAACCGTCTGCCCTTTGATTTCTTTTGCGACACGGCATGAAGAACAAAACTATGGCTACCCCCGCTTCGGGGTTTATTCATTTGGGGTTGCCACGTCGCGTCGGAGCGCCAACCCCACGTCGCCCATTCGTTTTCCAAGCAGCGGCGCCCGGACTGGCCAGGAGCGATTATTGCAGCGCCGAAGCGCTTTACCGCAACGCTACCACTATAAGTAGTGCACCGCCGATGGCCAGAACGTCCTCAACGAATGCAGCGGGGTGGTCACCTCCAAGGACCGCCGCAAGCCATCCGCGGAAGGCACGTCCTCCGAGCGTGCCGATCACCGCCCCTGCAATCCCAAGGATAAGTCCCCCGATCATTGTGCCGCTTCCGGCCCCAATGGCGGCCCCGCTGAGCGCGCCCGTGACGATGCGGGTGCCGAACTGGACGGGCACGGTCCGGCTTGGCGTGGAAGGAAGTTGATCCGTGACCAGTTCAATAAGGGCCAGGAGCGTCAGGGGCCAGCGTACCCAGAAGTTGCCGAGAAGAGCCAGCCAGGATCCATTAAGGTTCAGCCGGCCAAGGTGCACCGCCCAGCACACCACTGCCGGAGCGGTCATGGCGCGCAATCCTGCAATGATTCCTATCAGCAGGGCAAACAGGTAAATCATCACGTGTTATCCTCTCTTCTCAGAGCGATTTTTGATTTTGGCAATGGATTTCCGAAGATCTGCCCAGATATCCTCAAGCTCTAAGAGCAATGCCTTTGAGAGCAGTGAGCTACAGCTAACCCTTTGCTCCCTTTGCAGTTCCTTTGAAAAACGCAAGCAGGTCCGCGTTGATGACGTCGGCGTGGATGGTGCACATACCGTGTGGGAATTTCTCATAGACCTTCAGCGTGCCCTTCTTCAACAGCTTCACCGAAAGCAGGGCTGAGTCGGCGATTGGCACAATCTGGTCGTCGTCGCCGTGCATCACGAGCGTGGGGAGCTCGATGCGCTTCAGATCTTCGGTGAAATCGGTCTCTGAGAAGGCCTTGATGCCGTCGTAGTGTGCCTTGGCGCCGCCCATCATGCCCTGCCGCCACCAGTTCTGGATGACGCCTTGCGAGATCTTCGCGCCGGGCCGATTGAAGCCGTAAAAGGGGTTACTGGCGAAATCGACGTAGAACTGGGCGCGATTGGCCGCCAACTGCTTACGCAAATCGTCGAAGACCTCGATCGGCAGACCGCCCGGATTGGCCGGTGTTTTCACCATGATCGGCGGCACGGCCCCGATGAGTACCAGCTTGGCGACACGCCCGCTTTTCTGACCGTGGCGAGCGACATAGCGCGCCGCTTCACCACCGCCCGTCGAATGGCCGATATGGACGGCGTTCTTCAGGTCGAGGTGCTCCACGACGGCAGCGACGTCGTCGGCATAGTGATCCATATCGTGGCCGTCGCTTACCTGGCTTGACCGGCCGTGGCCGCGACGGTCATGGGCGACAACGCGGTAGCCCTTGCCCAGGAAATAGAGCATTTGAGCATCCCAGTCATCACCGCTCAATGGCCAGCCGTGATGAAAAACGATCGGCAATCCTTTACCCCAGTCCTTGTAATAGATTTCGGTCCCGTCTTTGGTCGTGATTGCTGGCATGGTTCGGTCCTCCTTTTTAGCCGTCAGATTGGAATTGAGTCGTGCACAAGGGTTCGCCGGCATGAGCTTCTCTGATGGCAGCGGAATCTAAGTGAGATTTTCGGCGTTATAGGCTGGCGGTGATACATTTTTCGCAGGCGGAGTTGTCCAGCGAAGCAGAAAGCAGCGTCTTCTGAAACAGGAGACGGCGATACGATCCATTGGAGCATTTCAGACGGACTCCGACCGTCAACGACCGAACACTTCGCCCGTTAGCTCATGGAAGCTCTTGATGACCCCTGGATTGATTGCCCCTCAGTCGTTTGATTCAGGTGTGAGCGCCTGGGTTTCGAATTATTCCTTTCTACAAAGGCAGGTGGTTCGGGTCCTGCCCTGGACCTGACTGTTCTTGCCCGCGCCTACCCGCCCTTCGGACGTGCCCAAGCGTGCCGAACGTCCATCGTGGCCCCGGTTTGTTACGGTAATGTTACGGGCGAGTAACATTCCTGTTACAGTTCCTATGGAAAACTCCGAAGGGGCTGGAATCCTGTGGCGCCAGGCGCGTTGACACGGCGTTCCGGCAGGCACATACTTAAATTGAGGGGGCGTTCCGGATTCGACGGAAGCTCTCGCGTTCGAAAGGCACGCCGGGGGTCCACACCACCCGTAATCGGAGTGGAACAACATAACTGCCAACACGCAGTTTGCTTACGCTGCCTAATCAAGGCTAGCGCGTCTCCTCCGCCAGGGCCCGCGGGGCGGAATGAGGCGTCATCCAGCGGGCTGGCCTGGGACCTGCCGCCTGAGGATTCCAGGTAAGACCGGGCAACCGGAATCAGGCTAGCCGGCGGTTCGTTCTTGCTCGTTCCTTAGGCCCGCTGGCGAAGGCATCAAGCGAACGCGATAAGCGTGTAGGCTTTCGAGCGTAAGGCTTTTCGGACGGGGGTTCGACTCCCCCCGCCTCCAAGTTCGCTATTTAAAATCAATGAGTTAAGTGAACCTCGAAGTTTCGACTTCGGTTACGTTCCCAAGGTCTTGGCTTGTTGTTTGGAAGCGCCTTGATATCCAAGGACTGGCTGTTTAAAAATCAAATCCAC
>DATLWV010000016.1:0-4162 GCA_035576145.1 Terriglobia bacterium
TCGCGCTGCGCGGCGTTGATGTCGTTCATCGCTGCCTTCACCTTGTCGTCCGGCTTGATGTCTGTCACCAGCGCCTTGGTGATCGAATATCCATAATCCGCCATGATCGTATCAAGCTCGGATTTCACCGCCACGGCAATATCAGCCTGCTGCAGGAAGGCCTCATCCAGGTTCATCTTGGGCACGTGGCCGAGAATCACATTGAAGACGTAGGATTGGATCTGCTGGCTGGGGTCATTGAGCTTGTAGAACGCTTCGTACACTTTGTCCGGCATCACCAGAAACTGGATGGAGACCGGTATCCGCACAAAGACGTTGTCCTTGGTCTTGGTTTCGATTTCCATGTCCAGCTGCTGGACGCGCATGTTGATGCGCGCAGAAATCTGGTCGAAAAATGGCAGTTTAAAGTTGAGGCCCGGATTCGCGACTCGAAGGAATTTGCCGAACCGCTGCAGGACAGCCGCTTGAGATGTTGCAACAGTGAAAAACGATCCGCTTATGACCAGAAGCACAAGTACGAAAACCGCACCAAGAAGAATCAGGGCAATATCCATGTAACCTCCTCCAAAGCAAGTTGGAAACCCACGATTGAGCGCTTCGGGCGCGTCACTCTGCGGTACTTTTCTTCAAGATCAAGGGCCGCAAAGCTAAAGAACAACCATATGCTACCAAAATTCACTTTTGACTTCTGCTGTTGTTGACGTAGCGCCGGGCGGCGCAGATGCCAGCTTTGTCGTATGTGCGCACCTGGCGTCCCGATCCATCGGAGCGCCACTTGCCTTTTAGCGTGGCAGTGGCCGCCTGGGTGTATACTCACCCGGTAAGTGAGAGCCAGGACGCAATTCCCGGCTTGAGGGGGGCGTGTGCAGAAGAATCGGAGAGCAGTCTGATGCTGGCTTCAACCCTGCCGCTGATTTTCATCCTCGCCGCGATTGCGGTGCTTGGCGTCACCGGCAACCTGTTTTCTGCATCGCCATTCGTTGTGACGGCTCAAATCGCGGCGATTGGCCTGAACGTCTGGGCGCGGCGCTCATTCCAGAAAGGCACGTTTCGTGTCACCGCCGCGCCGGCCGGCCATTCGATCATTCGACGTGGTCCCTATCGCTTTATTCGGCACCCGATGTACTCCGCGGCGCTCCTGTTCGTGTGGGCCGCGGTCATTGGTCACCTTTCGAGGTTGACGCTGGCGGTCGGCGTTGCCGTCACCTGCGTGGCGGTCGCTCGCGTCATTGCCGAGGAGCGCTTGCTTCGCAAACAGTATCCCGATTACTCAGACTACGCCCGCGACACAAAGTCCCTGGTGCCGTACTTGTTCTAATGTAGTGCGTCACTTGTTCCAGCGACTATCGTGGAGCGCGGCTGGCGCAGATGCGCGCTTTGTAGTATCTGCGTTTTCGCGATACGAGAGGCATTCGCTGGTTTTCATTCCACCCGGCCGGGTCGCGCATACGTCGCTCGTTTTGCGATGTATGCGGACGGCAAAAATGTCGCGCCCAGACGGCCCACGGCACAAACCCGGTACCGTCGCTACCGGCTTATTTCGCCAGCGCCAGCCCCTCAACAACTGCAGCAATCTTATCGAGGATCTCCTTCCAGCCCTCCAGCTGACCGCTCTCGATTGCGTTCTGCATGGTCTCATTTCCAATGAAAGTGACTTTCGTCCGGCCGTTTCCGAGATCCTCAAAGAGAATCACGTCGTACGCACCCTCTATGGCCTCGTGTTCTATTCCATAGTCCGCCGGCTCAACCTTGTTTCCCTTCGAGTCGGAAAAGTACATGGAGGAGACGATCTTCTCGTGCAGAACAATCTCATGGTATTCACCACCGTTCCAGAACTCCTGCCCATCCGGCGCTCTCATGCAGCAGAGGAATTTCCCTCCCACGCGAAAATCCATCTCACAAAAAGGCGAAGTAAAACCCTTCGGTCCCCACCACTGCATCACATATTTCGGGTCCGTCCACGCCTTCCAAACCAGTTCGCGCGGGGCGTCAAAAACTCTTGTCACAACCATCCGCTCCGGCTCATTTACGGTGTTTTTTGCCATCTCTTGCCTCCGCTTTTTTCATTCGATTCACAACCACATCCAGCTTGTCGAAACTCTCTTCCCAGAACCGGCGATAGCTGATGGCCCAGTCGCTGACCGTCTTAATCGCCTCCGGCCTGAGCGTGCAAATACTCTCTCGTCCACGCTTCGTCTTGATCACAATCCGCGCCCGCACCAGGCAGGCAATATGCTTTGAAATCATCTGCTGCGAGAGTGCAAACGGTTCCGTCAAGCCATGCACAGAGGCAGGCCCGCGGGAGAGCCTCTTGACCATCGCCCGGCGGGTTGGATCAGACAAAGCCGCAAATGTTGTATCCAGGCGATCCACAACCATATGGTAGTGGATTTCCGCTGAATGTCAATTGCTATTTTCGCGGCTGGCGCATACGTCGCGAATTTCGCGATGTATGCGGACGGAAAGAATTACGCGCGCAAAAGACCACGGCACAAACCCGGTGCCGTTGCTACCTGCTGCTCCCTAAACATAGATATCACCTGGCTGAATAGAGAATGATTCGTAGGCCGGTGAATTATCGAAAACGCGGAGGACAAGGCCGTTAGTGAACTTGAGCGAGAGCGACCGGGGTGCATCGATCTCGAAGCTTATTACGTCCTGCCCAAGAAGCCGGTGCACGCGGTACGCGGACCGGCCAGCGTTCTCCATGGACCGGTCTACAACAGCCCCTTGGGAATCGACCAATTCCCAATCACCTTCGACCGAGATTGTGCCGGTTGGATGGAAGTCGAAATGGATCTGAAACTCGCCGAGAGATATCTGCGTGAGCGTTTTGCCGATGAAGTGGGACAGGTCCAGATTCTCAGGTACGCCGTACACGCGCGATCCTCCGTTAAGCTATCTTAGCCCATGTCAGTTAGCTAGTAACGCGATCCTCCGGTTTTGAGGTCCGCGGTTCTTTCTGTGAATGATGACAAGAGCCCCGTAGCGCAGAGTTGTTCTTTAACTCTGCGGCTCTTAATTTCAAAGAGAAGAACCGCATCCCGCACGGCGGGACCGCACGGCGGGACAACTCTGCGCTACCAGGCACCCGCCCTGTTGAACCAATTTGATTTCGGCCTATAACAAAACGAGGATGTAATGATCGCCTTTACGAAGTGTATGGATGGCTTCATTCCAATTGCGGAGCGCCTCGGGGTCCTCATGCTTTAAGCGCTTGTAAGCGTGCCGGAGCAACTGCGAAACCTTGGCTTCGTATTCATCCGTTTCGTACTGCTTTTCAAACTCGTCATTCAGTTCAAGTGGGTCGGCGCAGGAAGCAGGGTCACTTTCCGTGAAGTACATCATCCGTCTCTCCAGATCAGAAAAAGGAACATTATCCAGCGATGCTTGCTCGGCCGCCTGCTGCACCAGAAAGTCTTTAGCCTGCCTGGTATCCATTGTCATGCCTCGCTTTTCGGGGACTTCCACTTCATAAGAGGCCAGTCTATTAAGAGTTGGACCCGCGGCTGGCGCATACGTCGCTCGTTTTGCGATGTATGCGGACGGCAATCCCTTCACGCATAAACCCGGTGCCGTGGCCACCCGCTCATTGGGAATGGCGGTTTGTTCATCAGAGCGATTGAACGCTCGATGCATGCGCTGAGATTAGCTGCCATCGGCCATCTCGGTTTACGTAAACTCGCGTTATCCGGCGATCTCCGCCAACGTCCTGGCCATCCGGGAGCAGAATCACAGATCGCTCTCGCGACCAAACCAGTGCGAACGAACTATATATTCTGACCTCACGCTCCAACAACTCGAACGGACCATACCGAAGTGTGCCGGCACCGTAATCGCGGATCTGGTCCTGTTTCGTGCGGACCAGACCGGTCTGCGTGATGAGTTTGAACTCTTGAGCGTAAATTGCGTCAAAAGTGGCTATGTCCGACGCCTTGGCAGCTGTGATCCGTGCATCATCGATAGCGATGACTTCTTGTTCGGCAGATCGAGTCGCTTCCATGCTTGTCCTCCCGGTGAAGTACATTGGGCGCTGCCCGGATTCCACCGCTCGCGAACACGGGAGCTGGCGCGGATGCTTGCCTTTCACTGGCTGCGATCTCGCGAAGCGAGAGACCCTTGCTTGTTTTCATTCCACCCGGTCCATTGCGAGGATCGAGGC
>DATLWV010000017.1:0-25527 GCA_035576145.1 Terriglobia bacterium
GAAGCTCATCCTGAATGGCCAGTTCGAAGAGGCGTTGGCCGTGGCGCGCCAGCAGGTGGAGGCCGGGGCGCAGATCATCGACATCAACATGGACGAGGGCATGCTGGATTCGGAGCAGGCCATGACCACTTTTCTGAATTACGTGGCCTCCGAGCCCGACATCGCGCGCGTCCCAATTATGATCGACAGCTCAAAGTGGAGCGTGATTGAGGCGGGCCTTCGCGCCGTGCAAGGCAAAGGCGTAGTGAATTCCATCAGCCTGAAGGAAGGTGAGGAGGTCTTTAAGCACCACGCGCGGCTCGTGCGCCATTACGGCGCAGCCGTGATTGTGATGGCGTTCGATGAGCGTGGACAGGCTGACACCACGGAGCGGAAAGTCGAAATCTCCACGCGGGCCTATCGCATTTTGACGGAGGAAGTGGGTTTTCCTCCCGAAGACATCATTTTCGATCCCAACATCCTCACCATTGCGACGGGGATGGAGGAACACGCCAATTACGCGGTGAATTTTATCGAGGCCACGCGCCAGATCAAGGCTACGCTGCCGCACGCCAAGGTGAGCGGCGGTGTCAGCAACCTTTCGTTTTCGTTTCGCGGCAACAATACCGTTCGCGAAGCGATGCACACGGCGTTCCTCTATCATGCCATTCAAGCCGGCTTGGACATGGGCATCGTCAACGCGGGCCAATTGGGAATCTATGAAGAAATCCCCAAAGACCTGCTGGAGCTGGTTGAGGACGTCATCCTCAACCGGCGCCCGGATGCAACCGAGCGGCTGCTGGCCTTTGCCGATTCCGTGAAGCACAGCGGCAAGCGGGAAGTTGAGGAAGACGCCTGGCGGAAGGGAACGGTGGATGAGCGCCTGTCGCACGCGCTCGTCAAGGGCATTGTTGATTACATTGAAGCTGACACGGAAGAGGCGCGCCAAAAGTACGGCCGCCCGCTGGCCGTGATCGAAGGGCCGCTGATGGCCGGCATGAACGTGGTGGGCGACCTGTTTGGCTCCGGCCGGATGTTCCTGCCGCAGGTGGTGAAGAGCGCCCGCGTGATGAAGAAATCGGTGGCATACCTTCTGCCTTATCTGGAGGCCGAAAAGCAGTTGACCGGTGGCGCGAAGGCCGCCGGGAAGATCGTGATGGCCACGGTGAAGGGTGATGTGCACGACATCGGGAAGAACATTGTCGGAGTGGTGCTGGGCTGCAATAACTATGAGGTGGTGGACCTCGGCGTTATGGTGCCGTCCGAGAAGATCCTGAAGGCGGCGCGTGATACAGGGGCTGACATGGTTGGGTTGAGCGGCCTGATTACACCATCTCTCGACGAAATGGTGCACGTGGCCAGGGAAATGGAGCGCGAAGGTTTCAAGGTCCCCCTGCTGATCGGTGGCGCCACCACCAGCCGCGCCCACACGGCTGTGAAGATAGCGCCCTCTTATGGGCAGCCCGTTGTTCACGTGCTTGATGCATCTCGTGCCGTTGGCGTGGTGGGACGCCTGGCGAGCGCGGAGTTGAAGCCGGCGTTCACTGAAGAGAACCGCAGCGAACAGGAGAAGCAGAGGGAAGTTCACCTGGCGCCAAGATCGCAGAAGCTGCGGACGCTTGGCGAGGCGCGCCGCCGGAGGCTCGAATTCGACTGGGCAGGCTATACGCCGCCCCGGCCCTCATTCACCGGGATTCGCGTCTCCAGCCCTGTAGCGCTCGAAGAAATCGTTCCTTTCATCGATTGGACGCCTTTCTTCCACGTCTGGGAACTGCGCGGGGTATATCCACGGATTTTCGACCAGCCGGAAGTGGGCGCCAGGGCCCGGGAATTGTTTGACGACGCCGAGCGGCTTCTGGACCGCATTGTTGATGAGAAGCTGCTGGAAGCGCGCGCCGTGATGGGCTTCTTTCCGGCCTCGAGCGTCGGCGATGACATTGAGGTGTACACCGATGAATCACGGACAGCGGTGGGGGCTATTTTCCACACCTTGCGCCAGCAGATCGAGAAACCGGACGGCGAGCCGGACCTTGCCCTGGCGGATTTCATCGCTCCGCGCGAAACCGGGATTACAGACTACCTGGGAGCGTTTGCAGTGACGGCGGGCATTAACATTGAGCGGCTGGTGGAGCGGTTCGAGAAGGAACATGACGATTACAGCGCCATCATGGTGAAGGCGCTGGCTGACCGCCTGGCCGAAGCGCTGGCCGAACTCACTCACAAGCGTGCCCGAGATGCGTGGGGTTACGGGTGCGAAGAGAATCTGACTTACGACGATCTGGTCCACGAACGCTACCGCGGGATCCGCCCGGCCCCGGGCTATCCTGCTTTACCCGACCACACGGAAAAGCACACCCTGTTTGACCTGCTGCAGGCCGAGCAAAACGCGGGCGTGCGGCTTACCGAGAATTTCGCAATGTATCCCGCTGCTTCCGTGAGCGGCCTCTATTTCTCGCACCCCGAATCCCGATATTTCGCCGTGGGGAAGATCGGCCGCGACCAGGTGCTTGACTACCAGCGGCGCAAGGGGATGGAACTGGCAGCCGTCGAGCGCTGGCTTGGTCCCTACCTGAACTACGACCCAACAAAGTAAGAGCAAGGGCTGCATCCGGCCAGTCGAGACGTTCGCCGGGAGATACGTCAAAGTGTAAGTATTGCAGCGAAAGAAAAGCCCCAGAAACAGAGATGGCGTCCGGAACGCCAACTTTTTGTCGATTCCGGACGCCACATTCCCTGAAGGAAACTTAAGCCGTCTGTGTTATGTCACGGACAAGTCAATCGTCGTGCTCCTCACGACCGTTGAATTGGAGCCGAGTGTCCCGTTGATCGTGATGATGTAGTTTCCGGTTGTAGATCCCGTGGTCGTCGGCGTGCTGCGGCAGGAAACCAGGAAGGTCTCACACAGGATCAGCAGGCAGAGAGTCAAAACCTGAACCATGACCCATTGCTTTCCGGCCAGGGCCGGGAACCTGCTGCGGCTGCGGCCCAGCACAAACAATCCTGCCAGTACAAGAACGAAGAGAACCACCATCAGGGGTGGAACCATGCGCGGTGGGACAACCGGGGGCGCCGGACCGCTTGCATTCTTGGTGGTCTGGATCGTCAAGGTAACGGTGGCGGCTCCGCCGCTGGGAGTCACCGACGAGCTTGAGAAACTGCAGGTTGCTCCGGGAGGCATCCCGTTCCCACAGGCAAGCTGCACCTGTTTGTCGAACCCGTTGATGGGCGTCAAGGAAATTGTGTATGTTGCCGCCGACCCTGCGACGATGGTGTTGAGCGCCGGCGAGGCTGAAAGCTTGTAGTCTGCAAAAAGCAGGTTCAGGCTAACCGTTGCACTCTGCGAGCCGCTGATTCCTGTCACAGAGAAAATGTAGGGATTCGCCAGGGAGGCCGTGAGGCCGCTGATCGTCAGCGTGCTGGTCTGTCCCGCAAAAATGCTTGCCGGACTGAAGGAACAGCTCAAGCTGGCAGGGCAGGCGAGCGTGATGCTTCCTGTAAAGCTGCTGGGCGCCGAAGCGGCAATCGTGAAGGTCACAGAGCCGCTTCCAACGAGCGTGGTCACACTTGGAGACGGCGAAGACATTGTAAACTGCGCGACACCCGTGCCCGAAAGAACAACGGATTGAGGACTTCCCGCCGCGTTATCACTGATGGATAGAGAACCAACCCGGGCGCCAGACGCGGTTGGAGAGAAAGTCACACTGACACTGCAACTCTGCCCCACATTAAGGACATTTGATGTGCAAGTGTCCGTCGAGGAGAAGTCACCGCCCGCGGTTATGCCGGTGAAAGTTAATGTTTGCGTACCCGTATTTGTAATCGTCACCGTTTGAGCAGGACTGACGTCGCCCACTGTCACGTCTCCAAAGGTCAGGCTGGAAGGGCTGACGGTGACTGCAGTCGCCGATGTGACACCGGTGCCTTTAACCTTGATGACTTGGGGGCTTCCTGCCGCATCGTCGGTAATGCTGAACGTCCCGGTTTTGGCGGCCGCGGCCCCTGGAGTGAAAGTAATATTGATGTTGCAGGTGCCGCCGCTCGCGGCCACGGTCCCAATGCAATTGTCTGTCTCGGCAAAGTCGTTGGTGCCAACCGTGTCCGTTTCGGCAAAAATGATCTGGGTAATGTTCAGCGGCGCCGTGCCTTCGTTTGTGACTACGACGGTCTTGACGGCGCTGCGGACGTTCACCGTCTGGTTCCCGAAGTCGACAAGCTGGGGCACAATCGAGATTCCCGGGGTGTTATCAGGCTTGATTTCAGCCACGAACGCATTGCCGGCAACGCCAACCAGACTGGACTGAAAAGCTCCCGCACTCGCCGGGAAGTTGGTTGAGGTCGTGGTTCCAGTGATGAAAGGGACCCCCGCCGTACTCAGAGCGATCCCATGGCCAAAATCAGCGCCACTGCCTCCCAGGTAGGTTGATTGAACCAATCCGGTGGCAGTCGGGTTCAGTTCGGAGACAAAAGCGTCCGAGCATGCGGAGGTGCCGCAGGAGCTTCCTCCGGTGATTCCCAGGACGGCCTGAATGGGACTAAAGGTCGGAAAATTGCTGGAGTTCGTAAAGCCGGTTATGAAAGCGTTTCCGGAAGAGTCCACGGCAATGCCGGCGGCCTGCTCGACTCCGGCGCCGCCGAGCAGCGTGGAGTAAACAGTTGTTGGTCCTCCCGGGTTTAACTTGGCGACGAAAGCGTCAGATTGTCCATTGTTGGCGCCCTGAATCACGCCGACCGTCGTGGGGAAGTTGGTTGACTGCGCTGCCCCGGCAACATAGACATTGCCGGTGGAATCCAGCGCCAATCCCAACGCGCGATCGTCTCCGCTTCCGCCCAGGTACGTGGAAAAAGTGAAGGCCGAACCGGCTGAGTTCAGCTCAGTGACAAAGGCATTTACTGTTCCGGCGTTCGATCCCTGCACTGGATTCGCAAGCGGGAAATCAGAGGAAAAAGTGTATCCGGCGATGTAGGCGTTTCCGGAACTGTCCACCTTGATGCTCTGGCCCACATCCGCCTGCGCCCCGCCCAGATAGGTGGAATAGAGCAGAGTGGCACCGGTAAAGTCCACTTTGGCAACAAAGGCATCCGAGGAACCGGCATTGAGTGCTTGCACCGGGGTAACGGTGGGAAAATTCGCGGACTGCGTGGAACCCGTAACATAGGCATTATTTGAGGAATCGATCGCAATGCCCTGACCGGCATCAGCCCCGGATCCGCCCAGATAAGAGGAGTAGAGCAGTCCCGTACCTGTACTGTTCAACTCGGCAACAAATGCGTCGCCACTGCCCCCATAAGTTGTCTGAAAAACGCCGGTGGTTGTTGTAAAGTTCGAGGAAGTTGTACTCCCTGTGACGTAAGCGTCGCCCCCCGCGTCAACCGCGATGGCATTCCCGGAATCCGTTCCGTTCCCTCCCAGGTATGTCGAATAAACAAGTTGTGGAGTGGTCGTCGAGCCGGACGTTGCGCCGGCCGGATTCAGTTTTATGACAAAGGCGTCGCCACCGCCCCCATAGCTTCCGCTATGTGAGCCTGCCGAGGTGGGGAAATTGGCGGAATTAGAGATCCCTGTGACATAAGCGTTGCCGGAGGAATCGACGGCAATGCCGTACCCGATGTCTCCGCCGCTGCCGCCGAAATAGGTTGAATAGGCAAGCACCGGGTCAATCACCAGTTGCTGGTGGTGGTCATAAGCCCCAACTTTCAGCCCGACCTCGTTGGCCGCCCTCAGGACGTACTTGACCGGCACTTCCTTGCTTCCCTGATAGGCGCGGGGCTGGCGGAGTTGAACCTCTCCTGCGTTTACCTTCAGCATGAGGTTTCCGGAACGATCCAGGCGGAGGCCTTCCACGCCTTCCAGACCGATGCGGATCGAGTTGGGATCTGAACCCGCAGAAACCACGAAGTCGTTTTCCAATTCTCCCTGGTTGCCGTAATAAACAAGGTCGATGCCGGGATACACCTGGTGGTACCGGACACGCGCATAATTGGGAATCCGCGTGTGCCATTGGCGTGGGTCGTTGCCAAGGAAATAGTTGCTGGTTCCTCCCAACAGGTTCTGGCCGGTAACCTTCACCGCGGACGCAGACCCCAGGAGCCGGAGGCGCACAACAGCGGAAGAAGCCGGCTGTTTTGCTTTGCGACCAGACATTCCGGAACTGAGGACCAGGACTGCGTCATGTCCGGTCAGAAACAACGTGTAACCCTGCCCCCGGGCAAGGAACTTGACGCGGGAGTCGGTTTGCCCGTGGTTCGCCTCGAAGCTGAGGGGGACTTGGGCATAGCTACCGCTCCAGGCTTTCGGATTGCGGGCATCGCGGAGGGAAGAACCCCGGGCCGCGCTCAGCGCCAGACTTAAACCGATGATTGCCAGGCCAAAAAGGCCAAGGGTAACAAAGCAACGCCCGCGCAGGAATGCCCATCGTGCTTGAGTAGGCTCCTTGCGGGCCATAGAGGAACATTTCGCTTTCACACTGTTCTCCTTGAACATACTGTAATTTCTCCCCCGCAGTTCCGAAAGCTCTCTCTGGAACCTCACGGCCTGGGCCGCAGCAACCGGGGTTTTATCCGCCCGATCAGGGCGCGACGGCCAGGTTAACTGTCGTCGCTCTCTTAATGGTGCTGTCGCTTCCCAGCGTCCCAACAAGCGTAATCGTGTAGGTATTCGCCGGAGTCCCTGTCGAAACTGGAGTGGTTCTAGGTCCGTAATATGTGTTATTGCACGATGTCGCCAAAGCACTCAGCGAGGCTGCCAGGACCAGGACAAGAACCGCCATGCTCGCGCGCAGCCTCACCGGGCTTGTCCTGAGCACGTTGCCTCCCTTGAGGCCAAAGAAAATCGCCGAAATCATTAAGAATGCAAGAAGATAAATCCACCAGCTGAGATTCAAGGGTGCCCAGGGTGGCTTTCCGCCCGGCGGCCGCGGCTGCAAGTGTGAAGCCTGAGAAGCCGTTGTAGTGACGGTCACAACCGCTGTGGTCGGGTTGGTTCCGTCCAACGTCAGACCTGGCGGAGAATAGGTGCAGGTTGTTTCCAGCGGCAGGTTGGCGCAGCCCATGAGCACAACCTGGTTGAACCCGTTGATCGGCGTCACAGTGACCGTATAAGTCGTTGAATTACCGGCAGTAACTGTGCGCAGCGCCGGTGTGGGCGGCGTTTGCGTTAGCGAGAAGTCCGCGAAAAAGATTGTCAGCGCGACAGTTGCGCTCTGGCTTCCGCTGCTGCCTTTAACTGAGAAATCAAAGGGGTTCGCCGTGGTTCCCGACAAACTGGTCACTGTAACCGTGCTCGACTGCCCCGGGGTAATTGAGGCAGGATCAAAGGTGCACGTTCCACCCGTACAAGAGAGATTAATGGCGTCGGTAAAAGTGCTGGGTGCGGAAGCCGTAACGGTGAAGGTGGTCGTCTTTGTCCCAATCAACAGGACGCTTGACCTGACGTTGGCCGCGAGTGAAAAGACCGCGTTGCCGGTCCCGGTAAGCGTCACTCCCTGCGGGTTATTGATCGCGTCATCCCTGATGGTCAGTCCTCCGCTGCGAGTTCCGGTTGATGTCGGAGTAAACGTGATGCTGACGCTGCAGGTGGCGCCCACGTTGAGAACGGTGGGAAGGGTTCCGCAGGTATTGGTTTGCGCAAAGTCCCCTGTGGTTTCGATGCTGCTGATATTGATGGCCGTATTCCCGTTGTTGACCAGTTGAACGGCCTGTGCGGGACTGGTCTGCCCCACGGTCTGCGCTGCGAAAGTAAGGACGGTCGGGGAGACAGAAAGAGTTCCGGCCGATGTCACACCGGTCCCGGTCACCGTGATGGCCTGAGGGCTTCCGGCAGCATCGTCCGAGATCGTGACCTGGTCCGTCACGGAACCCGTTTGGGTGGGGGTAAAGGTCACATTAATTGTGCATGTCCCACCGCCTGCCGGTACCACCGAACCGCAATTGTTCGTCTGGCTGAACTGGCCTGACACCGAAATACCATTGGTGGGGATGTTCAGGGGGGCGCTCCCGGCGTTGACCAGCGTTACCGTCTGCGGGCTGCTGGTGTTATTGATGACCTGGCTGCCAAAGTTAAGGCTCTGTGGGCTGAGAGCTGCGGCTGGTGCATCCTGAGCGCTGACCTTAGCGATAAAGATGTTGGTGCTTGAATTTGTCCCCGCATAGGTTGACTGCGGTGCCCCCGCAATGACAGGAAAGTTTGTAGAATTCGTGCTGCCGGTCAGAAATGCATCCCCTGAAGCGTCGGTTGCGATTGATTGGCCTAAATCCGTGGCGCTTCCCCCAAGGAAGGTAGAAAAGGCAACGTTCCCCGAAGGGCCCAGTTGCGTGACAAAAGCGTCAGCGCAGGGAGTGGTACCGCACGAACTTGCCCCCGTGATTCCCAGGACCCGTTGCAGCGCGTTCACCAAAGGAAAGTCGCTTGACTGCGTAAAGCCAGTGATGAAGGCGTCGCCCGATGAGTCAATCGCCAGTGAATTTCCCTGGTCCAAACTACCGCCGCCAAGGAAGGTGGAGTAAACCATCTGGGTGCCTCCCGGGGCGAGCTTGGTGATAAAGGCGTCTGTTTGACCCCCATAAGTCGCCTGAGATGCCCCACTGGTTACCGGGAAACTGCTTGAGGATGTGTTCCCAGTCACGTAGATGCTGCCAACCGAGTCGATTGCGAGGGATTGAGCACTTTCAGACGCAGTTCCGCCCAGGTAGGTCGAGAACACCAGTGAGGAGGTACCGGGATTAATCTCTGTTACGAAAGCGTCCGAGGGCCCCGCCAGGGAAGACTGCAAGGCACTCTGAGTCGGGAAGTTGGAGGAGAATGTGTAGCCTGCCACATACGGATTGCCCGAACCGTCCAGCGCGATGGCAAGCGCTTCGTCTGCGCCGCTCCCGCCCAGGTAGGTCGAGTAAAGCAGGGACGCGCCGGTCGGATCGATTTCCGCCACAAAGGCATCCGAGCCGCCGTCAAGCCCCACCTGCAGCGGATTCAACGTGGGGAAGTTTGTCGATTGGGTCGAACCGGTGATAAAGGCGTCGCCCGAGGCATCCACGACCACTCCACGCCCGTAGTCGATTCCGCCCCCGCCGAGGTATGTCGAATAGACCAGCGAGGTGCCAGTTGGATCCAGCTTGGTCAGAAAGGCATCCGTATTCCCGGCATTGTTCGCCTGGAAAGCCCCCATGGTGGCCGGGAAATCTGTTGACGTGGTGTAACCGGCCAGATAGGCATCACCGGAGGAGTCAACCGCAACTCCGGTCGCCCGGTCCAGGTTGCCTCCACCGAGGAAAACCGAATACAGAAGGGCAGTGCCCGAAGGATTAAGCTTCGCCACAAAGACGTCTCTTCCGCCTCCGAGATTGGCCTGCCCGCCGGTGGTGGGGAAATTCAGCGATCCTGTGGTACCCGTCACATAGGCGTTTCCGGTGGCATCGACAGCGATCCCATAACCAACGTCCCCGCCGTTACCTCCCAGATACGTTGAATACGAGAGCACGGGGTCAATCACCAGCTCCTGGTGGTGATCATAAGCTCCCAGGCCAAAACCAACCGTGTTCCCGGACCTGAGTACATAATTGACCGCGACCTCTCTACGGCTCTCTCCCTTTCCCTGATAGGCCTTGGGGCGCCGAAGGTAAACCTGTCCATCACTCACCGTTAGCACCAGATCGCCGGAGGCGTTAAGGCGGATCTCCCTGGCGCCTTCCAGGTCAAGGCGAATCAGCTCTGGGTCAGAGCCTGGACCCACTATAAAATCGTTTTCCAATTGTCCCTGGCGGCCATAATAGGCGAGGTCAATACCGGGATAGATTTCGTGATAGCGAAGGCGGGCGTAGTTGGGAATATTCGTATGCCACTTCTGCGGATCGTTTCCCAGGAAATAACTGGTAGTTCCAGGAAGGCGTTCAGAGGCCGTAATCTTCGCGTCGTGGTTCGCACCCAGCAGTTTCAGGCTAACGACGTCGGATCTGCCTGCGGATGAACCAGCGCCCACCCGGTCGTCCTTGAATCCCGAAGAGGTCAAATCTGCTGCTTGTTCGGCCGGTGCGGATTTCATGAGTTGCAGGATGGCGTCGCTTTGAGTAAGAAATAGCGTAAACCCTTGTCCACGAGCCAGGTACCTGGCTTGCGGGCCCACCTGGCCCTTATTGACCTCGAAGCTGAGTGGCAGGCGATTATGCGAAACGATTTCCCTGAGTTGAAGACCTGCTGCGGGGAACTGAACCTGGGACTTCTCTTGGCCATAGCTCGATGACCAAGTCGCGAGCCCTATAAAAACAGATAAAAGGAGGCAGACGACCGTGTTCCTTTTCAATATCTTCTTTCCCTTCACTTCAGAAAAATTCGCTGGCTTCGCCTGTTCCAATTCAGACGGCCACAACCGGGCGCCACAATCCATGCGCACCTACTCGGTTGCCGTCAGGAACCGGATCAGCGAAGTCCCGTCAAATCTCAGCATCAGGTACGCGGAACCCCATCGGTAGTGAACGCTATAGGTATATCCAGCCTGAATCTTCAGATTCTTCACCCGTGCGACTTCCACCCAACCCGAATACCCGTTGTCGCGCCCGAGCTTGGAATCGCCGATGGTTTCAAAGGCGTGGTTCCAGACACGATTGTGATCTGCGTCCCCGGCAATACTGGAATTCGGAGTGACCAGCCTGCTGAACACTTTTTGAGTCCCGAACGGAACGATGCCATAGGCGGAAGCACCCACCGAGTAATGCTTCAATACGGTGAAACTCGCGCCGGCCTCGCCATTTGCGTTGGCGCCAAAAATCTGATATGGACGGGCCATATTATAAGGACGCGGAATTAACCACCGGTCGACGGTTTCGTTGGCCGCTCCAAAATTCACGAAGGGAGTGAACCCTCCGTAACTTGCGCTGACGTGGTTGTACCAATCCACGCCAAAGCGTCCCGTTGTGAAAACGCGTTCTGCGTTCGAAAGGGGTATGGTTCCGGTCAGGATGGATGTCGCGTCCAGCCCGTGCCACTTCATCGTGTAACGAAGGTCTACAAACGGGTCCCCTGCAAGAGTTGTCCAGCGCCAGGTTTGGTTGGAAACAACCGAAAAAGGGCTTTGAATCGTGTAGAGCGATGCACCGATATCGCCCCCGAGATGCTCAGTAATGTTGTAACCGACGCCGATGCCTGCGCTGTAGACCCCTCCCAGGTTGGAGTACTTGCCAACGACCTGGGCGAATGCAGTCGGCCCGGTCGGACTCGCCGCCTGGGCGGGCTCCGCTTCCTGGTCCGAAGATTCCTGTGCCCTGCTGCAAACTGGAACCCAGAAGATAAGGATGGCGACGAGCAATAAGCTGTAGATTTTCCCCACTTGATTTATCCTTTAACATAGAGCACAAGGCCTTGGCGAACATACCACCGCACTTGCCCCGCGCATTGGACAAAGTTCGTCTCCTAATGCACTGATATCAAAATAGAATACAACCTGTTCGTTCGCGATGCAATATTATCATAGTGGCGTTTCCCAGCCCTCCTCGGAATCCGAACGGGCATTCTAGCAAGGGCAAAAACACAAGACTCACCCAACAGAGCCGGAACACAAATTACAGATGCTTTACGCAAAATTTGATTGCCAGGAATACTTTCTGACGCAAACAGGGTGGAGAAAGGTTGCTTCGCCAGTTTGTTTTCAGGCCGCAACTGGTCGCTTCGGTCGCTTAGAGGAATCGGCTATTGCCATCTTAAGAACCTGCACTATCCGCGTAAGTAAATATAATAAATTGGGTTAGTCAAAAACCCTGTGGCTGGTGGTCTTTCAGCTCCGAGCTTGCCTGTATGGAGTTTAGCCTTTCGCCCTCCGCCCTCCTGTTTGCCTGGCTTTCTTGTAGCATATGGCACCCATAGGCTCCGGTACGAAACAGAAGGTGCAAAGACACTTGAAGCCGGGAGTACAATGGGAGCCGACCTTGCAGAGCTATCGGAAGAAGAAAACGCATTGGAGACGTACGTGAGGCCTTGCCTGGCCGCAGTGCGATAAGTGGAATTTGAAGGGCAGTGAGGAGAGGAAACTTCTATTAGAAGTTGACGCAACCGGCCAGTGTAGTCACCATATTACCTCAACCCTGAGGGTCAGGGCATTCTCGAAGAGGACTTGTTCAACGATGGGCACAGTATTCCGGAAAGCACAATCACGAGTGGCTTTAGGCCTGGTGCTTGTTGCCTTTGCTTTCAGCATGGCGACTTCGTGGGGCCAAACCTCCTCCAGCCGGACTTCGCAGATGACTGGCAGCGAAACCTACGCAAAGCAGTGTGCCGGTTGCCACGGAGTGGACGCGAGGGGTGGAGAGTACGGACCTCCATTGGCCGGAAACGGCAGTCTGCGGGGACGTTCACTTTCCTGGTTGCGCCGCGTCATTCAGGATGGAGTTCCAACCGGAGGGATGCCAGCGTTCAAGCTGCCGGCAAGCGAGTTGGATGCTCTTGCCGCGCTGGTCCACTCGCTGAACTCGCCGGCTGCTGAGAGCGCCGTTCCAGGTGACCGTGCGGCAGGAGAAGAGTACTTCTTTGGAAAGGGCCAATGCGGTTCATGTCATATGGTTTACGGCAAGGGATCGGCTGTCGGGCCGGACCTGTCCGATGTTGCCCGAGAGATGAGTGTTGAAGAGATCCGGTCGAGCCTACTACAACCCAGCGAGCGCCTCGCGCCCGGCTATCAAATGGTGACGGCGCGCTTGCGTGACGGCGAGACGGTTCGCGGCTTTGCACGAAGCCGGAGCAATTTTGAAGTTGTCGTACAGGACCTGAAGGGTCAATTTCAAATGCTGCACACGGATGCGATCTCATCTCTAAGTGAAGACCAACAGTCGCAAATGCCCGCAGTCAAATCAAGCCCGGAGGAACTACAGAACCTGATCGCCTTTCTCAGCGGCCTCACTGGTGTGAAGCCGGGCGTGGCTACGGCCAGTAGGCCTTCCATGACCGGCGATGTTCCCTTCTCGAGAATTCTCAATCCCCGGCCGGGTGACTGGCTTACTTACAACGGCAATTTGAACGGAAACCGCTACAGCGAGCTGGCGCAGATCAATACTGAAAATGTAAGCCAGCTGCGGCTGAAGTGGGTCTTCACGGTCCCACTGTGGAAGCAGTTTCTACCTGACACCTCCTATTTCAACCTGAACATGCAGTATTTCGGGCTGGAGGTGGTGCCTCTTGTTGCAGATGGCATCATGTACGCGACAGGTCCGCAACGGGCCTATGCGCTGGATGCCGGCACTGGTCAGGAAATCTGGTCGTATTCGCGCCCGCGCACTTCCGGGATGGTTGGCGATGCTGCGCTCGGCACAAATCGCGGCATGGCCATCCTCGGCGACAAAGTGTTCAGGGTGACCGACAACGCTCATCTGATTGCCCTGAACCGCACCACGGGGAAACTGGTGTGGGAAGTGGCGATGCCGGACGAGCCCATGCATTATGGGTCGACAGTAGCTCCGCTGGTCGTAAAAGACATGGTAATTGCCGGTGTTTCCGGCGGCGATTGGGGCATGCGCGGATTTGTGGCTGCCTACCGGGCGTCCAACGGGGAGCGTGTGTGGCGGCACTGGACAATTCCCGAGAAGGGTGAGCCCGGGGCCGAAAGCTGGGGCGGCGACCCGCCCAAAACCAGTGGAGGAGCAACATGGTTGACCGGATCCTATGATTCGGAGACGGACACGCTCTACTGGGCCACCGGTAATCCCTATCCCGATTCTGATGACCGGACGCGGCCGGGCGATAATCTCTATACAAACTCGATACTGGCTCTCGACCCGAATAACGGCAAGGTCAAGTGGTATTACCAGGTGACGCCTCACGATATCCGCGACTGGGACGCCAACGCGCCGCTGGTACTGGTGGATGCCAGGTATCAGGGTCAGGAACGGAAGCTCCTGCTGCACGCGGACAAGAACGGTTTCTTTTATGTGCTGGACCGGACTAATGGACACGTTCTGCTGGGCAGCCCATTTGTACGGATGACGTGGGCCAGCGGCATCGGACCTGACGGGCGCCCCCAGCTTCTTCCGCAGACCGGACTTCTCTGCCCGGGCTCCTACGGCGCAAACTGGAACGGCACAGCTTACAGCCCCGGGACCGGGCTCTATTATCTGGTGGCGCTTGAAAAGTGCGAGATGAGGCTTTCCGCCGGCAGTTGGAAGCAGAAACAGCCGAAAGAAGAACCCGCAACGAAATACCTGATGGGGCTGGATATCAACACCGGAAAGGTTGTGTGGAAAGTTCAGGAATTCGGGCCGCCCGAAGGCAAGAGAGAGGCGGGCGTTCTGGCGACTGCGGGCGGGCTTCTGTTTTACGGTGACCCGAGCGGCAACGTAGTGGCCGTCGATGCCCGCAACGGGAAGACACTGTGGCGCTTTCCAACGAATGGCGAAAACAAAACTTCTCCTATGACGTACACGGTGAACGGAAAACAATATGTGGCGCTTGCAGTCGGCCCGAATATTCTATGCTTTGGTCTGCCCTGAGGGAGGAGAACACAGTGGACAAACACGTTTCAAGACGCGAATTTCTTCAAGTTTCTTCGGCTGGCGCACTGGGAGGAGCCGTTGCGCTTCGAGCAGGGCGCACTGCCGCCGAACCCGCCACGAGCGGGCCATTCCGGGGAACGCTTTGTTTGTTCTCCAAGCCCGTTCCGCAACTGAACTGGAAGGAACTTGCTGAGAGCACCAAGCGCGCGGGCTTTGACGGAATTGACCTGACGTGTCGACCGGAGGGGCATGTTCTTCCGGAGCGGGCAGAAACCGACCTTCCAAGAGCGGTAGCCGCCATCCGGGAAGCAGGGTTGGAAGTTCCGATGATTACAACGGCGCTCCTCTCGGCAGACGATCCGACGGCGAAGCCGATCATCAGCACTGCAAGCAAACTCCACATCCCTTACCTGAAGCCGGGGTATTACCAATACAAGCTGGTCAACGTTGTGAAAGAGGTTGATGAGGCCGGGCAGCAGTTCCGGACTCTCGTGGACCTGGCGAAAGACCACGGAATCCAGGTGGGCTATCACAATCACCCTCGGTACATTGGAGAGGCCATCTGGGACGTGGCAAGGGTGATCGAGCCGCTCGATCCACGCTGGTGCGGCTACTACTACGACCTGTGCCAGGCCACAATCGAGGGCGGCGAAAGCGGCTGGAGGGTTTCAACCAACCTCGTCATGCCTCGCCTGAAGATGGTAGCCGCAAAGGATTTTATCTGGAAACGCACGGGACCCCACAGCTGGCATGCCGAAATCTGCCCCATGGGGCAGGGCATGTCGCGCTGGTTGGAGTTCCTCCGACTCCTCGCGAAGTCAGATTTCCACGGCCCCATCTCCTACCAACATGAATATGAAATTCCCGGTTTCTCCCACGGATCGGGAATCGCACTATCTCGTGATAGAGTGCCCGAAGTGATGGCCGCGGTGAAAGAGAATATCGACTATATTAAAACTCTTATTCGCGAGGCCTACGGGGGAGCTTAGCAGGTTCAACAAGAGCAACCAGCAACAACTCCAAAGACGTGGGAGGACGTTGTGAAGCGAAAGAAGGCAATAACGCGCAGAACATTTATTGCCGAGACCGCCACAATGGCAATCGGAGCGTCCACCCTGGGAACAGCGGGCATGACCAGATCGGGGGCCGCCGCCGGCCAGCTCAGCGACCAGGATAAGCGCCGTAGGGTGCTGGAGGATTTCCTCAGGATTTTTCCACCCAGCCGAAAGCCCCGGACTGGCCGGATCAACGCCCACGACCAGACCTGGGAAGACTGGGTCAAGCGCACCGGAGCCCTCCCTCCGGATTTCGACGCCATGCCTTCCATTCCCGGCCTGCCAGACCCGCTGGCGCTTCGCGAGAACGGCCGAAGCATTCCGGTTACCAGCAACGCCCAGTGGGAGCGCCAGAGGCAGTGGATTCTCTCTCAAACCGAGCACTGGGTCTTCGGCACCATGCCGCCCAGGCCTGATAACCTGCGCGCAGTCATTACAGGCACCCGGCGCGAAGGAACTACAACCATACGCGAGGTGCGGCTGGAGTTTGGCCCGGACCATCGCGCCACTCTGCGCCTCCAGTTGATGATTCCCGATGGCAAGGGCCCGTTCCCGGTTTTTCTTACCAACCATCCTCGCCCGCGGCCGTGGGCGGCCATCGGTGTCCGGCGGGGCTACATCGGGTGCATCTATTTTGCCGCCGATCCCATGTACGGCAGCGCTGGCGACGATTCTGACGCTTACATTGACATCTATCCCCAATACGATTTTTCCTGCCTGGCGCGCTGGGCGTGGGCGGGGTCACGGGCAGTGGACTACCTGTTTACGCTGCCCGAAGTGGATAAGAAAAAGATAGGATTGACGGGACACTCTCGAAACGGGAAGCAAGCTCTGGTCGCAGCGGCTTTCGATGACCGGATTGGGGCGGTCGCTCTGTCGAGTGGAAACACGGGTGAGGTCGATCCCTGGCGCTACACCACCGACATGTTTGTAAATGAAAGCATTGAATTGCTGACCGGCGCCCAGCCCCACTGGTTTCACCCGCGGCTGCGTTTCTTCGCAGGTCGCGAAGATAAGCTCCCCGTGGACCAGAACCTGTTGATGGCTGCCATTGCCCCACGGGGCCTGATGATGTTCGCCGGTTATGCCGAATCGGCCGGCAATCCGTTCGGATTCGAGCAGGCTTACCGCTCGGTGCTGAGCGCTTACCGATTTCTCGGGCACGAGGAAAACCTGTGGCTGCACCTTCGCGATGGTGAACATGAATTTGGCGCCGAGCGCATCGAGGAGATCGTGGATTTTTTTGATACGGTTTTCGGCCGAAATCGTTTTCCGAAACGCGAGACCTGGATTCTCGGATACACATTTGAGGACTGGCAGAGGGCGAGCGGTGCGAAGATCGATCCGCTCACGTACCCGGAAAGGTCTGTTGGCGACTTTCTGACCCAGGAAAACGGGCATCCCGTTACGTCGGCTGCGCAGTGGGAAGAGAAGAAGAAGTCTATTTGGCAGAACATTTCAAAGCTTCTCGGCGAAGCGCCGCCGCGCGTTCCTTTTCCGGCGCATCGCAGGATTTCGGAGAACAGTCTGGCGACTGATGGCTGGCTCGCAACCCTCTATCGCAGACCCGCCGAAGACAACTGGGGCAACTACGGTGACCGCTATGAGCGGGAGAGATTGAAACGTGAAGGAATCGGCGCCATCGGCGTCCCATTTGGCAATTCTCTCATGGGCGACCTGTTTTATCCGTTGGAACCCGATGGCAAGCCTAGACCTGAAAAGTGGCCGGTCGTCATCTGGCTCCATCCGCACTCCTACCAGGACGGGTGGTCATCCGGTCATCCGTGGCTTTCAACCCAATGGGCTTATAGCCAGGATGAGAGGCCGTCATTTCCGTTGCTCTGGAAAAAGGGTTTTGCGGTGTTTGCCTTTGACCAGCTCGGCCACGGAACGCGGGTACACGAGGCCAGGGATTTCTACAAGCGTTATCCCAGGTGGTCGATGATGGGAAATATGATTGAGGACACGCGGGCGGCCATTGAAGCGCTCTCCGCGTTAGAGGAAATTGACTCATCGCAGATTTACCTGATGGGCTACGCGCTCGGGGGCAGGGTTGGATTGCTGACAGCGGCCTTTGACGATCGCATCAAGGGCCTGGTTTCCGTTTGCGGATTTGATCCGCTGAGGTTGCAGACTTCGGACAAAGGGACCGAAGGAATCAGCCACTATTCGCACCTCCACGGGCTGCTGCCCCGGCTTGGTTTCTTCGCTGGCCATGAAGACCGCGTTCCCTTTGACTTCGATGAAGTCCTGGCATTGGTCGCTCCCAAGCCGGTGCTGCTGGTTGCGCCGGAACTCGACCGGTATGCCCGCGTCGCCGATGTTCGGCGTGAAGTTGAGGCGCCAAGGAAGGTTTATGATTTGCTTGGCCACCCGGAGGCACTGCAATTCGAAACTCCGATGGACGTCAACCGATTTCCGCGCCGCCTGCAGGAGCGCGCTTTCGAGTGGCTAGCCCGTCAACGCGACAGCGAAAAACAGGCTTGATCCCTCAAGTTCTAGAAGGAAGGCTGTTGTTGCCTTAGGGGTTTAGCGCTGGAATTTCTGCAAAACGTTTTCATATGGGGGTGAGTTTGGAACGGCACGGTAATATGACACGGCGAAATTTTCTGAAAGCTGCCTCTGCCGGAGCAGCTTCGCTCTCGCCACTGGCGGCAGGAATTACCATGGCGACACCCGGGCGCAAATCCAGCGACATTCGCGTGAAGGACATTCGCATCAGTTATGAGGACTTTCCCTATCGTACTCCTTATGAATTCGGCGGCCGCAGTGTTGACAAAGTAACGCTTCTGGATGTCCATTGCACGGTGGAGACTGTCGACGGGCATGTGGCCAAAGGGTTCGGCTCCATGACCATGGGCAATGAATGGGCGTTCCCGTCAAAGACACTCTCCTACGACACTACGCTCAATGCGATGAAGCTCCTGGCTGAGCGCATCTCCAGGATCACAGGCGGCTACAAGGAACCCGGCCACCCCATCGACATCAACTTTACGCTGGAGCCAGAATACCTGCGGGCGGCTGCCGAGGTCACAAAAGAAATGCATCTCGACCAGCCGGTCCCCAAACTCTGCACTCTCGTTACCGCGAGTGCCTTTGACGCCGCCATTCACGACGCCTTTGGGAAGGTCCACGGCCTCAACTGCTACCAGACTTACGGCCCGGAGTTCATGAGCCACGACCTGGCCCATTACCTCGCGCCGCAATTCAAAGGCGAATATCCCAGCCAGTACCTGCTGAAAAGACCCAAGCCCTGGGTTTGGTGCAATCACTCTGTCGGGGCGTCCGATCCCATCGAAGCTGCCGACGTTAAGAAGCGGCTGAACGATGGCCTGCCGCAAACGCTCGCCGAATGGATAGCGGCGGACGGACTCACTCACCTGAAGATCAAGCTCAACGGTAACAACCTTGACCGAGATATCGTCCGCGTATTACTCATTAATCGCGTGGCGACGGAGGTCCAAACCCGCCGGCGTGTGCGCGACTGGTATTACACGCTGGACTTCAACGAGCAGTGCCCGAATGTCGATTACCTGATGGAATTTATTCACCGGATCAGGGAAAAGTCGCCCGGTGGCTACGACCGGATACTTTACCTGGAGCAGCCGGAGTCGCGGGACCTGATCGTCAACCCGTCACAAATGCTCTTCAAGGCTTCGAAGTTAAAGCCCGTGGTTATGGACGAATCGTTGACCGGCTACGATTCGCTTCTTCGGGGCCGTAAGCTTGGATATACGGGTGTGGCCCTCAAGGCCTGCAAAGGGCAAAGCCAGTCCATGCTGCTGAATGCCGCCGCGCAGAAGTTCAAAATGTACATGTCTGCGCAAGACCTGACATGTCCTGGAGCTTCGCTGATTCAGTCCGCCGGCATCGCCGCCCATGTTGCGCCGATCGATACTCTTGAGTCGAACGGGCGGGAATACGTGCCCGCAGCGAACAAGCCGTGGCTGAAGAATTTTCCGGGATTATTCGAGGTCCGCGATGGCAAATTGCACACGGACAGGCTGGGCGGCCTGGGACTGAGCGCTGTCTGACGTGCTAGCTCTGCGCGAGACAATCAGGTCTCGCTCAGATGGTGGCGTGCGCATATTATTTCAGCAAGGTTCGTGCAAAGATGGACCTGACGCCAGACACCCTCTTGCCGCCCGCCGGACGAGGAGGACACCGTGCAAAATTCTAAGTTTTTTCATACCGCAATCCCTCTTATGTTTAGTGTGCTGTTCGTTGGCGCCGCTCTTCCCGCTCGCGCTTCCTGGAAGGCCGGGTCTGCAAAGGTGAACATTACGCCGCACGGCTCGCTTTGGATGGCGGGTTATGCCGCAAGGACACACCCCTCCGAGGGAACGCTGCTGGAGTTGCACGCAAAGGCGCTGGCGCTGGAAGACGAGACTGGCCGCCGGGCCGTGCTGGTGACGACCGACCTGCTGGGGCTTCCCGAACCGGTGAGCGAGGTTGTCGCCACCCGTGTTAAACAGAAGTATGGGTTGAGCCGTGACCAGTTGTTTTTGAACTCCTCGCACACGCATTCCGGCCCGGTGATCGGCACGATGCTGTCGGTTGCTTATGAAGGCAATCAGGGCATCAACCCGGAACAGTGGGAAGCGGTGAAGGCATACACCGGCCAACTGGAAGGCCAAATGGTCAGAGTGGTGGGAGAAGCGCTCCACAAGCTTCAACCGGCTACCCTCAACTTCGGCCATGGGGAAGCTGATTTCGCCATCAACCGCCGCGTGAAAACAGCCACAGGCTACGTTGGAGGTGTCAATAGGGACGGGCCCTTCGACCATGACGTTCCCATCCTTGTTGTTCGCAATCAACACGGAAAAATTCTTTGCATTGTCTTCGGCTACGCCTGCCACAACACGACCATCGGCTCGGATTACTACAAGTTCAGCGGCGATTACGCCGGCTTTGCCCAGCAGCGGCTGGAGAAACGCTATCGCGGCGCGGTCGCCATGTTTATGGAGGGATGCGGAGCAGACGCGAATCCTTACCCGCGCTGGACGAAGGAGCGAAGCGGAGTAGAGTTTGCGCAGCAGCACGGCGAAGACTTGGCCGAAGCAGTGGAGAAGACGGCGAATGGTTCTCTGGTTCCGGTTGCCGGGCCGCTCAGAACGGCCTTTAAAGTCTTCCCCGCCCAGTTTGCCGGCCCGCCAACGCGCGCGGACTATGAAGAACGGCTCAAGAGCGATGATATTTACGTTCGAAAGCACGCCGAGGACATGTTGAAGGTCATTGACCAGAAGGGCCATGTGCCTTCCAGCTACCCTTACTCGCTTGAAGTCTGGCAATTCGGGTCGAGCCTGACCATGATCGGCCTGGCCGGCGAGGTTGTTGTCGATTATGATTTGAGACTCAAGAAAGAACTGGGAGCAGACAAACTTTGGGTGGCTGGGTACAGCAACGATGTTTTTGCGTACATCCCCTCGTTACGGATCCTGAAGGAAGGCGGGTACGAAGGCGGCGGAGCAATGATCTACTACGGGCGGCCTGGCCCGTTCGCTCCCACTATTGAACAGACCATCATTGAAGAGGTCCACGAGGTGATTGGAAATCTCCGGGCACGGTCCAATATGGCAAGCAAGGCCCGTTAGCCCGCGTTCAAGCTGTAACCCGGAAATGGGCAATTTTGTATTTCAGGGAGGAATTATGAAGAGCAATTTTACACGGCGTGACTTTCTGGGAAGCGCAGTCGGCGTCGCTGCGGGACTGGTTGCGCCTGGACGTGCCTTCCCAAAAGCTCCTGCCAAGGCACCTGCGGGCGCGGGGCTGGCAGTCCTGGGCGGCAGCCCGGTCCGGACAAAACCATTTCCGTCGTGGCCCGTGATCGAACAGAACGACGAAAAGGGATGGATGCAGGTCCTGATGACCGGCAAATGGAATCGGTTGGACGGCCACTTCGCACACCAGTTTGAAACCACCTGGGCGCGGCTGCTGGGCGCTAAATACGCCCTTGCCACGGCCAGCGGCACGACCGCCCTGCTGACCTCGGCCAACGCGTTGGGCATTGGTCCCGGCGACGAAGTCATCGTGCCCCCTTATACTTTTGTCGCAACGGTAAATATTGTCCTTCTGCAGCACGCGCTGCCGGTTTTTGTCGATACGGATCCGGAAACCTTTCAGATCGACGCGCGCAAAGTCGAGGCTGCTATCACCAAACGGACCCGCTGCATTATTCCCGTTCACTTGGGTGGGTCGGCCGCCGACATAGACACCATCCTCGGCGTGTCAAAGCGGCACAAGCTGTTTGTGATTGAAGACGCCTGCCAGGCCCATCTGGCCGAGTGGCGGCACAAGAAAGTGAGCACGCTGGGCGACCTCGGTTGCTTCAGCTTCCAGGCCTCAAAGAATCTGAATTCCGGAGAAGGCGGGGCCGTTCTCACCAACGACCAGAGCCTCTACGAATACTGCCTGAGTTTCCATAACCAGGGCAGGGGAAGATACAACTCAGGTTTCGGCTATGTGCGGAACGGAGCGAATTTCCGCATGACGGAATTCCAGGGCGCGCTGCTGTTGCAACAATTGACACGCCTGGAAGCTCAAAGCCGCGTGCGGACTGAGAACGCCGAGTATTTGACGAAGCAGTTGAAAGAAATTCCCGGCATTTTGCCAGCCCGCATGTACGACGGCTGCACCCGGAACGCCTACCACCTTTACATGTTCAATTATGACAGCGCGCATTTTGCCGGGCTGCCGCGCTCGAAGTTCCTGAAGGCGCTCGACGCGGAAGGCGTTCCAGCTTCGGGCGGATACACTCCGCTGAACAAAGAGCCGTTCTTGAAAGAAGCTCTGGGCTCGCGTGCGTTTAAGGCCATTTACACCCAGAAGGAGCTGGACGAATACGAAGAACGGAACCAGTGCCCTGAAAATGACAAGCTTTGCGAGAGAGCAGTCTGGTTCACCCAGACCATGTTTCTGGGCCCCAGGAGCGACATGGACCAGATCGCCGAAGCGATCAGAAAGATCCAGAAGCAAGCTGGCGAACTCGTCCGCTCACAGGCCTAGCAATTTTTCAAACACCTGGGCCGCGCCTTAAACCGAGGGAACAACGACGACCCCCCTGCCGGAATGTCGTGCGGATTTGCCTGAAAGTGAAAAGTCAGCTCATAACAGTGAAGCCGTACAATTGACCCGGCAGAAGTGTGGGAGGGGGAAAGTAATGGGAGTGCGCAGCAGGATTTCTCGTCAGGGCTCGCCTTGTCTGGCCCGTCTTGTGCTGATTCGGATAAGTCGCCTTACAGCTTTCATTCTAATTCTTTTGCCGTTCGCCGGGCTCAAGGCTGCCCATGCCAGCGGCTCGAATGTAGTCGAGTTCACCCACGGCAAGCTGGTCTATCCCACATACACTTACGGCAGCGCCGAGACCGTCGCGCCCCTATTCGGATCGATCGAGAACATGGGATTGTATCCCTATACAAAACTGGATTGGGAAACGCGGTCAGAGAAGCCTGTCCCTGTAACCTACGACCTGCTTGTACTGGAGAACAAGTACCTGCGGGTAGAATTCCTCCCTGAGTTGGGCGGCCGCATTTTTTCCGCATACGACAAGATTGCCGGGCGCCAGCTCTTTTATCACCCTTCGGTGATCAAGCCAAGCCGCTATAACCCGCGCGGCGCCTGGCTGGTGGGTGATCTGGAACTTTACGGGCCCTACGACACACACATGATCACCTGGCCCGGCGAACCCTGGCCGTGGGCCCTGGAGCGCCACCCGGACGGCAGCGCCACGGTGATCCTGAGCCACGTTGACCATTTCTTCCGTGACAAGATCGGTATGGCCGTCACCTTGTTTCCAGATAAGGCCTACCTCAAGGTTTCTGTTCATCTCTACAACAAGAACCTTGTTCCCAACCGCTACCTGATCTGGACCAATGCCGGCGTGGCCGCCTCCGAGGGCAGCCGGTTTGTTTACCCCATGTCTAAGGTGATTACGCATGTGAGCAATGCCCTGAATGTGTGGCCGGTGATCGACGGTGTCGACTTGAGCTGGAACAGAAACAACGTGAATATGCTGGGAGTCTTCGGTCTCGATATATACGACAACTACATGTCAATCTACGACTACAAGAACGATTTCGGGATTATCTGCTACAAAGACCATCTGCTGGCACGTGGAATGAAGACCTGGACCTTCGGATCGGGCGGGGAGGGCAGGCAGCAGGCGACGACATACTCCGACACCGGCGACCTCTACATGGAAATGCAAAGCGGCCGCTTCGTCTGGGACGGTATCTACGAATTCATTGATCCCGGCATGTCCGATGGGTGGACGGAGTATTGGTTTGGCGCAGGCCATCTGGGCGGACTGACGACAGCAACTCCTGACGCTGCCGTTCACTTTGAAATTCCGCCCAAACGGCCGGGAACTGCCAGGCTTGCCGTAACACCCACCGCAGATTTTACGGGCGCCGTTCTGGAACTTTTTGCAGGAAACCAAGAGGTTTGGAATTCAAAGCAGGACCTGAAGGTCGGCTGGGCCTCTCATGTGGAGATTCCGCTGAGTTCCGGCACCGGAGGGCAGGTGCTGGACCTGAAAATTCATTCCGCGGCCGGCAAGGTCCTTTTAGACCACAAGTTCTATCCGAACGACGAGCATCCTGGCGCCCAGTACGCGAGCGATTCGGTCCCGCGCACGTTCGGGCCCGTAGCCACCCTTACAGCGGACCAACTCTATCAGATGGGACTGGGATACCAGAAATTCGGGCGCATCGATGACGCGGAGAGAGCGTACAAAGAAGCGCTCGCCAGGGATTCGCTCTTTCCTCCCGTGCAACTGCAAATGGGACTGCTGGCGCTTCGTCGATTTGACTCGCAGCAAGCCATCGACCACTTCAACAAGGTGTTGGAACGGGATCCCACCAACGGGGATGCGCACTACTACCTCGGGATGATCTATTCCGAGCTTGGGCATGGGTCGGATGCTGAGCAAGAGTTCTATCGCATTCTGCCAACCAGCAATAAGTTCCGGTTGCGTGACTATATGCTGGGGCTTCTGGCGCTGAAAGAAGGGGACCGGGCCGGGGCTACTCACGAACTCTACGTGGCGGCGGCTGCGAGTCCGGAGGACGTTTCTGTCAGGGAAGCCTATGCCTACGTGTTGCGTAAGGAGGGGCACGCCGATAAGGCGGCACGCGAGCAGGAGGCCATTCTCAGGCTCGACCCTACCAACCGGTTCGCGCTGGCGGAGCGCCTGTTCGTAACCGGTGCGCTTGGCGAGGGCCACGCCGGGGAAACCCACAACAAGCAGGAAGCCGATCTGATTCTCTTTGACCGTGCCTGCGCCCACCATCCGCAGGGCTACCTGGGATTGGCGGCTGAATACTTTCGGCTTTCGGCATGGACGGAGGCTGCGAATGTCCTCGATCGTGGTATTGCCGCTACCGCCGGGCCGGGCGAGGATCCTTATCCCCTGCTCCTGTATTACCGTGCGTACGCGAGCGTGAGGCTTGGAAATAGCCAGGCCGCTCAGGAATTCCTGAAAAGGGCGCAAGTAGAAGATTTGAAGATTCAGATTTTCCCATTCCGTGCAGAAGATGTGGATATTCTAGGAACCGCACTGAAACTTGAGCCCGCCAATGCAAACGCAGACGTCCTGCTGGGTGACCTGCTTTACAGCCGAGGGAGGCGCAAAGAAGCGATCGATCTCTGGAGCGCCGCGGTGGAAAAAGCTCCACGCAACTTTTCGGCGCTGCGAAACCTGGGGATGGCCATGCTGGTGGAAGGTAGCCAGGAGAAAGGGTTGAGCCTTCTCACCCGGGCACTTGAAATTCGCCCGGATCACATGGCCACCGTCATGCTGGTTGCGAACGCTAATGCCCGACTGGGCCACGTGGAAGCAGCAAGAAGCGCATTTCAGAAAGCTCTCGCCATACAGCCCGGCAACGATCAGCTTCTGCAGCAGCTTGCATCGCTGGAAGCCCAGATGGGAGAGTATCGACAGGCCCTCAGGATTCTCTATTCCCACAGCTTTGGGCCAACCCACCTCTCCTATTCCCTGCTTCATCTTTACAGAGGAATCCAACTGATGCTG
>DATLWV010000018.1:0-3632 GCA_035576145.1 Terriglobia bacterium
GATTCTTCGGTACCAAGGGAGCTTCGGAGGCACATTATTCGGGACCGGTTGCTATCTACGGAGAGAACGCCTGGAAGTGGGGCGGCGACCAGCCGACCGCGCAAGGGGCTTTGCAGGGATTTTCGACATCCGGTGTCTTCACCGACAATCTGGCACAGGCAGACCCGGAAAAAAAGATGTCCTTTGTGGACAGCATCCTGAGCAGCAAATTCCATAACCAGGCCGAGCAGGGCGTGGAATCAGCCTTAAGCTGCATGATGGCCCGGCACTCAGCTTATACGGGCCAGGAAGTCAGCTATGAGTCCTTGGCGACTTCAGGTGAACACTGGGACGCCGAAATTGACATGAGCCAGTTTGCCTGAAGCACACTCGGCGGGCAGCCGAAAGCACAAATGGACTACAATGAGTGAATGGGCTGGCTGGGGGCATTGGGGATGCCCCCCGTCTGGCTTCTGGTCGGGGCCGTGGCAATGCCCCCGCAGGAGGTAATGGACATTGGTGCACACAGCGATGAGCCTGTCGGCTTATCTGGCGGAACTCAAGACAGTTATGGATAATCTCCCGCTCCAGCAGGTCTCAAGAGCGGCTGACATTTTATTTGAATGTTACCAGGCCGACCATACGGTCTTCACATTTGGCAATGGCGGGAGTGGCGCGTTGGCCTCCCACCTGGTCGCCGACATTAGCAAAGCCACCCACTTCCCCGGCCCTAAAGAGTTGGCCACCATCAGGCGCCTCCGTGCAATGGCAGTGACCGACAACATGCCAACCATAACCGCCTGGGCCAACGACACCCACTACGACGACGTTTTCATGCGCCAGATCGAGAATTTCCTTCAGCCAGGCGATGTGGCCCTTGCCATCAGTGGGAGCGGAAACTCCCCAAACGTTCTCAAAGCCCTTGGATACGCCCGTGGGGCAGGCGCAACTACGATCGGCCTGGGCGGATTTGGCGGGGGCAAAATGAAAGACCTGCTGGATTGCCCTATCATTGTTCCTTCCAGCAATATGCAGCAGGTTGAGGATGCCCACCTCATTATCAGCCACATGATGTTCCTGGACCTCAAGAACCGCATCACCGCCATGGTAGCCGCGGCCCATCAGCACGCCTGAGATTGCTTTCCGCCGCGTGCTAAACCAGAGACGGCAATTCCCCGTTGCTCACTCGTTAATAACAGCCAGCTTGTAATGTGCAACTGCGGGTTAACTCACAATATTTGTCTGGGAGACGGGTTTCACGATGAACCTGCTGCGTGGGTGTTTCCTGGCGAGGCGCTCAAGGCCCCAGAGGGAAGATTCCGCCCCTTCCTCTTTCATTTCCTGGAAGGAGCGCGTATTGGCGTCGTTACAGCGTGGGCAAATCATGGTAGGCCTACCTACGACATTTACCAGTGGGCTATCAGAATAAAAAATTGATTTGAGTGCGTCATGATCGTTGTGCATCATGCAGTTGTGGCAAACGAACCAGCGGTTCCTGTCAATCCTCTTAAAAAAGCTCAAGATGCTCATCGAATTTCCCTCTCGCTCTCTCTCGATACGCTAGAATGGCATTCAAAAACTCGCACGGCCTTTTCAGTCCTGCCGCCAGCCATAAGGGCTGCAGGCGGCCGCTTTTCAACGGGCGCGTTCCCCGTTCCCTTCGAACGCCCACACTTGCACGCAACTTTCAGCAAGTAACGCAGGCAAGATTGTCGGGATATTTATCCCCGCCGGAATCGCCCCTGGCACGTCCGGCATCAAGCAATTATATTTCGAATCGCCGGAAACCCGCCATAGAAACGCGCAACTCAGGCTTTCGCCAGAATGTGGCCAGGCAACCCGCATTCTCAGCCGGGACCTTCGAAATGTCTCTCCGATATTCTGTCACGGATGGTAGAATGCACTTCGATATCCACCTGCGGTTGGCTGCCTCCGAAGAGTGTCGGTATCATCAATCCAGTTTAAGCGGAGCTTAAAATGACAGATCCTATTCGAATTGGTATTGCCGGAGCGGGTTTCGCCGCGCGGTTTCACATGAAGGGAATTCAGAGAGTTTACGGAGTACCTCTCACCGTCACCGGCGTCATCTCCAATACGCCCGCCTCAAGGAAGAAGTTCGAGCAGGATTTCGGCGTCAAGGCCTTCGACACCCTGGAAGAACTTTGCGACGCTTCCGACGTCATCGACGTCTGCACGCCCGGATCGAGCCACGAAACCATTGCCGTCGAAGCCCTGAATCGCGGCAAGCACGTGATCATCGAAAAACCCTTCACCGGCTATTACGGCCCGCCCGAAAAGGACGGCGCCGTGTTCCGCGGGAATACCTTTTCCAAGGAAATCATGCTGCGTGAGGCCATGGCAAGTTGCCGCCGCATTCTGGACGCCGCCGGAGAAAGTGGAAAATTGATCGGCTATGCCGAGGACTGGGTCTATGCCCCATCCGTCCAGAAGGAGCGTGAGATTCTGGAGAGGAGCGGCGGGCAGATACTCTGGCTGATTGGCGACGAATCTCACAGTGGGTCTCATTCTCCCTACTACGGCATCTGGAAATTTTCAGGCGGTGGCTCGATTGTTGGTAAGGCCTGTCATCCTCTCTCGACGGCACTCTATCTGAAGGCTGTTGAAGGAAAGGCGCGTGACGGCGAGCCCATTCGACCGGCTACGGTCTCAGCCCGCACGCATGAGATTACGCGGCTCAAAACTTTCAGGGATGCGGGCATCATTCGCACCGGCTACGACGATATCGAAGACTACGGACAGATCCACATCACCTTCGAAGACGGTACGGTTGGCGACATTTTTGCTTCCGAACTGGTCATGGGAGGCGTGCACAACTGGCTTGAGGTTTTTGCCAACAACCACCGCACCCGTTGCAATCTGAATCCGATTGACGCTCTCACAACCTTCAATCCCAAAGAAGATTTCTTCAAGGACATTTACGTTACGGAGAAGATTTCAACCAAGCAGGGATGGAGCCATCCGGCGCCGGATGAAGATTGGCAGCATGGTTACCCGCAGGAGTTCCAGGACTTTCTTGAGGCCTTCCGCGACAATCGAGAGCCGCTGGCAAACGGCACTCTGGCGTCAGACAGCATCGCGGTACTCTATAGTGCCTACCTTTCGGCCGAGCGCCGGGGGGCGGAGGTTGAAATCCCGCGGGCGTAGCAAGCGGTCACGCCTACCGGCACGCTGGAGGCTGCGAAGTCTTCCCAAAGCATCAACCGGACACCTACAAAGTCCGAGTAACGATTTTGAGGGAGCGGGGTTTGTCCGGATCAATCCCTTTCAATTCCGCCAGCAGGCAGGCAAATAGCTGGCCCGGGACAATGTAAGGAATCGGAGTATAGACTTCAGGGATTTCGGCGGGAACGCGAATCGCATTTGTATAGCCGGGCAGTCGCACGCCCTCAGCCGAGATGATGAGAGTTTCCGCACGCAGCTTGCGGACGCGGTCTGCCAGCTTTTTCATGTCTGCATAGGTCTTGCCGGGTGGCATGAAGAGAATCACTGGAAAATCGCTCTCAATCATAGCGATGGGACCGTGCAGGAAATCCGCGGCGGAAAACCTTTCCGCAACCACGTAGCAGGTTTCCATCAGCTTAAGCGAAAGCTCAAAAGCGTTGGCATAATTGAGGCCACGGGCCACCACCACG
>DATLWV010000019.1:0-39778 GCA_035576145.1 Terriglobia bacterium
ACTCCTAGGCAGTCAGGATTTTTTGCCGAAAAATTCCCTGCTACTTTAGAGTTTGTCCCCCGCCACTTTCCAGAAAAAACTTCTCCCCTACTTTCTTCCACTTACACCAAATCACCCTCAAAAAATGAGGAATGTCCTTAAATCGGCAGGAAGACTGTAACAGCTCTGTCCCCCGCCGCCGGGCTTAGTCCGCTTCCAAATCGCTGAGATCACAAACAACGCCATCTGAGATGTTCCACCGCCGCTTTACGAGACGTCATTCTGGTCCCGCAGGGCGGGAGAAGAATCTGCATACCGGCTCGGGCGAAAACACCGGCGCTCTTCCCCTTACCCGTCATCCTGCGGCGTCGGGCCGCAGTTCAGTGGGACGACGAAAGATCTGCTTTTGCCTGCCAGATGCGCAGAAACCGAACAAAGCAGCTTCCTCGTCGCCCGCGCTGACGGGGGTCCTCGGAATGACGGCGGCGGAGGCCAACATCACAATTGAATTTCAAAACCAGAAGCGCCAGACGGTATCAACCAGGGCGTGGGTGAAAGCTGAGGCAGAGGTGCGCTTCTGCACGCGCCAGGCGTTGCCGTAAAAAAATCCTGCCAGCGTGGCCATGATGGCGTAGCGCCAGTTGGGGACGGGGGCGTGATGAAGGTGCGAAAGCCCGAAGATGACCGAGGCCACCAGCAGCCCGTTCCGTCCGTGATGCGGAGGCTTGAAGGTCTTGACCAGCAGGTTCTGCAGAATTCCGCGGAAGAGAAATTCTTCGGGAATCGCCACGGTCAGATAGATGCCCACAAAGTTGGCAATGAAAGCGAAAACGCTGACGTTACGCAGGTGCGGGTGGATAAACTGCAGGGCAAGGCCAAGCGGAATGGCGAGAAGAAAGAAAGCGATGAAATTAATGCTGCCCTCGGTGAGGTCGCCGGTCTTGAAGACCAATTTGTACCCCGCATCTTTCAGGTTGCGGACAACCAGAAAGGCGTAGGCGGCAACGCACACGCAGAAGATGGGACGAAAGATATAAATATCTTCCGGCCAGACCCAGATGCCGCTAAGCCATCCGGCACTGACTGGCAATCCCAGGCTGAGTATGGCGGCGAAATCCCGCCAACTGGCGCCCTCCGTGTAGTAAACGCGGTTGGGAAGCAGCAGCAAAGTTGGTACGGCAATGTAGGCGCCGAGCTTTGCAAGCGCCACATATGAGAAAGTGCCGGTGGTGCGCGCCAGGATGAAATATGGGATCAGAAGCGTAAACGGCATCAGGAGGGCTAGGAACAGTGAATCATGCGCCCACTTCCTGAGGCGGTGGGTAAAATCCGTATAGGTGAAAGCCACGAACACGCCCAGCAGCAGCGCCAGGGACTCCATCAATGCCGCCAGTCGCCAGGGATCGAGGCGAACTTGCAGCAGAAGAATGCCCTCAGCCAGAGCGGCCGCGAGTGTAAGCCCCGGGATGGCAAGCAGGGCGTTTTTCATCCGGTTATTTTCCGGGAGCAGGACGGTCCGCTGTGGTTTTCTGCGGCTCAGCGAAAGCGCGCCCGACGTCCGCAATGGGAATCATGCGTACGGTCCCGAATTTCTTCAGGCCGTCTTCGAAGGCGGCAGCGTTGCCGACCAGAACAATGACGTCGTTATCCGGATTCAGGTACTTCCGCGTGGCGGCCAGTACTTCATCGGCGCTGAGCGCACGGACACGCTGCGGAAACTGGTTCCAATACTCCGGCGGTAGGTGGTAAAGCATCATCTCCAGCACCTGGTTGGCAACCTGGCTGGGCGACTCAAACTGCAGAGCCTCATGCCCCACCAGGTAATTGCGCGCGTTCTCGATTTCCCACTGCTGCACCGGCCGGTCGCGCATGCGGGTGATTTCATCCAGGACCATTTCGGTGGCCCTGATGGTTTCAGCAGAGCGCGTCGACGTTTTGGCCACCCATGCGCCCAGGGTGGAATAGCAGTCAAGGTCGCTTGAGGCGCCATAGACCAGCCCGTGCCGGGTCCGCAAAGCGTCAAACAGCCAGTTGGCAGCGGGGCCGCCCAGCACCTGGTTGGCAATTGCCAGCGCGAAATAATCGGCACTTGATCGCGGCACGCCGAGATTGGCGACGCGGATCTCGGTCTGCACGGCGTCCGGCTTGTTGACCACAATCACCTGGCGCTCATGTGGGGTGCGGGGTTCGCTGCCGGGCCGGAGCACTGCACCCGATACATTTTTCCATTCGCCCAGGAATCGCTTTGCCAGAGTGAGGCACTCGGCTTCCGAAATGTCTCCCACGACGGCAAGAATCGTACGCGAAGGAACGTAGAAGCGGTCGTGAAAATCAGCCAATTGCCTGCGGGTCACCCGCTCAATTGAACTGCGGGTGCCGTCTTCGGAGTGGGCATAATCCGTTCCTGCAAACAGCATCCGGCGCAAGACCATGTCTGCCACATAGCTGGGGTCCTGGTTGACAACATCCAGCGCCGAGAGGGTTTGCTTGCGAATGCGCTCGACCTCATCGGGCGCAAACGCCGGACGTACGAGGAGGTCAGCCATCAGATCGAACGCGAGATCCCTGTGGCTTGAAAGGACGCTCACGTTGGCGTAGGACTGGTCCCAGCCGGCGCCGGTGTCAATTGATCCTCCAGCCTGGTCAATGGCCTGGGCAATCTGATAAGCCGTCCTGTGCTTTGTGCCCTCCGGAAGAAGTCCCGCCACCATGGTGGCGGTCCCGGGAAGGCCTGGCGGATCACCTTCAGCGCCAACCTGAACGATTGCATAAAGCCGCACGATCGGGACATCGTGGCTTTCCACCAGCACCACACGAAGACCGTTGGCCAGTTGGCGCACCGCGGGCATGTGGAAATCAACCGCCTCAGGCGGGGGAACATCAGGAGGCAGTTCGCGCGCGCGCAGCGGACCAAAGGCCAGGCAGGTTCCCAGCATGGCCAGGCCGCAAAGCACCGTACTGTCCCACGTGTGCGTCTTCAAGCTCAATTTCCACCTGCACGCAACGCCGCCGTTACCGGACCGTTCCGGCCGGGATGGACTTCCAGAAGAGTCCGGTTCTGCGGAACGAAATATTTTCGGGCCACGGCCTGCACCTGCTCCGCGGTGACGGCGAGAAAGTGTTCCGCTTCTGTATTGATCAGCTCAGGATCGTTGAGGACCACCACGTCATAGCCCAACTGCTCGGCCAGGTCCTTGGAATTTTCACGGCTGGTGGCAAGATCGAAAAGGACCTGGTTCTTGGCTTTCTCCAACTCGATTGTCGAAAGGGGCTTTTCCTGCAGGCGCTTGAGAATCGTATCAACAGCCGCTTCGCCCTCGGCCGGAGTGTGGCCGGCGTTCATTACGGCAAAAACAAAAAACAGGTTTGGGTCTTCACTAAAGTCGGCCGAAGTCTGGGCTTCAAGAGCCAGTTGCTGCTGGTACACAAGCTCGTGATAGATCATGCCGCTGTCGCCCGCGGAGAGGATTCTGGAGGCCAGCCGAAGTGGGTAGGAGTCCGGAGCGCCATCCGCGGGAATGTGGTATGCGGCCACAAACGCGGGAAGAGCAACATCGCGGGCCATGGTGACCACGCGCTCGGCAGCCTGCGGCGGCTCAACGGGGATAGCGGCAGTGGCGGGGAGCGCGCCGGCCGGTATTGCAGCAAAGTATTTCCGGATGTAATGCTCGGCGTCATCCACTTGGAACTTACCGGCTATCACGATGGTTGCGTTGTTGGGAACGTAATAGGTGTTGTAGAAGCCGCGTATTTCATCAACCGTCGCACGGCTGACATCGTCCACGCTGCCGATTGGCAGATGGCGATAGGGGCTCACGCTAAAGGCATTTTCGTATAGCGTGGGGATTACCGTGCCGTAGGGAGGATTCTCATACCTCCGCCGGCGTTCTTCTTCAACCACCGCCCTTTCGTTGTCCAATGTGGACTGGCTGATGTCCAGGTTACGCATCCGGTCAGCTTCCAGCCAGAGCGCTACAGGCAGGTTTGAGCTTGGCATCGTCTCCCAGTAAACCGTGGCGTCGGAGGTAGTGTAGGCGTTGTCGACACCGCCCACGCGAACAATATAGTCAGAGAAATGCCTCCCCAGGGTTCTGGTACCGTCAAACATCAGGTGCTCAAGGAAGTGTGCGAAGCCCGTCTTGCCTGGCGTTTCGTTGCGCGATCCAACGTGATACCACACTTCAACGGTGACTACCGGCGCCTCACCGCGATTGACCATCACGGCGCGCAGCCCGTTAGGCAACTCAAGCATGTGGATTTCAAGGGGTGGAAGCTTGACGCCAGCCGCAGCCGCATGCGGCGCGAACAACACCAGCAGGAGCAGGGCCTCGAGCAAAAGTGCGAACATTCTTACGGAGCGGCTTTTCAATCGGCCTCGATTACGAATTCTAGTGATAAGCCCGAGAGCAATCTGAATTTCCGGTTTATGCAAAAACCTCTTCCCTGCCTTGGCCCGGATCGTCCCGCATTCAGTGCGAGTTTGCAGGCCGCCCGAAAAAGCATCCTCCTCAGGCTAGCAAATGAACTTCTGGGCGATGGGATATCGCCTGCCCATTCCAAACGCTTTGGCTGTTACTTTAAGGGCAGGCGCAGCCTGCTGGCGCTTGTATTCAGCGCGAGTCACCCGCCTCATGACGTCCTCCACCAGCGCCCGGTCAACCTTGTATTTGGCTGCAATGTCCCTGGCGCACAGCCGCTCTTCAATAATACTCTTCAGGATAACGTCCAGCACTTCGTAAGGCGGCAGCGTATCCTGGTCCGTCTGGTTGGCCTTCAGTTCGGCCGAAGGCGGCTTCTCAAGGCAGGAGTGTGGAATGCGTTCCGTTTCGCGGTTCAGGTATCGCGCCAGCGAGTAAACCATCGTCTTGGGGAGATCGGCGATAACCGACAGACCGCCGGCCATGTCGCCATAGAGCGTACAATAGCCAACAGCCAGTTCTGACTTGTTGCCGGTGCTCAACACCATGGCGCCCAGTTTGTTCGAGAGGGCCATCAGAATGTTTCCGCGAATGCGCGCCTGGATATTCTCCTCGGTGACATCGGCGGCGAGTCCCTTGAAGGAAGGCTCCAGGGTTTGCAGATACCCGGTATAAATGGATGTGATCGGAATGACGCGGAAATCAACTCCCAGCCGTTTAGCCAGTTCTTCGGCATCGGCCACGCTGCCGGGTGACGAATACGGCCCGGGCATGGCGATAGCGTGAACATTTTCCGGACCGAGGGCGTCAGCCGCGAGCGTAACAACGACGGCTGAGTCGATTCCGCCGCTGAGGCCGAGAATAGCCTTCTTGAAGCCGCACTTCCGCATGTAGTCGCGGGTTCCCAGCAGCAGCGCTTTGTAGACCGCCTCAATCTCCGATGCCGGAGCATCGTGAATGTCAGCCTGGGTCCCGGCGGGGTCGAAAACAAGCAGGTCTTCTTCAAAAGATTTCGCCCGGGCGATCAGGGTGCCGCCGGCGCCGAAGGCCAGGCTTGACCCGTCCAGGATAAGCTGGTCGTTGCCGCCCACGTGGTTGACATAAGCCACCGGAATCCGGTGCTCGGCTGCAATCGTGCGGAGCATATCGTGGCGCAACTGGATCTTCTCGATGCTGTAGGGAGACGAGGCGATATTCAGCAGCAACTTGGCGCCGGCGCGCGATATCTCCTCCACCGGGTCGCGCGCATAAAGGCGCTTGCTCCAGAAATTTTTGTCATTCCAGATGTCCTCGCAAATCGTTACTCCGATCCGCACACCCTCGAGATCATAAATGCCCACCGCATTTCCCGGTTCGAAGTAGCGGGATTCGTCGAACACGTCATAAAACGGAAGAAGAATCTTGACGTAATCCAGCAGGATTTTTCCCCGGTAAACGAGTGCCGCGACATTCGAGACTGCCTTGCCCATCTGGACTCGCGAAGCGCGAACGTAGCCAATGAGGGCGGGAATATCAGGCAAGAGGTGGCTCAGGCGTGAGAGCTCCGCCTCAGACCGCTCAATGAAGTCGTGTCTTTCGACCATGTCGCGCGGCGGGTAGCCGCAAACAGCCATTTCAGGAAAAACCACCAGGTCGGCCTTGCGGTCAACGGCCATCCTGGCATAGTGGAGGATCTTCGCGACGTTTCCCTCAAAATCTCCAACCGTGGTATTGATCTGAGCCAAAGCGATCTTCATAGTTCGTATGCGAAAACAGCAACCCCTCTTTCCGAGATAAAACCCCAATTATACTGAAGCTGACGGATAGAATCAGCATTCCGCGTGCGGCCCGGGTTTACGGGCCACGAGGGACGCAGTCCCGCGTCCTCTCCAAACCTCGCGGTAATAGAGGATCTCCCAGTCCCCAAATGCCTGCAGCAGTTCATTCCGTCCCAGCAGGTGGGCCGGGTCGAGTGGCTTGAGGCCAAATCCAAGGTGCTCAAAAGTGTAGGTTTCATAAACCAGCAATCCGCCCGGACGGAGCGCCGCGCGAATCGAGGGGTACCAATTTCGGTCACGATATTTGAAGCAGACTACTACGGAAAAGGCATTTGTGGGGAAAGCAAACCGGGTAAGGTCAGCCTGGACGAAAGAGACTTTCAGGTTCTCCCTGGCGGCGTCTTCCCTGCCCGCCACCAAAGCATCCAGTGAACGGTCAATACCGATTGCCTCCAGGCCTTGCCGGGCCAGGTACAGTGTATTGCGTCCGTAGCCGCACGCAAGGTCCAGGCCAAGACCGCTGTGAGGCAAAAAACGGGAAAAACGCACCAGGAGGGAGCTGGGCTCCGTGGGCGCACACCTGACACCTTCTCCTATAGGATAAACGGTTCCTGAATTGGGAAAGGAAGACATGAGAGCGAAGACGCCTGCCGCTCAGGCCGAGCGGGCAGACGTCCGCTGAAAGTGCCGGCTATGTGCTGAAGGAGCTTCCGCAGCCGCAAGTCGTCTTGACGTTGGGATTCTCGAACTTGAAGCCAGAACCCTCGAGACTTTCAACAAAGTCGATCTTGGTCCCGTTCAGGTACATCAGCGATGCCTGATCGACAAAAACTTTCAACCCGTCAAACTCATAAATCTTGTCGATTGCATTGGTCTGGGTTTCGAAGTTCATCTGGTAGGAAAATCCGGAACAGCCTCCGCCCACAACGGAGACGCGGAGCCCCGCAGGCGCCGGTGTCTGCTGCGCCAGAATCTCCTTCACCTTGTCGACCGCATGCGGCGTCAGTTCAATAGCCATTCTTTACTCCTTCGGCTCGTCGAATGTGTAATCTCTGAGCAACAACTCACTCTTGGTTAAGTTAGCAAAGGAAGCGGTAAAAATCAAGTTTACCACCGCGCTTGCGGTGGGCCAGTTTGCGTCAAGCTGGACTGATTTTCGGATACCAGCGATAATAGAATTTCGCAAGCGGCGGGGTCTGCTGCAGAGCAGAACGGACGGGGCGCACCGCTTGATGACGGCCAAATGTAAGCTCCCAGAGGCCGTCAGTCGTTTTTCGAATCCTTTCTAATTCCGGGGGTACAGGTTGAGACGCTTACAGGAAGGGTTATTGAGGGTCGGGGCTGGCGCCCTGTTTCTGGTTGCGTGTGCATTTTGGTCTGCCCCGCTTTACGCGCAATACGCCGGCCAGGACGCCCTGGCCAGTTTCCCTGCCGATACTCAACAGATGGCTTACACGAACCTGGCGACGCTTCGGAGCGTGCCGCAGTATCCGTTGATCCAGGCGCACCTGATGAGCCCGCAGCTTCGGAATCTCGAAACCTTGCTCCAGAGCGCCGGTGTTGATCCCGATAGCCAGGTCAACGAACTGGTCCTGGGCTGGCGGGGAGATGTTCAGGATTCCACGCGCTTCTTCGGGCTGGCCGAAGGCACGTTTGACCCCAACCAGATCCACGAGTTTTTTGTCAACAATAAGATGATGATCCAGAGGTATGCGGGCTACGAACTTTACGCTTTTGGGGCCGGCACTGCCCGGACCGACATGTTCTTTACGTTCATTGACAGCTCGAAAGCTGAATTCGGCCGGCTTGGCGACCTCAAGGCCTTGATTGACGTCCGCAACGCCAGCCGTCCCCCCCTGAGTTCCAATACGGATTTCCGCCGTTGGGAGGGCGATCTGGACGGCGTGGCCCCGCAATGGGGAATTTCAACGGGACAGGCCGCTGCCAACCAGGCCATCCCCTGGCTGACGCAGGGCAAGAAAGTCCAGGTGGATCCCAGCGCTCTTTTCGGCTCGGTCCGGGCAGTGCTTTACCGGGTGGACTGGGGCAGCCAGGTCATGGCCCATCTCGCCATCATTTGCCAGAATCCCGAAGCGGCCAACGGATTCAGCCAGCTTCTCAACCTGCTGCGCAGCGCGCAGCCTGCCGTCGCCCAAAACGTGTCTCCGGCCCTCTCGCAGATCCTTCAGAACCTGAACGTCCAGGTCAACGGTTCCAAACTGAACCTGGAGGCTTCCGCTTCCATCAGCGACCTGGCTCAACTGCTGAACGCCCCGGCGTCGAACCAGGGCGGACAGTAGAGCTGTAATCCCGGAATCAAAACGAATGTCCCCGAAGGAAAAACCATGAACGTAAAAGTGACGCTGATTCCAGGCGACGGTATTGGGCCTGAAGTCTCCAAGGCCACCTTGCGATTGCTTGAAGCCGCAGGCGCAAAAATCGACTGGGTCGAAATGTCCGCCACGGCTGTTGTCGGGCGCCGCCGGGGCGAAACCGAAATGAATCCCATAGTGGAATCCATTCGGAAGACACATGTGGCGCTGAAAGGACCTCTCACCACACCCGTCGGAGCCGGCCACCGCAGCATCAACGTAGCCCTGCGAAAGGCGCTCGACCTTTATGCCAATCTGCGGCCGGTGACGCACCTTCCCGGCTTGAAGACGCCGTTTGAGGAAGTGGATCTGGTGATTGTGCGCGAGAATACCGAGGACCTATACTCCGGCCTGGAGCATGAAGTAGCGCCCGGCGTGGTTGAAAGCCTGAAAGTCATCACTGAGTACGCGTCCAAACGCATCGCCCACTTTGCCTTTGATTACGCGCGGCGCATGGGCCGGAAGAAAGTGACCGCCATCCACAAGGCCAATATCATGAAGCTTTCTGACGGCCTTTTCCTTCATTCGATCCGCGAAGTGGCTAAGGAGTATCCTGAAATTGAACTCAATGATTACATCATCGACAACTGCTGCATGCAGCTTGTGATGCGCCCGGAAAGGTTTGACGTCCTTCTGCTTGAAAACCTTTATGGCGATATCGTTTCAGACTTGTGCGCGGGGCTCGTGGGCGGATTGGGCCTGGTTCCAGGTGCTAATATCGGTGCCGAATGCTCGCTGTTTGAAGCCGTTCACGGCAGCGCTCCTGACATTGCAGGCAAGCACCTTGCCAACCCCACGGCCATGATGCTCTCCGCTATCCTGATGCTGCGATACATCGATCAGAAGGAAGTGGCCGACCGCGCCGAGCGGGCCATCCACAAGGTCTATCGCGAAGGCAAACACCTGACGCACGACGTCGGCGGCAAAGCGACGACTGAGGAATTCACTACCGCCGTGGTGGGCGAGTTGGAATAAACCATCAACTCGCTCGATACATCCGGCTTTACCTGCCCGTGGGCTAATTGTTCACGGGCTCAGACGGATGTTCAGCCTCCGACGGTCCTGTATTCCTTTCCCAGACCGTCGCGCCATCTCCAAATGCCTTGACAAAGTGATAGTGGCGATGCAGATAGTCGCGCAGTGGGGCCAGATTATTCTTCCCGCCAAAACGCGCTGGCGGCAGGTCGAGGTTGGTGGCCCACAGGGCGTATTTCACGTGATGAGTTTCAAGCCCATGGATGACACTCTCCACCTGCGATTGCCGCGTATATGCCGTACCGGTGACGTACGACACGACGGCCGGGTCGCGAAGGTCCAGCAGGTATTTGAACATCTCGTCGCCGAAGAAATAATCGCCCGGGTTGGTTCGCTGCTGGAAATATTGTAGAGATTCGAGTAGTGCGGGGTTCAACATGGCGAGGCGGCCAATGGGCAGTTTGATGTCCTGGTGCCAACGGATTTCCCGTTCCGCGCATTCGCCCAGAGCAAGCAACAGAACGAGAATCCAGATGCCCTGAATGCGAAGATGGTGAAACCTTCCCGGCGACTGCCAGAACCATACAAACAGAATCACGCCTGGTGGAGAAACTGCGCAGATGCGCAACCATGAAGGCGCGGACGCCATACCGAGAAACAGAAACAAACCTGTAATACCTAGCAGCATCAGGCGGTCCCATGGAGCGGTGAGATTTTGCCTTGCGGTGGTCCAGTAGCGCGCGAAGAACAGGATGTAAATAAGCGGGATCAACAGATGGATTGAAATAAAAATGGCCAGGGCCGGCAGCCGGTACCATGGATGAAAGCGAGGCACATCGATCATGTAGACCCGGTAGGTGTTCCACGCCTCTGAGGGATAGTAACGCAGGCCAAAGAGCACCGTGTTGTACAAGAAATTGTGGAGGCCGGCCTGCCACGCGAAATAGGCGTTGAAGCCTACCAGCACGGCGGCAAAAGCCCCCCATAACTCCATTTGCGATATCAACAACTGGCGGAAAGGTTGCCGGTTCCTGTGGGCTTCCCAGACCAGAAACACGGCCACTCCCAGCGCAGCAGGAGCGCCGCGCATCTGCGTAAAGCAGCTCGAAAGGCCGAAGAGTGCTCCAGCGCCCGCCAGGCGCCATGGCGTCCGGGCCTCCATCAGCACGGCGAGACCCGCCATGACCGCCACCGTGCTGTACCAGTGGTGCGTGGCGTCAAACTGGCTGCGGAAAGGAACAATCAGGAACAGCGCAGCGGCAAGAAAGGGCAATTTTCCGGGAACAACCTTCCTGCCTATTACCACCATCAGCCACATGATGCTAAGACCCAGCACAATCAGCATTACGCTGGGAATCCATGTCCGGACTCCGAAGATTTTAAACAGAAGCAGATAGATCACTTGCGTGCCGGGTGGCGTCACCTGAAAAAAGTCCTTATAGATCACGAGTCCGTCCAGCATCCGCCGGGCGTCGTAAAGCTGAGTCATCTGGTCAACGAAAAGATAGATGGGAATATCCGGGAGATAAAAAAGGTTCAGGTACAAAAACACGAACGCCGCAGCCATGAATGAAAACCTGAAGACGCCGCCAGGATTTCTGTGGATTTCGGCATGCATGCCGGCGCGTGGATGAAGGCTTTCGGTTTGATTGGCGCCCATCGTTACCGCATCAATCTACTTGAGAGTAATCGGTGGGGTCAAGATGACCCGAAATATTGTCACCCTGACAAAAGGTCCCGTGGGTGTGCTGAGACTTTTGACCATTTCGCACGGGGCGGTACCAGCGGGCCAGGTGCGAGGCGGGAACCCCGAGCGAGTAGAGAGTTTGAATCCAAACCCAACTGAAGAGGGTGCGGAAAAGTCCCTGGACGCGCCAGCGGCGGTCAGAAACCAGCATGGGTGGGTTCAGGCAGACAGTGCGGCCGGTGCGTTCCAGCCGGCGCACGAATTCATAGTCGTCCATGACTGGAATGGGTTTGAAGCCGCCGAGCCGCTCGAAAACTTCGCGACGCACAAAAACCCCCGAGTCTCCGTAGTAGATTCCGAATGGCCGCCGCACGCGGTAACACCAGGTAAAGAACCTTTCCACGGCGGTATCGCCTGCAAAGACAATCTGAAAATTTCCCCCAACCGCTTCCCGGTCGCACAGGCTCTGCTCGATGGCCTCAACAGTCTCCTGTGGAACGAGCATGTCTGCGTGGAGAAACAGGAACACATCGCCATGTGCCTGGTGGGCGGCCCCATTCAATTGGAGGGCGCGGTTGCGAACGCTCTCGACCATGCGTAACGGGCGGGGGTAAGCCACAGCAATTTCGCGGACGATTTGTCTGGTCAGGTCAGTGCTGCTGCCGTCGGCGACCAGTACTTCAAAATCGCCGCGTACGTGCTTCAGGCGATCCAGGACGGCGATAATAAAGGTGGCCTCGTTGTAAGTTGGGATAACGATGCTGACCATACCCTTGAATGGATGATCGGGAAGGCACAAAGATACAAGGGGATGGCAATCAGCCTTCGTTGACAAAGGTGGCGAGTGCGCGCAATCGCTCATTGCGCCTGTGATGCAACGCATCTGCTGAGAGGGCCCCCAGTTCGGCGAGACTTTGCTCCAAGGACGTTCTTATCGCTGCAGCGGAAGCCTGCGGATCCGCATGTGCGCCCTCCGGAGGCTCGGGAACGATCTCGTCAATGATCTTTAAGCGAAGAAGGTCGTCCGCCGTCAATTTCAAGATCCGAGCAGCCTCCTCCTTATGCTCCCAATCCCGCCACAGGATTGAAGAGCAGCTTTCGGGAGCAATTACCGAGTAGACGGCATTTTCAAGCATCAGAACGCGGTCCCCTACAGCGATGGCCAGCGCGCCCCCGCTGCCGCCTTCGCCATGAATCACCGGCACAATGGGAACAGCCAGCTTGGTGATTTCCTTGAGGTTGAATGCAATGGCTTCGGCCTGGCCGCGCTCTTCGGCACCGATGCCGGGATAGGCGCCTGGCGTATCCACAAAAGTGATGATGGGGAGGTTGAACTTGGCAGCGATCTGCATCAGACGGAAGGCCTTGCGGTAACCTTCCGGGTTGGTCATGCCGAAGTTGCGATGCAGCTTTTGCTTGGTATCGCGGCCCTTCTGGTGACCCACCACCATCACGGGCTGGCCATTGAACCGGGCAAAACCACCCACAATGGCTGCATCATCGCCGAAGCGCCGGTCGCCGTGAAGCTCGGTAAACTCCGTGAAGAGCATCCGAATGTAGTCCAGGGTGTAAGGCCGCTGCGGATGGCGCGCCAGCAAAACGCGCGTCCAGGCGTCCTTGTTCCCTGCTTCGGCCTTGCCCTGCAGCGAGTCCAGCTGTTCCTCGAGGCGGCTGATTTCTTCACGGGCCACAGAACCCGCTTGCAGCTTCAGCTCGGCAATCTGTTTTTCCAGGTCCTGCACAATGGCTTTCTGTCTACTTGGCTTTGTCATGTGAGATGATCTTGTACTCAAACTGCCGTTAAGAATTCTGGCTCCATTTTACATTCTGTCAGCGGCCCCGTTGCGCTTTTCCACGGTAACAGAATGTTCACCCAACAGTCCGCGCAAGCCGGACAGCAGATCGTCGGTTGCATCCACCACCCTGGGGTCCTGCGGCTTCATCAATACCCGGAAATCGCCCGGCCTTTCCACTTCGAAGAGCACGGGATTGTGGCCGGGATGGGCGCGCAGCAGGGTTTCCATCTCTTCCAGCATGCGGTCGGAAACATCCGCGGGATTGATTCGAATATGCAGCGCTGGCTTGTTGCCGTTCACAGCCGAGTCGAGGGGCTTCGCCTCGCTCACCACCACTTTGGCCCGCGAGTTTTCATCATGCCTCACCTTGCCCTTGATCAGTAATGCCGTATCCGGTTTCAGGAGGGGTTGAAGTTGCTCAAGCGTCTGGGGAAAGATCAGCAGGTCCACCGCGCCCCGCAGGTCCTCCAGGGTTGCGGCGCCCCAAAGCTTTCCCTTCTTGCTGGGACGGATGCGCAAGTTGGTCAGAATGCCGCCCAGAGTTACGGGGGCGTCATTCTCCATTTCATCTATCACAGAAGAGTTCGATTGGGTCAGTTCCCGCAGTTGCGACAGATATTTCTCCAGCGGGTGGCCCGTCACATAAAAACCCACCAGTTCCTTTTCTCCTGTCAGGCGCTCTGTTTCTGAAAGTTCCGGAATGTCGGGCAGTTCGACCGGGGCCGCGGTGGTGGAATCGTCACCACCGGCGAAAAGTCCGTGCTGCCCGCTTTCTACAATGCGCTGGCGGCGTTGACCCCACTCCATGGCGCGATCCAGCACGGCCAGAAGTTGCGACCGGCGGGCGCCCATGGAGTCCGTGGCGCCCGCTTTGATCAGGCTCTCGATCACCCGCTTGTTCAACAGGCGCAGGTCAACGTGTTCGCAAAACTGGAACAGGTTGTCAAACCGTCCCAGCTTGTTGCGCGCTTCTACCACAGAGACGATGGCGGCGTCACCCACGTTCTTGATGGCCGTAAGGCCAAAGCGGATCTGGCCGTTCGAGGGGGTAAAGGTCCTCTCGCTGGAGTTGATGTCCGGCGGGAGAATATCAATGCCCATGTCGCGGCATTCGTTCAGGTAATGGGTCAACTTGTCCGGATTGCCGATTTCGGAGGTCAGCAATGCGGCCATGAATTCCACCGAGTAGTGTGTTTTCAGATAAGCGGTGTGGTAGGCAACCAGCGCGTAGGCGGCCGAATGTGACTTATTGAATCCGTACCCGGCAAACTGCGCCATCAGGTCAAACAGCTTTTCCGCCTTGGCGGCCGGCACGCCCTTCTCTTTTGCGCCCGCCAGAAACTTCTCCTGCATGGCAACCATTACTTCGTGCTTCTTCTTGCCCATGGCGCGCCGCAGCACATCGGCTTCTCCCAGGCTGAAGCCGGCGACGGCCGCGGCAATTTGCATCACCTGTTCCTGGTAAACAATTACGCCGTAGGTTTCGTCGAGAATTTCTTTGAGTTGCGGCAGGTCGTAGGTGACGCGCTTCTTGCCAGTCTTGCGGGCGATAAAGTCGTCAATCATACCGCCCTGAATTGGCCCCGGGCGGTAGAGGGCGTTCAATGCCGTTAAGTCGGCCAATCTGCTGGGCTTGACGCGCCGGAGGATATCCGTCATGCCGCGGCTCTCAAACTGGAAGATGCCCGCCGTGAGCCCTTTACTCAGCAGTTCGTAGGTTTCAGCGTCGTCCTTTGCCAGCGAATCCAGATCGAGCTTTTCGCCTCGTGTAGCTTCAATCAGCTTCAGGCAGTCATCAAGGACAGTCAGCGTGGTCAATCCCAGAAAATCCATCTTGAGCAGACCGATCTTCTCAAGGTCATCCATCGCATACTGCGTCGTAATTTCGTCTTTGCTGCTTTTGTAGAGCGGCACTATTTCCTGCAAAGGCTGAGGCGAGATCACAACACCCGCGGCGTGGGTGGAAGCGTGGCGCGCAAATCCCTCGAGGCGCCCTGCAACCTCCAACAGGTCTGCGACGCGCTGGTCCTGCGCCTTCAACTGGCGAAGCTCCGCGGACTGCTTTTGCGCTTCATCGAGCGTGATGTTCAGCACGGTGGGCACCAGCTTGGCGATCTTGTCCACTTCCGCAAACGGCATATCCATCACCCGGCCGGCGTCGCGAATCACGGCCTTGGCGCCCATGGTCCCGAATGTGATGATCTGGCTGACGTTTTCGCGGCCGTACTTTTCAGTGACGTAGTTGATCACTTCCCCGCGGCGGCGCATGCAAAAGTCGATGTCGATATCGGGAAAGGAGATTCTTTCAGGGTTGAGAAAACGCTCAAATAGCAGGTCATGTTGTAACGGGTCAACGTCCGTGATGTGCAGCGCGTAGGAAACCAGGCTGCCCGCCGCCGATCCGCGCCCCGGACCAACGGGAATGCACTGCTCGCGCGCGTAACGGATGAAATCCCACACGATGAGAAAGTAGCCCGAGAAGTTCATCTGCTTGATCAATTCAAGTTCAAGCTCCAGGCGGTCATTGTAGGCTTCGAGCGGGTGCCTTAGCTTTCCCGCGGCGTGCAGGCGCTCAAGCCTTTCCATCCGCTTCGCAAAGCCTTCGCGCGTGACCCTTTCAAAAAAACTATCGAGAGACTCGCCGGGCGGAACTTCAAAATGTGGGAAGACGTGTTCCTTCTGCTCCAGTTGGATGTTGCAGCGTTCGGCAATCTCCAGAGTTCTGACCACGGCGTGAGGAACTTCACTGAACACCGCCAACATTTCCTCGCAGGTCTTGAAATAAAACTGGTCTGTCGGAAACTTCATCCGGTTTGGATCGCTGAGGGTCTTCCCTGTCTGAATAGCCACCAGAACTTCCTGCGCGCGCGCGTCGTCACGGGTCAGGTAGTGGCAATCGTTGGTGGCTACCAGCGGAATGCCGGTCTCGCGTGACAGCCGGACCAGGTGGGGGTTGATCTTATGCTCTTGCGGCATTCCCTGGTCCTGAATTTCCAGGAAAAAGCTTCCTTTGCCGAAAATGTCCTGCAGTTCGTGGGCAGACTGGAGAGCTGAGTCATACCGCTCGGCCGAAAGCGCCACGGCAACTTCACCGCGCAGGCAAGCCGAAAGGGCGATCAGCCCTTCCGAGTGGCGTGAAAGCAGGTCTTTATCGATCCGGGGCTTGTAGTAATAACCTTCCGTGTAGGCAGCCGAAACCAGCCTCACCAGGTTCTGGTATCCGCGCTCGTTTTCGCAAAGGAGTACAAAATGATAAGGCCGGTCGGCGTCCGGCGAGCGGTCAAAGCGGTTTGTGCCCGCCACGTAGACTTCGCAGCCGATGATGGGCTTGATGTCCCGCTTGCGAGCCGCCTCGTAGAACTTCACGGCGCCAAACAGGTTTCCGTGGTCAGTCACGGCCACCGCCGGCATCCTGCGCTCGGCGGCAAGCTCCATCAACCGGTCAATTCCGCACGCTCCGTCCAGCAGACTATAATCCGTGTGTAAATGCAGATGAACAAAGTTTTCGGAAGTCATTCCGAGCCATTCTATCAAAAATCAGTTCGGAGGTGTGACGAGCGAGTTCAATTTATCATGCAGGGATGCGCATGCAGCCGCTCCCTTCTCCTACCACAAGTCTTGCAAGCAATAGACTATAGACGGATTACCTGTTTTGCCAGACGGGAAGGCTGCCTCTCGCGCCCTTCCCACGATTGACGTAGGCCATCGTATCGAGTGAAATTGCTGGGCGCAAAGCACGGAAGAAATCCTGATTGCCCCGCCGTATTAACCCTGCTACTTGTTCCCCTGCGGGGACTTGGTTTCCCCTTTGCCCTGGTCTTTAGCGGGTGGCGGCATTTGGGGTGGCGCCGTCAGGGCCTGCTGGGCCGACGGAGGCAACTTATCGGCATTCGCTACCAACAGGCTAACGTTCCAAATCTGTTCATCTGTCAGCAAACCCGTAAAGCCAGGCATGCCGGTCAGGCGGATGCCGTTTTTGACTTTCCAGTAACTCTGGCCCACCGGATCGTCCGTCACCATGTGGCCAGTCTCAAAAAGTTGCGGTGGACGTGGAAACATCCCCTTCGCGACGTTCGAAGCAGGCCTTCCCGTGAGCCCGTGGCAGCCGCCGCAGTTGTGCCGGTACACGTCGATGCCCGCCAGAAGCTCACCTTCGGTCGCTCGCGTGGACTTGGTCTTGGGTGCATCGCGGTTGATGGTTGCGTGCAACGCGGTCCTGGAGAAAATCCTCTCAAGTGGCATTGGTGGTGCCGAGGTTGCTACCGGCGCAAACCCGGACCTGCAATAAAGGTAAAACGCCGCCGGTACCAATAGAATTCCTATAATGACGCCAAAAATGAATTTACCCATGTTTCCTTTTCACCCTCGCTGATGATTCGGAATCCGCAGACGCCCTTCTTCATTACACTTTCGCTACACTCCAAGAGAACGCCGCCCGTTTCAGGCCCTGCCCCGCTTCTTTTTCTGCCTGGGCACGGCACGAGCAACCCTGGCCGGCCTGCTTTTCCGCTTCACGCCAGCAGATACTGCAGCTTTCGCCGGTTTAGTTTTCTCAAGAGGTTTGGCCGGCTTTGCAGGCTGAGCAGACCTCGCAACCTTGGCAGGTTTAGGCAGCTTGGGGGCCTTAGGAGTCTTTTCAGGCGCAGCCATTTTAGCGGCCCGGGTGGATTTGGCAGGCTGTGCTGGTGGGGCTGGGGGCTCCTTGATGCCTGCCAGTGACCGGAGCTCCTGGACCAGTTGCTGATGGTTCTTGATCTTCCCGTCCAGCAGGTCGAAAAAGACGCGTTCGAGGATCTTGTCAAACTTCGGCCCGGGCTTCACGCCGAGCACGAGGAGTTCGCTCTCAGGGAGGCGCGCCCGAATCTGAGGAACCTTCACAAGGAAATTCTTGACCCGGCTTTGAATCTTGGCCTGGGGATAATATGCCAGCTGGTAGAGCAGCAATGGCCTGGGCTGCTGCGATAGGACCCTGTATGCCTGGCTGGGAATGCCGCACTTGGCGCTGGAAACGAGGCGGGCTGCTTTCTTCGCATCACGCTCCAGGTTGAGCGCAAGCTTCACGCGCCTCGGATCGCGAAGCACTTTCTTCGCGAGTCGTTGCCGCTGAGGAGAGTTCAATCTGGACACAAGGCAGTCAAAATTCAGCAGGAACATGTCCTCGCCGGGAAATTTCCTGGCCAGCGCGTTGATCTTGCGGAAACGGTCAAATGAAATCCGTGAAAGACTTCGGTCGAGACCCACCAGAATGCCACGGTCCTGATACAATTTGAATATTCGTTCCGGATTCTCCTCGTGCAAGACTGCCTCTATCTCAGCAGCCTGTATGGCGGGCGGAAGGTCAACCCATATCTTCTCCTCCATCGCATAGTCCAGCCACCGCTGCGTCTTTTCCTCGGGCTTAAATCCAAAGCGCTGCCCCAGCCGAAACAGCCGGTAAATTCGGACAGGATCGTCCCAGAAACTTCGCGAATGAAGCGCCCGAATTTCCTGCCTCTCAATGTCACCCGCCCCGTTCTTGGGGTCCAGAAGAAGCCCCCGCGAATTGGGATGGAGGGAGATGGCCATCGCATTAAATGCAAAATCCCGGCATTTCAGGTCCTCAAAAATCATGGTGGGCCGTATGTCAGGAGGCCGGCCAGGCTTGGAAGGAATCTCCTCATGGCATTGCGCAATTTCAGCCCGGACTCCATTGCTGAACAATAGCTCTGCGGACCCGCGCCGGTCGTCAACTCTGGAACTCACAACTTCAACCGGGGCCAGCGCCCACGAGGCCGAAGGCTTGCGGGATTCCTTACCCTTGCCGTGCAGCAAATGCCGCAAAATCTTATGGATATTGCCCTCAGCAGCAAAGTCAAGATCGCGGACGATCGCCTGGCCGAAGGTCATGTCGCGGACAGCGCCACCCACAAGGTAAAGATTGATTCCCTCGCTATAAGCAATCCGGCTCAACTCATTCACAAGCTGGAACTGAGCCGGCGAGAGGCGGCTCTCCATCAGAAAGTTGTAATCGGTCATATCTTCCTACACGCGAACCATTGTCATACGCGTTCCTCAGGCCCGCGGATGATGAGTTTGATAAACCTGGCGCAAGCGTTCTTTAAGGACATGGGTATAAATCTGGGTCGTCGAAATATCGCTATGGCCCAGCATCGTCTGAATTGACCTCAAGTCCGCACCCCGCTCAAGCAGGTGCGTGGCAAAAGAGTGGCGTACCATGTGCGGGGTCAATGACACGTGGATTCCGGCACGCCGTCCATATGCTGATAATATCTTCCAGAAACCAACACGTGAGAGTGGGCCGCCACGCTGGTTCAGAAACAGGTACGGAACCCCTGGGCGCTTCGCCAGCGCGCCCCGTCCGTTCTGAAGATAAGACTCAACAGCCCGTAAAGCTGACTTTCCCACGGGAATCAGCCGTTCCTTGTTTCCTTTACCTACACAGCGCACGATGCCCAGGTTAGGTTCAAAATCCTCCCAGCGCACACTGAGCAGCTCCGAAACCCGCATGCCAGTGGCGTATAAGAGCTCCAACATGGCACGATCACGAAGGCCCATCGCGGTGGCAGAGTCAGGCTGTGCGAGCAAGCCCTCAACTTCCTGAAAGTTCAAATACTTGGGTAGCGAGTGGGAAAGATGTGGGGCTTCAACCTCATGGGCAGGATCAGCCACAAGCCGCCCATCCTTAACCAGGAATTGAAAGAAATGGCGGAGCGCGGCCAGTTGCCTTGCCGCAGACCGGGCACTCAGGCCTTGCCGGTAGAGCGTCTCAAGAAATTTGCGAATATGTTCGTGTCGGACCTGATCGAGCGAGAGTTTTGATTTGCCGAGGTAGGCGGCGAACTTTCGTAGGTCGCGCCCATAGCTGGCAATGCTGTTGGGAGCCAACCCCTTCTCAACAGTGGCGTAATCCAGAAAGGTGGCAACTTCCGACGACATATTGACAAGTGGGTCCGGCATTCGTTGCGCCTGATACGCCTTCATCTGCCTGTTTCGGAGTTGGAATACCTAATGCTATTTATCACGAATTTAAGACTAATCACTTGAAAATAAATATGTTTTATGTCAAGCAGGATATCGTCTTCCCAGGATGCCAACCACCTAGGGCAGCTAATCGAGCCAAGATAAAGCTCTTCCCGCAACAGCTTTGATCATCTGCGACATGCTTACCTTTGTCAATAGCAAGTGCCGTTAAGTCAACAAAGTAGGCAGCATGAACCGCAACATCGAGCCAAAACGCACCGAGCCCGAGGAGCCAGAATCGAATCGAATCTTAGCACAGGCTGTTTCGTAAGACCAAGCTGCTTTTTCAATGGGTGTTCGATCTTCACTTTGTCAACAGTTGTGCCAACATAGGCGGCAACTGCGGGCCAGCGATATGTAGACGCCGACGTGATTTCATGGCATCGGAATGAACCATGTGAATGGTGAAGCGTTTCTAAATACAAGAGGCTACAGGTGGTAACTCAAGGCGGCGGTGGATGGCGTAAAGGACGAGTTCCAGCCGGTCTGAAACGCCAACTTTGTCGTAAATTGACCTTAGATGGTTTTTAACAGTCTGTTCAGTAATCCGAAGGTGCTCTGCAATGTCCCGATTACGCCAGCCCTGTGTAAGGCAACTGATAATAGTCTTTTCTCTGGGCGTGAGCGTATCAACTGGCCGGGGGTGGTCGCCGTTTGGGGAATTCACCGGCCAGACGGCATCGCCTGCCCATGAGGGCTCCAAGTCTTGACCTTCCAGGACACTGCGTACGATTTCCACAAAGTATTCCGGTTGCGCAGATCTTGCCACAACTCCCGACACGCCATCGTGAAACAGTTTTTCCCTTTGGTTATCAGCCAGATGCGAGTAACTTACCAGCACCCTGCAATTGGGGGAGTCGGAACGGAGCCGGTCAACAAAACGATCGAATCCCGTAAGAGCTATCTCTTCCTGGACAAGAATCAGATCAGGCTGGAAAGACCTGTTCATCGCCACCATCTGAACGGAATTTTCGGCTTGAGCGACCACACGGAAATCATCCTCAACGCTAAAAAGCTTCTTGAGGCCCAGCCTGAAGACACCTTCCCCGTCCGCAATCAGGATTTTTGCTCTGGCTTTGTTATTCTGCTGCTTTTTCAGTTCCATTTTGGTTTCGGGGTAAACAAGCTACGCCGGAATATCGGGGACCTACTGGCAGGGATAGGAGGCCTCGGTTATCGAAAATCCTTCCATCGGGTTTTCTAGGTCGGCCCTTACCTGGAATCATTCAGAGCGCTTGCCGGCAGCTAATCGGTAATCATCAATAACCACACCAAGTCCTGCCGAGTCCCCTGAACTATTCTGACGTACCACCCGTCCCAGGCACTGGAGCTGCATGGGGGTGTTCGTAACCTCGGTCGGAAGGGAGACTGTGAACTGGATCGGCGTGTTGTGCCGAAGCCGGACCGGAGCCAGAATGAACAGGCCGTTCCCGCTCATGCTCTCCGTTTTCCCTTGAGCGACACGCTCCTTTCCTGCCCGTGTCTTCCAGCAAATCTGCACGGGCAGTTCCACCGGGATTCTCGTGCCACCGCGAATACCCTTCCGTCGGAAGGTCATGTTTCTCCTCTCCCCTTCACCTATCGGAATTCCAGTCGTGTAGCTTTACTAACCAACTCCCCGCCGCAACTGTGTCTAAGCCCAATTGCTTCAATAATTCCGTGAACGCTGCTTTTCGTCGGCTGGAATTCACGCGCGCCATTAGCGGTTGGAAACTGGCGACCGTGCTGACTATTGTCACGCCGGGCCGCCCTTGATAACCTTTGACCTGAGGCATGAGCTACAGAGCAAAACGGAGGATGGGGCAAAAACTGCGCGCCCCTTTTCGTTAGAAGGAGTTTGATGACATGAGGCTTGGCGAAATTGCAGAGAAACTGGGCTGTAAGCTGGAAGGGTCGGAAGACCTTGAAATTGCTGGGGTCGCCGGCTTGGAAGAAGCCGGGCCTTCGGAATTGACATTCCTTTCAAATCCCAAGTACCGGCGCAAACTCCAGACGACCAAAGCGGCAGCGATCATCCTGTCGCCGGATGAGCCATCTCCCGGCTGCCCGGCATTGCGGTCCGACAATCCCTACCTGGACTTTGCGCGGGCGCTGGAATTGTTCTACGCTCCCGTTCAGCATGTCCCTGGTATCCACCCGACGGCAGTCATTGCCCCGGACGCTAAGATTGGCCGGAATCCCTCTATCGGCCCTTATGTAGTGATTGAAGCCGCAGTCGAGATAGGCGATGACTGTGTGATCAAAGGCCATGGGATGATTTATCAGGGCGCAAAGATCGGCCATCGGTTTTTTGCCCACTCCCACGTGGTTGTCCGTGAAAATGTGCAGATCGGCAATGACGTAGTCCTGCAAAACGGGGCTGTCATCGGCAGCGACGGTTTCGGTTTTGCCCGCCAGGCCGATGGTTCCTACTATAAGATCGTCCAGGCCGGGAGTGTTGTCATAGAGGACGAGGTGGAGGTGCAGGCGAACGCCTGTATTGATCGCGCCACGGTGGGTGTAACACGCCTCCGCCAGGGGGTTAAGGTCGATAACCTCGTCCAGGTGGGGCACGCCTGCGACATTGGTCGGAACACCCTGCTATGCGGACAATCAGGGCTTGCAGGGAGCTGCAAGGTTGGAAAGAACGTGGTCCTGGCGGGCCAGGTTGGAGTGGCCGGCCACTTGACGATTGGTGACAATGTGATTGCAACTGCGCAGACCGGAATTCCTTCCGACGTTGACTCCAACAAGATTGTTTCGGGATATCCTGCCATGGATAATTCGCGCTGGTTGAAATGTTCCGCGGCCTATGCGCGCCTTCCGGAGATCCACTCGGCTGTGCGCCGGCAAATCAAGCGTCCCAATCCATCAGAGAAGGGTGAGTAAGTCTGCCCGGCGAACAATCCGGCCTTCCCTGAATTGCAAATGCCGCTGAATCTAATCGCAGTGCGGCTCCAGGGGCCGTTCCTCAGGCGAGAGGCCCGATACGATCGCCCGCCGAACATGCTCGGCCACTTTGGAGCGGTCTGCAATGCTGTAACCTGCGGTGGGAATAGGATCATGGATTGTGATTTGCACCGGCCCTGGATGGATTCTGAAATCGCCGGGGCGCATGATCTTGGTTGCGCCGGACACCGAAATCGGAACAATCGGCATGCCGGCTTCGATCGCCATCACAAAAACACCCTTCTTGAAAACCTGCAGCTTCCCCGTTCGGCTCCGTGTCCCTTCCGGGAAGACCAGGAACGAATGGCCCGCCTTTAAGGAAGCCACCGCCTGGTCGACCGCAGCAAAGGCGCGCTCCCGATTCGTTCGATCCACGGGTATAAAGCCGCGCATGCGCATACCTGTCCCCATGATTGGAATACGGAAGAATTCTTTTTTTGCCATGATCAGGACGGGCGGAAGTATCGACGCAACCGCCGGCGGGTCGCTGTTGCTCTGATGGTTTGGCATATAAATTACAGCTTTTCCAAGAGGAATCTTTTCCCTGCCCGAGACCATGATTTTGACCCCGGCCATGAAAAGTGCCGTCCTGGCTCCGAACACACCAACGGAGTAAAGCCTGTCAGTGCTGCCTGTAATCAAGCTCCAAAGCAGTAAAGGAGGGCCCAGGATGAAGATGAAGAAAATGACGACGGCGTAAACGAGCAAAGTTCTGACCATCAGTTTCCTGCCGTTGGCGCGTTAACCGATTCACCCTTCAACCAGCCGCTTCGCAGAGCCACTTGAGCAGAGGTGGCGTTTGGCATTTCGGCCACGTCATAAACCGTGGCTTTCTTCAATCCCAGCAGAAAACCAATCTTAAGAATCTTTGCCCCACGTTGCACGTCGAAGGTGACCCTCTGGCCAGGCTTGAAATAAATCAGTTCGCGATCAGGTGTTACGGGTAATTCAACACCGTTCATCTTGAGAAGAACATCACCTGATTGGAGGCCGGCCATTTCAGCATTGCTGCCACGAAACACTGTTTCCACCTGGATGGGACCTGTGAAGGCTTGTAGTGAATCAAAGCCCAAATCTGGCACCTCTTTGGTTTTCGTCCTCAGTGCCAATCCTGCATACCCAAGGTATTTCTCGTAATCGAGGTCACCCGTTCCTTCAATATTTCTGCTGAAGAATTCCCTGACCGGGAAGGCCGGCGCGAGCTGAGCTATGATGTTTTCGAGATCGCCATCGCTGAAGAAGCGGCCGCGCCTGGCGAAGTCCTGGTTAAGCCGCCGCATCAAGTCGTCAAGACTGTAGTGGTTATCACTGGCGCGGCGGATTCCAAGGTCGAGCAGATAGCCCAGCAGTTCTCCCTTGTTGTAATAAGAGATACTTCGTTCCGGCCGGGTATAGTCGGCATATTTCTCAAGCCAGGTTTCACGCCCTGATTCCTCAGCACTCTGGAAATATCTCGCCGGCCGTGACCTGAGATGGGCGATCTCCTCAGCCAGATGAGTGTAAAACTGCTTCCGATCGAGCAGCCCCGAGCGAAGCAGCGCAAGCTGCGCGCAAGTGCTGGTGACCCCTTCAGAAAACCAGAGACCGCTTGTGTCGTTCCCGTGGATGTAGTCGATGGGTTCGAGCGCCTGCGGCCGGATGCGCTTGACATTCCAGAGGTGGAAAAATTCGTGTGCTGCGATGCCTTCGAGGTTATCAAGACCCGATCGCATCTGGTCCGCTGCAATGCTGATGGCCGTGCCGTTGCGGTGCTCCATACCACCAGCACCCTTTTCCGGGAAAAAGAGCATGAAGGTGTAGCGGTTGAAAGGAACGTCCTGCATAAGTTCTGTTTCGGTGGCCGTAATCTTCTTGAGTACTTCCACCAGTCGCTTTGGAGAATAGAGATTTTTGGAACCGTCAACAATAATTCGATACACCGCGCCCTTCTGGACATAGCCGTATTCCTGAAAATCACCTGCTTCGGCCGGACTATCCACCAGGTGGTCGTAGTCCGGCGCCTGGTACTCTCCTGGGGCAGGCCCGTCGTCCAGCATCGTCACCAGCTTCCAGCCTTCCGGCAGACGGAACTTAACACGCACAGACCGCTGGCGCTCATGCGGCAGGTAAAAAAGCAGTAGGGCAAAATTCAAAAATGCGTGGCGTCTATCAAGAACCGCAGAGAAAACACTCTCTTGATTTGTGTAGACCTTGTATTGGATTTCAAGATCGGGACATTGTTCTACAGTTGCCCACGTGTTATTATCCACGCGCCGCAGCGGGGCCGGACGGCCTCCACACTGTGCTAGGACGTCCTGCACGTTGCGAACAAAGTCACGAATCTGGTAGAGGTTGTTCCATGTGGGAATCTGGAATTCCGTTCCCTGGCTGGCGTGCGGCACATTCATGGAAACACCCACCAGATGCGAGGCCGGATTTCGCAAGTCCAGCACGTACCGGACAGGCAGACTCTGTCCCCACCCAATCGCGGCCCCGGCAACGAACAGATTGCACGCGGCAAAGATAGCCGCAAGCGCCTGCCACGCTCGAAGCACTGCAATGATTTTTTGGAGCGATTGTTTCATCCGTCGGGTCTGCAGATATTACTGCCCAATTCAGCTGTGCGAGTTTTATACTCGGCGCCGATTTCTGTTTCGAACGGTAGTCCACCAGTACAGGCCGGCTCCGCAGCAGACCGTCAGCAGTCCAAGGAATGATTCCGTAGGACGAAGCTGGACGGTCGAAACCAACATCCCGCAACTGGCCACCAGAAAAACGCCAGGTACAAGAGGAAAGAAACGGTCAACCGCAGGAAGCTTTCGCCAGTTCGAGCGTTTTCGCAGCCGAAAGATCCCGGCCGTTGCCAGCGCCGCAAAAAGAACCAGCATGAATCCGATGTAGTAAATCAGCGCCTCGAAGGTCCCGGTGAGGATCATGGCAGCTGTAGCCAACGTCTGGAACAAGACGGCAACCACCGGTGTCTGGAACTGCGGGTGGACGCGAGCGGCTGATCGAAAGAAGCAGCCGTCCTGGGCCATCGCATAGTAGACCCGGGGGCCCACAATCACCATGGCGCTGATGCACGAAAGCAACGCCGCAGCCATCATTCCGCTGAATATTGCCCCGCCGCGTCCTGCAAACAGGGCCCGCGCCGCCTCCGAGCCGACCGGCAAGACCCCCTTCAGCTTCTCCAGCGGCAGCGCATAGATGAATGCAATATTGCAGGCCAGATAGAACACGATGACCAGAAGCGTGCCCCCAACGAGCGCCAGCGGCAGCGAGCGTTCGGGGGTCCGAATCTCTTCCGCTACATAAGTTGCGGCGTTCCAGCCGCTATAGGCAAACATGACGAACGTGAGCGAAACGGCAAATTGCAGCGCAAGGTCATGAGTAGAGACCCGCACAGCCGGCAGCGCAAAATGGTTCCAGTTGCCATGGCCCATAATGAAAGCAAGCGCCAGGAAGGCGCTCAGTACTCCGATTTTAAGCAATGTGAGCGTGTTTTGTACGCTGGCCGCCAGCCTTAATCCCAATATATTGACCGCCCCAAACACCACAATGACACCAACTGCCAAAAGTTGCCCGTTGCCGAGGTGAATCCATCCGATACCCGAATGCAGGAGTGCATCGGAAGAAGACGGGGAAAGTGAAGGAAAGAAATAACTGAGGTAAGCTGCAAATGCCAGACCACCGGCGGCAATAGGCGCCGAAAACCCCGCGAAAAAGGAGACCCACCCGCTCACAAATCCCCACACTGGTCCCCAGGCTTCGCGCAGGTAAACATATTCTCCCCCCGAGCGAGGAAGATTTACACTCAATTCGCCGTAAACCAGACAACCTGCCAGAGCCACAACCCCGCCCACAATCCATACGCCGAGCACCAGTGAACTGCGGCCCAGGTCTGCAGCCAGGAATCCCGTGGTGGTAAAAATGCCGGTGCCGATCATATTCGCCACCACAAGAGCCATGGCACTGAAGGTGGTCAACTCCCGCTTGAGAGATGGAGGCATCAGATGATCAAATCCCGGCGAAGGGTCCTTTCAAGTGTAGACCTGCATTGGTTACTGGAAGCATCGCGTGAAATTTAGAAGACCGCTTGCTATCGCGAAAACACGACAAAGTACTGGTACTCCAGGAAATTGTACTGTTGAACCAGATGAAAACCGGCAGACTCCGCCTCACCGATCATCTCCGCCTTGGAGATTTTCATTTCAACCGGCGGACCCACCGGAAGAGGGCGTTTATAAAAATCAATGTTGACAAACCGGCCGCCCGGCTTGAGAGCGCGCATCAGAAGCGGATAATAGGTGGCCCGTTCGGAAATGTGATGCAAAGTATCACAGATAAAAATCACATCCATTGAGGCCGGGGACAAATTAGGATTGTGGGGCTCTGCCAGCACGGGCTGAATGTTTTTGAAACGCTCCGACTTTGCCTGCTTCTCAAGATAGTCCAGCATCTCACGAGAAATATCCACTCCGTAGACCTTGCCTGTGGGTCCAACCGCTCGGGCAAACCGCAGCGTAAAGTAGCCCGGGCCGGCGCCCAGGTCCGCCACTTGGTCACCGGGCTTCAGCCCAAGGGTCTCCACCACCTTGTCTGGCTGCTGCCATGCTTCCCGGCTTGGGTCTTCTAGCGCCTTGATATACGAAGTGGTTGTCTGCGGGGGATGGTGCTCCTGTTGTTGAACCTGGGCTGCGCCAAGACCTCCCACTAGAAAAGAAGCCGCCACCAACCACACCATGTATCTCAACCGGGCCACGGGACCTCCCTGTACCAAAGGCAACAAACCACTCAGGTATCTACTTCAACTATGTTTCAATTACGCCCATTATACGCTTGTCCGGCCGAATTAAGTTCGGCAGTCTCTTGGGAACTTTAAGCTCCTGTCCAGGCTGGCACATCAGGGCGTGATCATAATCACTGCACTGGCGCGTATTTCGTGTAGAGACTGAAAATAGAAGTGGGATCTATCGGCTGTGGTGGCTTAGTTGAGACCGCTCTTGCAAATGTGCCTAAACTGGTGAGGCGCGGGAAAGATGAGAGGAAAGCATCGAGAGAAATCTACGGTCTGGCTGGTGCTGGCCGGTGTATTGTTATTTCCTGCCGCCACTCCAGTTTGCCAGGGGCCAACGCCTTCGCAGCCTCCTGCCGTCCCCGTCAATCAGGACACGGACGCATATCGAAAAGCACGCGACGCCATGGTCCAACGACAGATTGCCTCACGCGGCGTCCGCGACCAGCGCGTCCTCGATACTATGCGCAAGGTTCCGCGCCACCTGTTTGTGCCGCTCCAGATACAGCCATACGCGTACATGGACAACCCGCTCCCTATTGGCTATGAGCAAACCATTTCGCAGCCTTACATCGTGGGATTTATGACAGAGGCGCTCAAACTGAAGCCGGGAGACCGTGTGCTAGAGGTTGGAACGGGATCTGGGTACCAGGCTGCCGTCCTTTCGGAGCTGGTGCGGGAAGTTTATTCCATTGAAATCGTCGAGCCCCTGGCATCGGAGGCGGCCGGGCGATTGCGTCGTCTTGGCTATGCCAATGTCACCGTCCGCGCCGGGGATGGTTACAGGGGCTGGCCAGAGGCCGCTCCTTTCGATGCCATCATAGTGACCGCGGCACCTGACCACGTGCCCCAGCCTCTTCTCGATCAACTTACGCTTGACGGTCGATTGATTCTCCCGGTAGGCAAGCACTTTCAAAGCTTGATTCGCATCCAACGTACAGCCAAAGGATTCAAGCGGGAAAACCTTCTTCCCGTTCGATTCGTCCCAATGACCGGGGAGGCGGAAAAATAGTAGGCCCGATGGTGGTGGCATCCATTCTGATTCTTGTCTACTGTGGCGGATAATAAACGCCGTCGGCAATCAATTCTGCAGGGCCCGAGAGAAGCACTTCCATGTCCTGCGGCCATTCGACTTCCAATGTTCCGGCAAGCGTACGGACCTTAACGGCCCGGCGCGTGAAGCCGTTCAATATGCAGGCCACAACCGCCCCGCAGGAACCGGTGCCGGAAGACATGGTCTTCCCTACCCCACGCTCCCAGTAACGGACCTCGATTTCCCTTTTTGAAAGGACACGCACGAACTCCACATTCGTTCTATTGGGGAACATCGCGCTCCGCTCAATTTCACGTCCGATAGCCTCCCATGAGGTGCTCGAAAAATCTTCGACGAAAATCGAGCAGTGCGGATTGCCCATGGAGGTGACCGTGGCCGCAAGAACGCCGTGCTCCGTTCGAACCGGGTAACCAACCACAGGTGAGGGATATTTCCCTGCAAGGAACGGTATTTTCTCGGCATCCAGGATGGGCATGCCCATGTTGACCCGGAAATTCCACTTCCCCCGCCTCATTTGCACAGCCGTTGACTGTGTCTCCAATATCTTGACTCCGGAGGCCGTTTCCACCCGGAGCGTGCGAAGCCTGCGGTCTTCCCGGATCAGGAAAGCCCCGGCGCAACGGATGCCATTGCCGGACATTTCAGCTTCGCTGCCATCTGCGTTAAAGAAACGAACACGAGCGTGATTCTTTGTACTCCGGGGCTTTTGTACCAGGAGAAGTCCGTCCCCGCCTACCCCGGTGTGTCGCTCGCAAATGGACTGGGCAAGCCTGCTTAAGTCTCCGGAAATGTTCCGGCTGTTCGTTACGATGAAATCGTTGCCTAGCCCATGTAATTTTGTGAATGTGATTCTTGAATTTTTGGACATGGTTAGCATTCTGCCTGTTAGCTCAGATCGGGATGTGTGAGATGCTGCTGGCTTCAGGAGCAAATTATGCCCCCTTCCGCCGGTAAATCGTAATGCTCTGCTGTTGCGGAAAATTTTGCTGAAATACGGGCACGAAATCCTTAAAAGCCTCCGGATATGTGCGCATCAGAATATCGACCTCGTCGCCCTCGCCGCTTACAATCCATTCCACATATTTCTGCGCGCCATTGGGAAGGTTTCGCCAGAGACTCCGGTTCGACCCGCTCAGGATATTCCGAAAGTGAATGTCCAGGGTGGGAGCAACACACGGCCATTCGCCGGATTGCATCAGGATCCTCTGACCATTGTAATGGGTCCTGAAGAATGCGATGAGCGCCTGGTCGGGCTCGGTCTTGCATGGCGTGTTGAGAACACCCTCCGTAACTATCGGCAGCCTGCGCGCTCCTCCGGACAACATCCAGATATTCTGCACTGCCAGGACGGCCAGACATGCCACCAGCATTCCCGTCCTCAGGCTTCGTGAAAGTGTTGGCGAAATGACAAAGGAAGCGAGAAGCGCGATCCCCGGGAGCATTTCAATTCCGTATCGGAGATTGTAATACGAATGCGGAGAATAAGTTGGAACGTAAAGCGCAACGGCAGCACCCGCCATCGCCTGAATATAAAACGGGAGCAGTACAAGCAGGAGTGAGGTTGCAGCGCGTCTTTTGCGATACCGCCGCTCAAGCACCCACATCATCAGGCCGAGGGTGGCAAGCACAAGCAGCCATGGTCCCAGAATGAGCCTGAGGTCTTCAACATAGTAACGCGCCGAGGTCAGGACGCTGCCGTCCGTCGGATAACGAAATGCCGTTGTGGCCACCTGATGGGCATAAATGGCCTGCGCTGAATCCGGCCCGTTATAGAATTCGATCGGATTGCCTGCGTTGACGGCGTCGTGGAGCATCCATAGGACCGGGCCAGCGCCAGCCATCACGCAGAATAGCGACGCGCGGCGCAACCGAATCCTCCACGTATCTTTCCAGGCCAGGAGAACAAACAGCGCGGCGAAGGGCAAAAGGTACCATCCCGAGTAACGAGTCAACGTGCCAAAGAATGCCACAATGGCAGCCACAACCACCCAGCGCACCCGGCCGCCTGTCTGGTAACGGAACAAGGCATAAACCGCAAGTATCGCCCACAAAATGGCGAGAGGCTCTGTCATGGGAGTGCTGGCCAGGTAAAACATGCTGGGGCAAAGCAGGAACGTGCTCAGCGTGACGAAGCCCGCCGAGATACTTTTGTTCATCTCCAGCGCAAGTCGAAAAAGGAACCATGCACTCACTGTAAAGGCCGCAGTTGCAACAAGGCTGCCTGCCAAACCCGTCCGCCAGAGATGGTCATTAAGTGCAAGTGGAGCAACCAGCCAATGGAACATGGGCAGCCACACGTTGCCAATCTCCGCATAACCAGGCGTCAGTGAGTCAAACAGTCGCCGGGCTGCCGCCATGTGAGCGAAAGTATCACCGTAAAGTTGGGTTAATCCGCGAGTGTAGAAAAAATGCAGACTGCCCAGCGCCACCGCGAGAATGGCGGCCCAGACAGCAACCACAACTCCGGCAGGAAGGACTGGATTCGACTGAGGCGGTGTGGAATCAGCGTGGGGCCGGTCAGACATCAAATCGGGTCAGTTGCGCAAAATCGCGCACGCGTCCTTCAATTTCCTGAGGCGTGAGCCCCAGGAGGCGCTTGAGGCCAAATTCTTCAACCGCAAAGCTTGCCATGACGGAACCGTACACCACGGCGCGCCGGAGATTGCCTTCAGTGAGGTCACCGGTTCGCGCAATGTGCCCCATGAATCCGCCGGCAAATGTGTCTCCCGCACCGGTGGGATCCTTAAATTCCTCCAACATAAATGCCGGCGCGGAAAATACAGAACCATTGTTAAAGAGCGTGACACCATGTTCTCCGCGCTTGATCACGAGGATATTGGGGCCCATTTTCTGGATTTCTTTTGCGGCCTTCAGAAGGTTCTGGCAGCCCGAAAGCATACGGGCTTCACCTTCATTAATCACCAGGGCATCCACTTCGCGAAGCGTTTCCTTCAGTTCTTTCAAGGTGCCTTCAATCCAATAGTTCATGGAATCCAATGCCACCAGGCGCGCTTTGGAAAGTTGTCGTCGAACGTGGAGTTGCAACTTCGGATGGATGTTGCCGAGAAAAACAAATTCGCTTGAAGCGTCGGCTTCAGGGACTTTGGGGCTGAAATCCTGGAAAACATTGAGCTGCACGTCGAGGGTTTTGGCTTCGTTCATGTCGCCCACATATTGGCCCTTCCAGCGGAAGGTTTTGCCTGGCGAGCGTTCCAACCCCGTGGTTTCAATCGAGCGGAGGCGGAAGACCTCAAGGTGTTCATCTCCGAAATCGTCACCAACCACAGCGACCAACTTGACGGGCCCAAACCAACTTGCAGCGACTGAGAAGAAGCTTGCTGACCCACCCAGGATGCCCTCCACTTCGCCATGAGGGGTTCGGATTGAATCAAACGCTACTGAACCGACGACCAAAAGCGACATAAATGCTGGCCTTTCTCTCCTGCCTCGCGAATGTGCGGTATCCAATTCAGTTTACTTGAGATATTTCCCAACCAGCAAGCCCAGCCGCTTCTTTGCCTGTGGACTAATCTTGCCGCGGTCCGTGATAATCGCATGCGCGAGTGCAGACCCACACTTGCAACTCCTCTCCTTCGGCAAGTGGCGGACAGCGGCCTGCAGGATTTTCCGGGCGTTTTCTACATTGCGATTGAGGTATTCAATGATCTGGTTTACGGTGACTGCCTCATGCTCAGGGTGCCAACAATCATAATCCGTGACCATCGCCAGTGTTGCATAACAGATCTCGGCTTCACGGGCAAGCTTGGCTTCCTGAAGGTTCGTCATCCCGATGATGTCCATGCCCCAGCTGCGATAGGTGTTCGATTCAGCCTTGGTCGAAAACGCAGGACCCTCCATACAAACGTATGTTCCGCCGCGGTGTACGGTAACCTTTGCGCCAGCGCAGCCGGTCTCCAGCGCATTTACAATTGCCGGACACATGGGATCTGAAAAACCTACGTGAGCGACAATCCCGCCCCCAAAGAAGGTCGAGATGCGGCCATGCGTGCGGTCAAAGAATTGAAGTGGCAGAGCCATGTCCATTGGGTGGTAATCTTCCCGCAGGGAGCCGACGGCGCTGACAGAAAGAATACGCTCAACACCCAGCTTCTTCATCCCATAAATGTTCGCCCGATAATTGATTTCCGAGGGTGTTAGCAAATGTCCCCGTCCGTGCCGGGATAAAAATGCAATCCGGCGCCCCTCAAGAACACCGACCCGAAAAGCGTCCGAGGGTTTGCCAAACGGCGTTGCCACGCGTACCCACTTGGCATTCCTGAAACCTTCCATCTGATAAAGTCCACTTCCACCAATAATGCCGATCTCTGCTTGGGCCACTATTAATCCTCCGCTTGTCGTTTTTCTGGTTAGGTCACTGCTACCGGCTGGAATGCGAGCTTACCCTCCCCTTCCACCAGCACGCCCCATGGAACATCGGGGTCGTGAGGAAAAACCACCAGCACGTGCTCTTCCGCTAACCGAGGAAGCAGCCGTTTTTTGGAAGCCAGGGTATCCATCGGATAAAGATCAAACGCCATGATCCAGGGAAATGGAAGGTGGGCACGCGTCGGGACAAGGTCAGAAACAAAACAGGCGCGCTGGCCTTCCGATTCAATCCACACGCACTGCATGTCCTGCACGTGGCCTGGCGCAAGTTCAACCCGTACCCCGGGTACGATTTCACGTGCACCTTCAACAAACACGGTCTGCGGCTCCGCCGGAGCAAACCATTCTTCCAGATAACTTGCGCGATCACGTTCGCTAGGGTGCAGGGCATGTTCCCACTCCGCCCGTTGCATGAAATAACGTGCCTTGGGAAACGTTGGAACTGTTTGCTTTCCCTCCCGCCGGGTGTTCCAACCGCAATGGTCAAAATGGAGATGGGTATTGATCACGACATCGATGTCGTCCAGGCCTAATCCGCGGCTCGAAAGCTCATCGGGAAGGCGCAACGAATGATCGATCTTGTAGATTTCTGCAAACTTCGTGTCGAACTTATCTCCTATACCGGTTTCGATCAGGACATTGTAGTTACCCGTCTTGACCAGGAGACACGTGAGCCCAAGACGCACACGATTGCGCTCGTCGGGTGGCAGCTTCTTTTCCCACAAGGGCTTCGGGACAACTCCAAACATTTGCCCGCCATCCAGACCGAATGTTCCGTCTGACAAGGCGTGAATTTCAAATGCGCCCAGCTTCATTTCGCTTATCGCTCCCCGTGTGGAGTTTCCTGGCAGGAATCACGTTCCTCCAGCAGTTCGATCAGAACGCTTGCAGTGCTTGATGGGTGCAAAAAGGCAATCGATTCACCCTCCGCACCAACGCGCGGACTGCGATCGATAAGCCGTACGCCACGCTGGCCAAGATCGTTCAGTGTCTTCTGCAAGTTGTCGACCGTCAAGGTCAGGTGATGGATGCCCGGCCCGCGCTTTCCGATAAATCGAGCAATCGGGGAATCGGGTGAACTGGCTTCCAGCAGTTCAATGCGGCTTTCGCCAACCTGAAAGACGGCAACACGCACGTTCTGATCCTTAACCTCCTCCCGCGAGTGAGGCGGTCGGCCCAACAGCAATTCAAACACCGGCACAGCTTTCTCAAGTGAATCTACAGCAATACCCACATGATGAATTCGCATTCTTTCGTCCTGCGGTTGAGGTTTACACGACGAATTTTCAATCACGCGCCGCGCCGCAACTATCTGAACGGGCAGGTCATACGCGTCTGGAGCCAACTCCCGAGGCCTCCATTAATTCTTCCACGATGGAATGCGGGTCGCGCCGGCGCTCCAGGATGGCTTCAACGTATTCGCTGATCTTCTTTTCGTCAATTCGCTCCTGAGCAACTCTATCAAAAAGGGTCTGCCGCAGCAGTTCCAAAAGCTGCAATCGGGTATTCTCACGCCGGCGATTCAGTCCTGTTGCACTTTCCTCGGTAGCAGCCCGAAACTTTTCCAATTCTTCACATAGCTCGGATATTCCCTCACCCGTCGTCGCCGTCGTTTTAACAATGCGAGGCCGCCAGGCATCCGGCTGCGGCCCCACGGACAGCAAGACGTTCAATTCTTTCTCGACCCGCTCTGCACCCGGTTGGTCGGCTTTGTTAATCACAAATAGGTCCGCGATTTCCATCACGCCGGCTTTAAAGGCTTGAACGTCATCACCCATCCCCGGCACCAGAAGGACCACCGTGGCATCCGCCAGGCGAGCAACCTCCACTTCATCCTGGCCCACCCCCACCGTTTCCACAAAAACTACATCACAACCTGCGGCATCGAGGATGAGGGCCACATCACGCGCCGCGGGTGCGAGTCCACCCAGTTGCCCGCGCGTGGCCATGCTGCGGATATATGTGCCCTCATCGGTTGCCAACGACTGCATGCGAATGCGATCGCCCAATATGGCCCCACCCGAAAAAGGACTGGTGGGGTCCACCGCAATGACACCCACACGCCTGCCGAATCGCCGGTATTCCACGGCAACCTTTTCGAGCAGAGTGCTCTTGCCCGCCCCCGGCGCGCCCGTTATGCCGATCGTATACGCTTTGCCGGCTTTATGGAAAAGGGACGCCAGCAGGGCTGCGCTCGAGGGTTCTTTCCTCTCAACAGCGGAAATAGCCTGCGCCATGGCACGCCGATCGCCTGCGCAGATCCTCTCAACCCACTGTTCAAGAGAATTACCCATCAGGTCATCATGCTCTCGGTGCGCGATAGTAGGAGCGCTACATCGATTCGCCCAGAGACTCGCGTGCGATAATCAATCGCTGAATTTCGCTGGTACCCTCTCCAATGGTACACAGCTTGACGTCCCGGTAAAACTTTTCAACGGGATAGTCTTTGATGAAACCGTATCCCCCGTGAATCTGGACCGCCTCGCCCGCGACCCTGACCGCAACCTCACTGGCAAACAGTTTGGCGATGGAGCTTTCGCGCGTAACCTTCTTACCCTGTGTTGCCAGAGCAGCAGCCCGCCAGGTCAGCAGTCTGGCGGCATCGATGTCAGTTGCCATATCGGCCAGCTTGAAGCGGATTGCCTGAAAACTGGCGATAGCTCGTCCGAATTGCTCCCGTTCCCGAGAATGCTTGAGCGACGCTTCGAAGGCTCCCTGCGCCATCCCCACCGCGAGCGCTGCAATGGAAATACGTCCTCCATCCAGAACTCGCAAGCTGTCAATAAATCCCCTTCCCTCTTCGCCAATACAATTCTCTTTGGGAATTCGGCAGTCCTCGAAGATAATTTCGCCGGTGTTGCTTGCCCGCATGCCCAGCTTGTCTTCGGTCTTGCCAGGCCGGAAACCGGGTGTCCCCTTTTCTATAATAAACGCCGAAATGCCGTGTTTTCCCTTTGCTTTGTCCGTAACAGCCATGGCTACGCAGACATCAGCGTAATGGCTGTTGGTGGTAAAGGTTTTAGAACCGTTAAGTATCCAGCTATTACCCTCAAGTCTCGCGGTAGTTCGAGTCCCTCCGGCATCTGATCCTGCGCCGGGTTCGGTCAAACTCCAACACCCCAGCTTGTCGCCCTGCGCAAGGGGAACAAGATATTTCTTCTTCTGCTCCTTACTACCGGCAAGCAGAATATGATTTGCGCACAAGGAATTGTGCGCGGCCACCACCAGGCCTATAGACCCGTCAATCCTTGCAAGCTCTTCAATTGCAATGACATAAGGGAGATAGCCAAGGCCTGCCCCGCCAAACTCGGCGGGCACCGTTACGCCCATCAACCCCAATTTGGCAAGCCCGGGCAAGAGCTCAATGGGAAAATGTTCTGCCGCGTCCCACTCGCGAACGTGAGGGCGAACCTCCTTTTCCGCAAACGCCCGCACGGCGTCACGAATTTCTCGTTCCTCGTCGGTCAGTTCAAAATCCAGCGTGCACCTCCGCACCACCTTTCTGACCATCCGATTCACGCCTATTCTAACATGCTTAAGATGGCGGGTTCTTCCGGCACAACCCTCGTCATTTGTGTTGTAACGGTTTTGAGCGGGAGTTTCCATGCTACCATTGAGTCAAAGGCCATGAAAAGCCGCTCGCAGATCGGTATTCTTCTCGCCGTTGTTCTGACTTGCAATGTCTACAGTTCGGCCAAATGGCTTCGTGGGAAGAAACAAGATAAAGGGGAGGCGTCCGCGAACGTCTCTGTTGTTTCCGGAAAGGACAGATGCAAAGTGGACGTCGACGGCGAAGAGGCGGGGCTTACGGGCAGCGATGGAGTCCTGGTGGTCAAGGATGTTGACCCGGGAGATCATTACGTGCATGTGCAGTGTCCTGACCAACGAGAAACATCTTATTTTATTTCCCCGCCCGCGGGACAGCGAACGGAGGTAGATGCCCGGGAGGCTGCAACGAGCTCACGAGTAGCTGAATCCGCATCTATCAATCCGGCCGCTTCAGAGATGCAATTACGCAATATGGTCTCAGAGGCGGATCAACTGCGATCGAGTGGCCAATTCAAGGAGTCCGTCGAACTCCTCCGCAAAGCAACCCTGCTGGATCCAAGAAACGGTGATTTGCATCGCGAACTGGGGATCACCTTCCTTATGTTCCATGAGTGGGAGCGGGCAAGGGTAGAGATGCTGGAAGCAGTCCGCCGGGAGCCGCAAAACGTTGATGCGCATAGCGGGCTGGCTTATGCGCTTGAAAAAGTCGGCGATCTGGACGGAGCGCTTAAGGAATACCGCCTCTGCACTCAATTGGACCCTCATGACACATCATTCCGGGACCACTACGTTGAAGTGCTGGGTTTGCTCTATACCGAAAAGGCTCAGAAGAAACGCTGACCAGCCTTGCCACCGCGCATTCTTCAGTAACAAAATTGAAATGCTTTTTCCTTCGCGCGTTCGCGGGTCACACTCTGGCGGATGATTTTCCCACGGCAAGAACATCCCGCACAATGCTTAGGGCACGCTCACACCCAGCACGGTCAACGTCAAAATGCGTCACCATGCGAATTGTTTCTGGGCCGACGCCGTTGGCCAGCACGCCTTGACTTGCCAGACGCTTTGAAACTTCCTGGGCACCGAGTCCGCTCGCTGAAACGTCGAAGAACAGGATGTTAGTCTTGACCTTGGCCGGGTCAATTTTGACTCCGGGGACTTCCGCCAGGCCTTCCGCCAGGAATTTGGCATTTTCATGATCAACGTGCAGCAGCTTCGGGCTCTCTTCCAGTGCCACCAGGCCCGCAGCAGCCAGGATTCCTGCCTGTCGCATACCTCCGCCCAGCATTTTGCGGATCAGTCGCGCCTCTTCAATGAACTCCTTGCTCCCCACCACTATTGAACCCACAGGTGCCCCCAGCCCCTTGGAGAGGCAGAACATGATGGAGTCAAACTTCCACGTTAGCTCCGCTACGGAGCGATCAAGTGCCACGCCGGCATTAAAGATTCGCGCGCCGTCCAGGTGAACCGGAAGTCCTCTTTGATGAGCGCGGTCACAGATTTCGTCGGACACCGCAAGAGGGTAAACGGAACCACCCGCAATGTTTGACGTGTTTTCAACCTCGATCAAACCCGTGACGGAGCGGTGGTCGCTGCGGCCGCGGACCAGAGGTTCAATCTGGGCCCAGCTCATGATGCCGTCCTCGGAAAGAACTGTCCGTGGAACGATGCCCGAGAAGGCGCACAGCATGCCCATCTCATAATTAAAGATGTGCGACCGTGACTCACAAATCACCTCCTGCCCGGGCCGTGTATGGGCCTTGAGTGCGGTTTGGTTCCCCATCGTACCCGAAGGGACAAAAAGAGCCGCTTCGCGGTTGAAGATTTCGGCCGCGCGCTCCTGAAGGCGATTGACTGTCGGGTCCTCGCGGTAAACGTCGTCACCAACTTCGGCCTCCGCCATCGCACGGCGCATTGCCGGGGTTGGGCGGGTCACGGTATCACTGCGTAAGTCAACTAGTGACTGAGCCATATCAATATCTCCAGCCTGCAATTTGTAACGTTCTAAACGCCAATGAATTCCTGGAAGATTTCGTTTGAGACAAGAAGGGCTTTGTCCGCCAAGCGCACGTGCCCGTTGCATTGCTCGAGCCAGCCGTCATTCTTAAGTGATTCGATCTTCTGATCCCACCGCTCAATCGGTCCACTGCCCCACCGGCGGACGGCCTCGGCAAGGTTGATTCCCTCCGATTGGCGAAGCCCAAGGAAGAAGAACTCCTCCAGCTGCGCATCGGGTGTTAGACGGCGCTGTTCACAAATGGGCGATTCGCCCTGCGCCATGCGCCTTTGATATTCTTCCACCGCTGTAGTGTTTTCCCAACGAAATTGCCCGTCGGAAGAATGGGCGCCTGCGCCCAGGCCGAGGTACGGCTTCAACTGCCAATATTTCCGGTTATGAATCGACTCATGGCCTAAAAGCGCAAAATTGGAAATCTCATATTGAACGTAGCCAGCCTGGCGGAGTGACGCGCGCGCCTGGCTATATGCCTCCGCTACGTAATCTTCGTCCGGGACTGCATCAGCATGGTAGCGGATACCGTGCCGCAGCACTTCGCTGCCCAGGCGGCTCTTATTGTCAATTTCGAAAAGGTAGATTGAAACGTGCTCAGGCTGCAGAGCGGTCACTGACTCCAGCGACGACTGCCAGGATGACAAAGTCTGATGAGGCAGGCCGGCAATCAAGTCAACACTGATGTTTACAAATCCTTCGCCGCGCGCGGATTGAATCAATGCCCCTGTGTCAGCAGCTGAGTGAAGCCTTCCTACAGAGCGGAGCTCCTCGTCAGAAAAAGACTGGCCGCCAATGCTGAGGCGGTTGATTCCAACTGCCAGCGCGTGTTTTAGAAAACCTTTGTCTGCAGATCCCGGGGGGACTTCCATAGTAAATTCCACGGCCGGGCCAAACCGGAAAAGGCGATGCAGGTCCGCGACAATTCTTTCCATACGCTCGGCCCCAAGGAGCGAAGGCGTTCCGCCGCCGATGTAGACCGAGTCAACCGGCGCCTCAAAGATCTCTCGGGCTATCCCAGCCGCCTCGTAAACCTCCGGGAGCCGTTCAATTTCGGTAGCGAGCGCCTGACAATACC
>DATLWV010000020.1:0-1574 GCA_035576145.1 Terriglobia bacterium
GCGTCGCCTGTGGCGGTGAACAGCGAGCTGCCCGTCGGGGCTCCCTTGTCATCGACATATCCAGTGAGCCATTTCATGAATTCGCGCCAGCCATCGGGAGTGAAATCCTGCTGTGCATCGGTCAGGCTCTCACGCTTGCCCTGATCGTAATTCAATGCCCGTGGGACGGCCTCTTGCGCAAACTCGACGGCCGCGGACTGATCTGCGCCATCCGCTGACGCAATTTGCGCCCAGTTCGCACTTCCAAGACAAAATGCAATCGCAATCACAATCAACGAATGGCGCATGGCCTTATTCCTTTCCGCCGGCGCTTTGTGCCAGGCGATGTGAGGTAGTCTACATCACAGACGGCCGCCATACCACCGGGTTGTGCTGTGGCTTTTTGTGTGCGGGAGAAATTAGACGGTAGATGGTAGATGGCAGGTGGTAGATGGTAGGTGGCAGGAAGTGGGGAGTAGGGGTAGGGGATAAGACAGGAGGCAGAAGGCGGTAGGCAGAACGCAGAAGGCGGAATGACCCCACGCTCGATCCCGCTCTGTGGATTGGAGATTTGAAATTTCAGATTGGGAGGAGCGGCGGAGGAGAACGGGTGGGCCGCACACAAACAGAAGCAGATTCCTCTCCTGCATTGCAGGACGGGGATGACGGGAACAGGGGCAGGCACGGCCGAAGAAAAATTCCTGGCCAGCGGTGACAGTTCCGACTGCCATTTTGCGTTAACCAGATTGAAGCGCACAGATCAACTGTTGCGAGTGGACCTGTCTTAATATACGATTCTTCCACCCCCAATCAGGCAGGACACCGAAAGGAGACAACCAATGGCACAAGACCCCGTGAAGGTGGACTCGAAACACTACACCGTGGAATTTGAGAACGACCAGGTACGCGCCCGGCGAGAAGTCGGTGATGCACGGGCATCCCGCCCTTGTGGCCGTGTTTCTCACTGACCACCATGGACGCTTTACGTACCCGGACGGCAAAACCGAGGATATCAACGGCGAAGCCGGACAGGCCATGTTTATCGATCCAATAGAGCACTTGCCCGAAAACCTCGGCAGTCAGACGTTAGAGGTTCTCTTGGTTGAACTCAAGCGCTGAGCCGCAAAAGGCCGCGAACAGAAGCAGTTTCCTCTCCTGCATGGCGGGGTCGGAATGACGGCACACAGAGCGGGTGCCAAGGCATTAAGTTGTCATGCTGAACGAAGTGAAGCATCTCGGTATTTAAATGCGGGGATTCTTCTCCCGCCTCGCGGGATCAGAATGACGGGAACCGGTGAAGGCGGCGGTACAAAAAAAATCGCGGACCTCAAAAATCCGAGGCCCGCGTTACTTGCACATCGCTAAGAGTCCCAAATCTTACATGAAACGGAAGATATAACCAACAACTGCGTGCTGCCGCTGCCTGACGGACACGGCCGCGCTGTGGGCCGTGTCGTCGCGTCCCTTCAGTGAGCAGTCACTGCGGCAGCGGCATGCCGGTGGCCGAAAAGTCCGAATACGCCCCGCGCCATCCTTTTGCCCAGGCCGGCGCGTTGGGGCTCGATCATGACCGACACAGCTTCGTTTGTATTGGC
>DATLWV010000021.1:0-9604 GCA_035576145.1 Terriglobia bacterium
GCCAATGCGCCGACGGGGTTATTCTACGGGGTAGAGACACTGGTGCAGCTGGTGAAACATGCAGAAGGGAAGCGGTGGCTGCCGGAAGCAACCATCATGGACTGGCCGGACCTGGAGCAGCGGAACATCTACTGGGATGACAACCACCATCTGGAGCGGATGGAGGTGCTGAAGCAGGCGCTGCAGCAGGCGGCGTTTTACAAGATCAACGGGTTTGTGATCAAGCTGAACGACCATTTTGAGTACAAGAGCGCCCCGGCACTGGTGAATCCTTATGCGCTAACGCCGGCCGAGTTGCAGGAACTGACGGACTACGGGTTGAAGTACCACATCCAATTGATTCCTTATCTGGACGGCCCGGCGCACGTTGCATTTATCCTGAAGCACCCGGAGTACGCGAAGCTGCGGGAGTTTCCGGACAGCAACTATGAGCTGTGCGCAACGAACCCGGAGTCGTACAAGCTGCTGGAAGGGATGTACCAGGACCTGCTGGACGCCAACAAGGGCGTAATCTACTTCTACCTTTCCACTGACGAGCCCTATTTTGTGGGGATGGCAGACAATGACCAGTGCCAGTCGAAGAAGCGAGCGGATGAACTTGGAGGTCAGGGAAGACTGCTGGCCGAGTTCGTGACCAGGACTGCGGGCTACCTGCACGACCGGGGAAGGGAAGTTGTTTTCTGGGGCGAGCGTCCGCTACGAACAGCGGACATTCCGTCGGTTCCATCCTATATGATCAGTGGCGAGGTCAACGGCAAGGATTTTGATCAGGCCCTTAAGGCGCACGGCATCCGGCAAATGATTTTTACTTCCACCGTCGGTTGGAAGGAACTGCTGTTTCCCAGTTATTACATCCGGCCCGCGACTCAAATGCTTCCGAGCCCGGCCGGCGGTGCCTACGAGCCCGTTCCTCCCGGTCCTGGCGTGATTCCGCAGATGTTCAACTTGGTTTCTTATGCGCCTGACCGGAAGTACGCGGACATCATGGGTGTTGTGATCGCGGGGTGGGGCGATGCCGGGCTGAATACGGAGACGATGTGGCTGGGATACGCCACCGGAGCCGCTCCAGGTTGGCACCCGGGAGCCGGAAACCCGAAAGAGCTGATGTCGTCCTTTTACCGGCTGTTCTATGGTGAGGGAGCGGAGAATATGGGCTGGCTGTATCAGATGATGAGCGAGCAGGCCCAGTTCTACAAAGAAAGCTGGGATGTAGTTGCCTCGAACGCAAGGATAGGCATTTGGGGCGACTACGCGCCGGTCATCTATAACCCGCGAATGCCGGCGGACGATCAGACGTTGCAGCTTCCGCCGGTCCCTTCAGGTGTGCTTTTAAACAGGGACCACGGTTGGGCTCAACAGAACGCCCGGCGGCTTCAACTGGCCTCATCATATTTCGCCCAAACCGATACCTTGATGGACCTGTTGAACCGGAACCTTCAGTCAGTACAATTCAATCACTACAACCTCCAGCTTTTCGTCTCCATTGCGGAGCTTTATCGGCAAAATCTCCAGATGCTGGTGGACCTGCAACAGATCAACATGCTCCTCGAATCCGCGAAGGAATCTGCTGCGAAGGCACAGGCCGAAGAGGCTGTGGGCGATGTGGACCATGCTCTGGATATTGCGCAGGATATCCGGGCGCAGCGGAACGCGGTGTACGCGAACGCCGTGCAAGTCTGGGAAAAGGCCTGGTACCCGAGAGTAGAAGAAGCGAATGGGCGGAAGTATCTGAATGCGGTCGACGATGTGAAAGACCATCTGCCGATGCGGACGGCAGATTTGAGCTACTTGATCTACCGCGAATTGCTGTTACCCCTGGGTAAATGGTATGACGAGGTTGAAGAAGCGAGGAACCAGTACGCACAGGGCTATGGATTGCCAACACGCAACGACAAGCTCAACTGGAAAGACTATGAGACTGTGGCTCATTGAAAATTGTTGAGCCCGCGGTTCCTTCTGCTGCGAACCGGGAACAAGAGCACTTTCTGCCAGGAGATCGATGGACATGATCGAAGAAATCGCCAAACGGCTCTATCTGCTGTTATTGATTTTGGGTCTTGCTCAAATGGTTCGCGGGGCCACCCCTTCAGAGCTTTACTCCCGAGGATACACCTTGATTCCAGCGCCGCAGCAGGTTGAGCTGAAAGGCGGGGATATTGAGCTCGACGGAAGCTGGAAAATACAACCAGCCAGCGGTGTAAAGCCTGATGATGTCGCAGTGGAAAGTTTGAAAGAAGATCTAAAGGATCGATATGGGCTGGTGCTCGCGACACGCGGGGCTGGAAAAGCGATCGAACTCAGAGCTCAGCCGGGGTCGGTCGAAATTGGGCAGGCAACAGACAAAGAAAAGCAGTCCCTTGAAGAGCAGGCCTACAGGCTGGAGATCGCAAGCAACGGAATCAGGATTAGGGCGAACGCACCAACGGGTTTGTTTTACGGTGTTGAGACACTTGTCCAGCTGGTTAAACGGGCGGATGGAAAATTATGGCTTCCTGCGGCAACCATTACAGATTGGCCGGACGTACGCCTGCGTGAGATTTTCTGGGACGAGCAGATGCACCTGGACCGTCTTGACGTCTTGAAACAGGCCGTCCGGCGCGCAGCATTTTTCAAGCTCAACGGATTTGCGCTCCGTTTGAATGGACATTTTGAATATGCCAGCGCGCCGGCGCTGGTTGACCCGTACGCACTTTCTCCTGCTCAGCTGCAGGAGCTAACTGATTACGGATTGCGCTATCACGTCCAGGTGATTCCGTATGTGGACGGACCTGCTCACGTGAATTGGATCCTGGAGCGCCAGGAATTTAAGAAACTTCGCGAATTCCCTGAGAACGCCTTTCAGATGTGTTCCAGCAATCCTGACACCTACAAGCTGCTTGAGAGCCTGTTCCAGGACCTAGTGAATTCCAACAAGGGCGTGAAGTATTTCCACCTTTCAACGGACGAGGCCTGGTTTATCGGGAAGGCGGATAACGACCAGTGCCATTCTGCAGAGGCTGCAAAGCAGCTTGGGAGCCCCAGTAAGCTGCTCGTCGACTTCATAAAAAGGACAGCCGGTTACCTGCACGATCATGGGCGCCAGGTAATTTTCTGGGGGGAAGATCCTCTGCAAGCGGAGGACATACCCCTTCTTCCATCCTGGTTGATAAATGGTGAAATCTACTCTCCTGCCTACAACCACGCATTTCGGAAACACGGCATCCAGCAGATGATTTACACAAATTCGCTTCCGGACCGGCCACTGTTTCCCAGTTATTTTGTGCTTTCACCCAACGACCAGCCGCGTCCTCACACGGAGAACGAGGGACAGGCTACACAGGTTTTTAACGAGATTTCCTATACGTCAGGGCGCCAGGAAGCGGACGTTATTGGGGTGGATATTTATGCCTGGGGTGATCTGGGGCCGCACCCGGAAACCTATTGGCTGGGATACGCGGTTGGAGCATCGGCTGCCTGGCATCCAGGATCACTTTCGCCGCAGGAGCTGGAGCACGATTTTTATCGTCTGTTCTATGGATCTGGCTCGGCACAAATGGACCGCCTCTACCAGTTATTGAGCACGCAGGCACAGTTCTTTGCCAGCAGTTGGGACAACAAGCCTTCAGATGAACTGCCTTTGATATTCGGATATTCGTACGGAATCGGGCCGTTTGTGCCTCACATCGAGACTCTTCCGCTTCCACCTGTACCCTCACCAGACTATCTCCACTTCCGGCACGACTGGCGCAAGGAAAATTCGCGACGATTGGACTTGGCATGGAAGTTTCTCGGTGAAAATGATGAATTGATGAATCTGCTTTACAGCAAGCTGTCATCGGTCCAGTTCAATCGACACAATCTTCAGGTTTATCTCTCGCTGGCCGAAATCTGTCGGCAGAACCTGAAGATTCTGCAAGGATTGGAAAGAGTCAGCAACGATCTTGAAACGGCCCAGGATGAAGCTGGAAAACTTCACTATGCCGAAGCTGTCAGTTCGCTTGACCATGCACTGGACACTGTGAGTTTGATCCGCGATTATCGCAACCAGGTGCTCCATGATGCCACCGAGACCTGGTACAAAAGCATTTTTCCGCGAGTGCGTGAGGCTAACGGTCGTCACGTGGCGCGCGAGCCGCAGGACTTCGTCTCTGTTGCAACCAGCGAGAAGGCACGTCGCGAGCAATCAGGACTGCTTTACTTGATTGACCGGGAATTTTCTCTGCCCTTAGGTGACTGGTTTAATCAAGTCCAGGATGTAAGGAACAGTTACGCGGCTGCGCATAAGCTCCCGGCAAGAGAAGACAAATTCGATTGGATGGATACTTCCACCCTCCATAGCCAGGGCGTCAATCGAGAACTATAGTTCGAATGTCGGGAATTCCAAAACCGGCGCAGCAGAAGATGCAGGCCGCAATTCAAGACAAGACTATCTTTCTTAGTGCCAATTGTTCAGAAGCCAATTTGCGAGATCAGGTGGGCTAATGCCACTCTGGATTGAAAGCACTCCCGATGCTGTGTTTCGGTATGCCTCGGTGACGTGTTGAAATTGCCGTTCGAGCTCTCGTTGTGGAACCAGTTGATCGAGGCCATCGACCATACCTGACAACAGCAATGGACGAGGTGCGAGAGCCGCTTCGACATCTACGATGTCCCCTGCTTCAAGGATACCCGGTACAACGACATCTTGCGGCACGTAGCCGAAATTGCTTTCCAGCATCGACCCAAAGCTTACCAGCCCGCCGCGGACAGCGATAGTTCGCACGTCGTCTTCGTAAAGACCGCCTAACACTGCCAGGAGTCCACCCAGCGGCTCGGCGTGCTGCTGGATGTCGGGGCCTATCTGCCATTGCGGAGATTCATTGAGGATCAGATGTTCCGGATTTGCCGGATAGAATGAGTCCCCCCACAGGCCGAACCGGCTTGAATCAACATCCGGCCGGGTTCTGAGATAGACCAGAACGGTCCGCAGGTCCCGCAGACGCATCCCAAGCATGGTTTCGCCCATCATCAGCACGGTATTGGCCTGCGTGTTTTCGTCGCCATCAGGATCTCGCCTTCCGTCAGGAGTTGTCTCTCCTGTGGCTCTTACGTCTGGAAGGCACACTGCCGTACCCGCCTTGAGAAGCGTCTCGATCTCCGTTTCGCGTTTCACGAGGAAAAGGTCCTTCCCGCTTTCCGAGAGGGCTACCACCACGGGCGCTCGGGCCGTGTTTCGAGATCCTGGCATAAGCAGAAGCATTGGAACAAACAACCCCGGCTCAATCTCAAGGGAGATGGCTTCGGCTTTGGCGTCTGGCATCTTCTTGCTCCACTCGATGGTCCCCTTGGGATGAAGATTCGGGTCGATGTTGCCCAGCTTTTCTTGCCAGTGTGCCCGAAGCCATTTCAACCTGGCATCCGGGGTCATGCTGTTGAGTTCTGCCCTCGCAGCATTTACTTCATCCTGGGCTTCTTTGGCCGCTATTTGATGCACTGCCCTCCGTTGTAATTGGAAAGAAATTTCCGGTGTCAGCACCGTGAGGTCTGACACAGGCTGGCGGTCGACATCGGGGCGCGGAGCCAGGTTTTCAAGCGGAGAGATCTTTTCATTCTGGAACGGGGAAGGAATGCCGAACCAACGTTCAAGAGTGGGATAAAGCGACCGGCGCTGTGCAGGGCCGATGTTCCACGCCTCACCGGGGCCGGGAAAGGGACCGAAGCCGTGCGCGTCGGCCAGGTTGCCGAGGGCGTTATAGAAAGCGTAGACCTTGCGGTAACGGTCCCAAGCCGGCAGGTCCTTGACGTGCCAACCCAGTTCATATGAATAGACCAATTTGCGGGGCGCCACCGACGCACAGATGAACCATTGCATGAATTGGTCGACAATACCTCGGCGAATGACCCGTGTTGTGTCCCAATCCATCAGGCCGGGATCAGCCAGGTCAAGCGGCCACTGATTCTTGCTGGGAATAAACCGCGGAACCTCGGGTGTCGATTCCCCGAAGTTGAACGGCACAACCGCTGCAACACGTGGATCGATGGCAGCCGTGACGGCAGCGGGGTCGCCGCCGCCGGCCACAGCGCCGAGGAGGATGATGGACTTCTTGTCGACATCGGAACGAGCCTCCAGCAGGTCAATGGCGCGTTCGGCGTCCCAAACCATCCAGGTGATCAGGCTGCTGCCAACCAGGTAGAGTTGCTCGCCCTCCACATAGCGAGAGTTGTAGTTTGACCGGTCCCACGGATAGGTGGTGATCCTTTCACCGTAACCCACCTGGTCTATCACAAGCACAGCGCAACCTGCGCGAGCCCAAATAATCCCCATATCCTGAAGTTCAAACTGCGACTTTGGTGCGTGGAGGCTGTGGAGGATGATGATTCCGGGCATCTCGCCGTGGGGCACAGAAGGAAGGTAAAGGTTTGATGCGACCCAAATTCCCGGCTGGCTCTGGAATACAATGTTCTGCCGCCGATAGCCATCACCATTAAATTCAGAGGTCACTCGAGTCTCAAGTGGGCATTTGTGTGGAAACTTGCCGAGCGCCGTTCTGAGCGCTTGCAGTCTGGGATCACGGAACCGCTCCCAATCAGAGCGCGAATGGACCTGGTTCCATTCATCCCGTTCTCTTTCGAGCATTCTTAGAATCCGATTGTGGAGATAATTGTCAAACATGTCTGGCAGGTGCATTTGCTTCCGCTGCTCTGGAGAGAATACGCGGCTTGGAAGGAAGGCCAGGGAGCCAGACCGTGACTTAAGCTCAGGCCGGGGGAGTTGTGATGGGTCCTGGCTGACCAGTTCAAAGCGCCGGTAACGCGCGGGGCATAAAGGCGTCCTGCTGCCGGTTACGGGAAGAACGCTGGTTTCACCAACTTCGCCATCGCGGCCCGGACGATGGCGCAGCATGAGGATGCGCCATATCCCTGGAATTTTGACTTCACCAAGGATGTTGCTGGCGTGATCGAGTGGAATATCCAGTCGTGCAAACCATGCGCCCTGATCTTTCCACGCCGACCCTCGCACGGGGCTGTTCCAATCCACGTGGGGTGAGGAGAGCCGGGGGCTTCCCTGGTGCCCGGACGCGTCGAGGAGAGTCCCAAGTGGATTGATGGCATATTGCACGTAATAGGAACCGGAGGTCGCCAGATAGATCTGGAAGCTGTCGTCACTGGTCACGCTGCCGTCACGGTCTCTGGCGTGGGCGATAACTCTGGACGGCTCAATGCATCGCGCAAGGATTGCCAGTGTATGCCCGTCCTGGACAAATTTGACCTCAGTTGGAAACTCCGGCAGCCGCGCCGCTGGCTCGTTACGCGTCAGGTTCCAGACGGGGATATCACGCCATGCGGCCCCGGTCCAGCTCTCGCGGATGTCAGGGAGTTGCTTTTGATAGCCCACGGGGATCGGTGGTTGGCTATTTCCGAGCAGCGGTGGCTGGAAGGAAGGGTCGGGCATTTTTTCGGCGCTGGCTGGTATGCTTGCCACCTGGGCACTGGGTTGGGTACTGGGCCAGAACCACTGCTCTTGCGGGGTGTCGGGCCGCTCAGCGCGGTTCCGCTCAACTGCTAGCTGGATGTTGCCTGGACGAGGAGACCCGAGCTCTTCAAGTGGAATTGCAACCTCAACACTCCAGCCGTCTTTCCCGATCGTCAATGCGACGAGAAAGCCGACACATTTTTCAGGATCGCTGGTGTACCATTCGTGCTCGCCGGTCCATCGCCATCGAATCGAATGTGCGCCCAGTGGCCCTACCTGGACCATCCAGTCATTTTCGTCGTAGACACGAAGAATGAACCGAACATAATCCTCTCCTTCGGGTTCACCGTAGGTGATGCGGCGCGCCGTCTTCATGTGGCGGGCTTCGCCCCCGCCTTCCCAGATTGGATTAACGCCAATTGATCGCGCGGTGACCCTTCCGCCTGGTTCTGGAAGAAAAGCGCTGAGATACAGGTATTTTCCGGTAATGGCCGCCCTTACATCCCCGCCCATATCCGCTGGAATGCCGGGTGCTTCCGGCACAAGTTTTGCGGGTGTGACGCGATGCCAGAAGCTGTCATCCGCCCGGCCATCGATGACGACTCCCTGGGCAGGGACACGGATACACCCAATCAAGAGCACACTTGGCAAAACAAGACTTCGAACCAGTAATCTGGCCATGCGATTGTCGCTGGAAAAATGTTCATAGGGCGAACGAAGGAAATTGGTAATTGGTACGTTGGTACTCAAGCCACTTCACCGGTTTTTATACCACGTTGGAGCAGGTTGATACCTGATAAATCATTCGTGCTGATGCCGGGAGTTCACGTGCCACGGCTCGAATGAGAGTCTGCCTATTGTAAAGACACAAACTGAGTGAAAGACGGCTTTAAGAAGTTCAACAAGCACTGCAATCTCGGATGCGGCGAATGACCTTAGCGTTGACGATAGGGAGCAAGTCACCTAGAATCAATTCGGAAGTGCATGTGGGCTGGTGTCCGCCCGGGACTTCAAATCCTGTGGATCTGCCTCTGGTGGATCGGTCGGTTCGATTCCGACACACTTCCGCCAAATTCTTAAGCCTGCGTCGCCATCCATGTCTTAGGGCAGGAATGCCAGCCCGCTGTGATGGAGTTCATCCCGATGAGCCCCAGAAAGCCGCCGAAGAAAGAACCGTTTCATGGCTGGAAGGAAGTGAAGCGGCAGGCGCGTGAGCGAGCCGGCCAGCCGCCACCCACCCGCCGCGAGGAGAGCCCCCGCAACAAACCGCCAAAGCACAAGAAACGCGCTTTAGATGAGGCACAAGAGGCCAGCTGAGGACCTGCAGAGTTGTTTATAGACCCTGATGCTGATTCATTTGTCGATTGGGATACGCTCCCAGAGGCGTAATCTCAGCATCAGGCTAGTGGATATGCTTGACTTTTTTCTTCATGTAATCCATTAACAAATACTGGCCAAGTGTATAAGGAGTAGTGAAGTAGGCCTTACCGCGGCAGATCTCCGTTACCTTCTGCACAAAGTTTACCAGGCCGAAGTCGGAAGCCAGCATAAAGGTGTTAATCAGGATCCCATTCCTGCGGCAGCGGACCACTTCGTGCAGCGTTTCGGAAACAACCAGAGGATCGAGCCCGAAGGCATTCTTGTAGATCCGACCGTCCTCGAGCGTCAGAGCGGAGGGCTTGCCGTCTGTGATCATCACGATCTGGCGCATGTCTTTCCGCTGGCGGGAAAGAATGCGCTGCGCCAGCCGCAATCCTTCGCGGGTGTTTGTGTAGTAGGGGCCAACCTTCACGCGTGCCAGTTGCTGCAGCGGAATCTCTTCGGCCGAATCGTGGAACAGGACCATGTGCAGTGTGTCGCCGGGAAACTGCGTCCGTATGAGGTGGGTCAAAGCCATGGCCACTTTCTTGGCTGGAGTAAAGCGGTCCTCGCCGTAAAGAATCATGCTGTGGCTGCAATCGAGCATCAGGACCGTGGCGCAGGAGCTCTGGTATTCGCACTGTCGGACCTGCAAGTCCTGGTAGTCCAGTTCAAGCGGCATTGTGAGGCCATTACGGCCGATGGCGGAGAGCAACGTGGCGTTCACGTCCAGGTTGAGCGTGTCACCGAATTCGTAGCGGCGGCTTGATCCGTCGGACTCAACGCCAGTGGCCATCTCGCGAGTATCGTGAC
>DATLWV010000022.1:0-3936 GCA_035576145.1 Terriglobia bacterium
GCATCATGGTGGTAATGCTGAAGCTTGATTGGAGGCTGGCGTCCCTGACTTTTGCCGTCATGCCTCTGATCATCCTGGTGACGGGCTTTTTCCGGAAAGCAGTACGCGAATCATACCGGCGCATCCGCCTTGCCATTGCACGCATCAACGCATATCTGCAGGAACACATCACAGGCATGTCCGTTCTACAGCTATTCAATCGTGAGGATAAGAGCTTCGAAGAGTTCGAGAAGATTAACAGCGCCCACATGGAGGCTTACAAAGCATCCATTCTGGCCTACGGGTTGTTTTACCCCACGGTTGAATTCCTGGGGGCCCTGGCCATCGTCATCATCCTTTACAAAGGCGGCGGCATGATCATGGCCGGAACACTGACCGTGGGAACTGCTATCGCCTTCATCCAGTATTCGCAACGCTTCTTCCGGCCCATTCAGGACCTGAGTGACAAGTACAACATCCTTCAGTCGGCAATGGCCAGTTCCGAGCGGGTCTTCAAGCTGCTGGACACGCCGGTGACAATTTCCGATGTCGCCAGCACGAAACAGGTCGAGGGACCTCGCGGCAGCGTGGAATTCCGCAATGTCGGGTTTGCCTACCGGGACAATCATCGCGTGCTTGAAAACGTTTCGTTCACCATCGAACCGGGAGAAACGGTCGCCGTGGTGGGCCACACCGGCGCAGGCAAAACCACCCTCACCAACCTTCTGCTTCGCTTCTACGACGTGCAGGAGGGCGCCATCCTGTTCGACGGCGTGGACATCCGCGAAGTTAGCCTCCGTGACCTTCGAAACAATTTCGGGATCGTGTTGCAGGACCCTTTTCTCTTCTCGGGTACGATCACCAGCAACATAAGGCTCGGCTCCGAAGGCATCTCCGACCAGCAGGTCCGCGACTCGGCACGGCGCGTCAACATGCTGGATTTTATTGAAAATCTTCCCGGCGGTTTTGATGAACCCGTCAGGGAACGCGGGGCCACGCTCTCATCGGGACAGAAACAGCTGCTTTCGTTTGCCCGAGCACTGGCACACGACCCGAAAATCCTGATTCTCGACGAGGCGACGTCCAGCGTAGACCCGGAGACAGAGCATCTGATTCGCGAAGGTCTCCAGCGGTTGCTGGAAAATCGAACTTCACTTGTTATTGCTCACCGCCTTTCGACCATACAGAACGCCTCGAAGATCATCGTAATGCACAAGGGGCGTGTGCGCGAGGTGGGGACGCATCAGGAACTACTGCGTTTGAAGGGAATCTATTTTAAGCTTTATCAGCTCCAATACAAGGACCAGGAGCTCCTGGCCTCCGCCGGGCCGGCAAGAGGATCATGCCCAGAGATTGCTTCTTAATAGTTGCCGGAGAACGTTCCGGCGATGTGTATGGTAGAGCCCTCGCCCAGGCGCTTAAAACCAGGATGGCCAAAGCCGAGGTTTTCGGCTGCGGCGGCGAGGCCATGCGCACGGCCGGTGTCGAGACCATTGTCGATATCCACCAGGTGGCGCTGATTGGAATCTCCGAAGTCGTGTCCGGGCTGCCCAAAGCCTATCGCGCCATGCAGCACCTGGTGGCTGAAGCCGCAGAGAGAAAACCCGCAGCTGCAATTCTGATTGATTCTCCATCCTTGAACCTGCGCCTGGCGAAGCGGCTGAAACAACACAACATTCCCGTCATCTATTTTGTCAGCCCGCAGATCTGGGCTTGGAAAAAGTGGCGGATCAGGAAGATCAAAGCCAGTGTCGACAGGATGCTTTGCCTTTTCGACTTCGAGACTGGGATCTACCAAAGAGCGGGAGTCCCCGTCGAATGTGTCGGGCATCCACTTGTGGATTTGGCCGCTCCAAGCGAGATTCGAGAAGAATTTTTCGCCCGCGCGAAACTCGACCCGAACACCCCCACGGTGGCCCTGCTCCCCGGAAGCCGCAGAACGGAGGTGACGTTCAACCTGCCGGCGATGCTGGACGCCGCAGCTCGCCTGGCCCAATCCCGGAGCGTTCAATTTATCGTCGCTTATGCTCCGACCATTGATTCCGAATGGCTGGGATCTCTGGTGTCACGCCTTTACAAAGGCAAAGCAGTCCTGCGCGCTCTGAGCAATTCGACACACGAAGCCCTGCAATATTCCGATGCCGCCGTAGTCGCCAGCGGAACAGCCACCATTGAGGCGGCTTTGCGGGAGTGCCCTATGATTGTCGTGTATCGGGTCTCCGCATTCACCGCGGTGTGCGCGAGATTTATGATCGATGTTCCCTTCTACAGCATGGTCAACCTGCTGGCAGGCCATGCCGCCGTCCCGGAACTGATTCAGAGCGACTTCACGCCTGCACGCCTGGCGGACGCCATTGAGAGGCTGCTCGACAACGCAGAGGCACGAAACCGGATGGTGGCGGACTTTCGAAAAGTGAAGGAGCGCCTAGGCACGGGAGGCGCAATCGGCCGCGCCGCGGAAGCAATTATCCGTCATCTTGAGGGGGCCAAGGCATCCTTGCATGCCAAATGAAGCATCCCTGAGATAGGGCATAATCTCCCGCGGGGCAGTCAAAGCGTGGGTTTTTTATGATTAACCGTTCCAACGCCCTGCCGGGGATTGTATTATCAAATGTGTTGCCCTTTTTTCATGAAAGGCTTGAATCCCGTATGAAGCATTCCTCATGGTTCCGTGGATTAAGGAGAACTGTGGCACGACCGTTAGGAGGCGCCCGCCGGACTAAAACGGCCGGTTTCCTGACACTGGTTCTTCTTGCCGGACTCTCAGGCGCGCGGGCAGCGGACCCTGCGCAGTTTGTGATTAAGAAATACGATATCAAAGTCCAACTGTTTCCCACGACCCACATCCTTGAAGCCACTACCAGGATCGATTTCGTTCCGCTGACCAGCATCAGCCAGCTCAGCTTTGAGCTCAACAGCGCCTTGCGGGTCCAGAAGATCGTAGACGCAACGGGAGCCGACGTCCAATTCCAACAGGATGGGCTGAGCCTTAAGGTCACGCTTCCCGGCCCTGTCACCGCAGAGCAGCCGTCGTCCATCACGGTAAATTACAAGGGCGGGCTCGGAACAGCGGAGGGAAGTCCCGTCGAAGGGCTCAAGCTCTCCTATGTGGGGCCAGAAGGTTCCTATCTGCTCTATCCCGGCCGCTGGTTCCCTGTGGTTAGACCGGGTGTCAATCGGTTTGCAGCCAACTTGCAAGTTACTGTGCCAACAGGCGAGACAGTTATCGCTTCGGGAGCGCCTTTGCCTCCTGTCAATGAAGCTGGCAACACCACTTACTCCTTCGAATTCGACCAGTCGTCCTTTCCCGGCACCTTTTACGCGGGCGATTATTCGGTCCAGCAGGAAAACGCTTTTGGGGCCAACGTTTACCTCTTCCTGAAGCGTGGTCATGAGAATTTTGCGGCGGACTACGGTGCGAGTGCAGCGAAAATCATGAGCTTTTTTTCAGGTAAGTTCGGTTCACTGCCGAATGGCAACCTGGCTATTGTCGAGATTGCAGACGATACCGTGGGCGGTTATTCGTCGCCCGGCATCGTCGCTCTTGCCTCGCGCGGATTCGCCTCGCCCGTGAACGAACAGCTGCTGGCGCATGAAATCTCACGCCAATGGTGGAGTTGCTACGTCAGTCCGGCTACGCCCGACGACTCCTTTCTGGACGACGGCCTTGCGCTTTACTCCTCGGCGCTCTACATCGAGCAGTCGCAGGGCGAGACGGCCTTTGAAAATCTTATGCACACAACTGCCATCGGGGCCCTTACTCATGAAGAGACAACGCCCATCGCCCAGGCCGGGTCACTCCAGCCCTACACGCCCCAGTACCATTCGATTGTCGCGCAAAAAGGTGCCATGGTATTCCACATGCTGCGGTGGGTTGTCGGCGATGACGCATTTACCAAGGCCCTGCACCAAGTGGTCCAGCAGTATGCGTGGAAATCCATCAGCACTCTGGATTTT
>DATLWV010000023.1:0-57390 GCA_035576145.1 Terriglobia bacterium
GGCAGGAGCTGCTGTCGCGTTTGGCAGCGCACAATCCACCGCGGTCACAGTAGGCAGTTCTACTCAGGTTAATGCTATGTCACCTCCGGGAAGCGCAGGGACGGTCGCGATCACAGTCACCAATCCAGATGCTCAATCTGCCTCGCTTCCCTCCGCCTTCACTTACAGTTCCGGGCCGTCCCTCACCAGCATTTCACCCAATACCGGACCGGTGACAGGCGGGACCACCGTCACGATACTGGGAAGCGGATTTCAGAGCGGAGCGAGGGTGACGTTTGGAGGAATCGCGGCAGCTTCAGTCACGCTGGTCAGTTCCACTCAGGTCCAGGCTGTCAGTCCCGTTTCACCAGCCGGGACAGTCACCATCGCCGTGACAAACCCGGATTCTCAAAGCGGGACGCTCGATTCATCGTTCACTTACTATCACACCGTCGGGCTTTCATGGACGGGCAGTTCATCGCCGGCGTACGGCTACAACATTTACCGGAGTTCGACGTCCGGCGGGCCGTACACCAGGCTGAATTCCAATCTGCTTTCCGGCACATCATTCAGTGACAACAATGTGCAGGCAGGCCAAACCTACTTCTACGTAACAACTGCCGTCAACAACAGCAACATGGAAAGCTCCTATTCAAACCAGGCACAGGCAGTCATTCCGTCTCCATAGGAAGCCACGTGCAGGCCTTTCCTGGTGGAGCAAGAACAATGTGGCCAGAAAGAGGCGCATATCTGGAAACACGAGGCGCTGCAGTTAACACGAAGAAGCATGCAACAGGTCGTCTCAATGCCGGCCTGTCAAATCCACAGGTCCTCGGCACCCCGCTGGTTCCAGCCCTGTGCGGAGAAATGTGATGAAGTCAAACGCACTTGAACGAAATTTCCTCACCTGCATCGCTGCTTTGCTTGCGGCGGCCATGCCATTGTTTTTTTCCGCATGCCGAAGCGATATTACGACCCCCCTCAACGCTGACACGTCTCAGCAGGGTTCGACGCCCACAGTTAAGTCCATTGTGCCTGACACGGCTCCCCCGGCGGGTGGAACGGCAGTCATCATCAACGGTTCGAATTTTACCTCCAGCGCTCAAAGCGCTCCGCCTTCGGTAAGTTTCGGCGGAGTGCAGGCAATGAATGTTAGAATCGTCAGCCCATTGCAGTTGGTTGCTACGGTTCCGCCACATTCCTCGGGTAGTGTCAACGTGGAGGTAACAACAGCCGACGGCATGTCATCATCTCTGCCAAGCGCTTTTACCTACACAGAATCCTCGCCCGCGCTTAACAGCGTTTCGCCGAGTTCGGGGGACACTGCGGGTGGGACGGTGGTCACCATAGCCGGGTCCAACTTCGCGAGTGGCGCAACAGTTTCGTTTGGCGGGAGTCCTGCGTCCAGTGTTTCCTTCGTGAGTTCGACCCAGCTGATGGCCACCACTCCGCCTCACGCCGCGGGTTCAGTTAACGTGGCGGTCACCAACCCGGACGGCGCCAGCGCAATGCTGCCGGCGGGATTCACATTTGGCACGTCGTCCCTCACCATCAGCAGCGTCACTCCAAATTCAGGGGGGACTGCAGGAGGGACAGTAGTCACGATAGCCGGATCCAACTTCGTGAGTGGCGCAACAGTCTCTTTTGGCGGGAGCCCTGCGTCCGGCGTTTCTTTCGTGAATGCGACCCAACTTAAAGCCACCACTCCGGCGCACGCCTCTGGCCCTGTCAACGTTGCCGTTACCAACCCTGATGGCACCAGCGCAGTCCTGGCAGGGGGTTTCATGTTTGGCACGGTATCCCTCAATGTCAGCAGCGTGTCTCCAATCTCGGGGCCTGCTGCAGGAGGAACAACCGTTACCATCAGCGGAACAAACTTTCAAGCAGGTGTATCGGTAACCTTTGGAGGGCTTGCGGCAACTTCGGTTATGCTTAGCAACTCATCCACGATCGTGGCGGTTACACCCGAGCACAGTTCCGGCCCGGCAACCGTCACGGTAACCAATTCTGACGGGCAATCCACCTCATGGGCGTCCACTTTCACATTCCATAGCGTCGATCTGCTCTGGAACGCGCCGTCCTCTTCCCCGGTTACGATTGCCGGTTATAACGTTTATCGTGGGAATTCTTCGGCGGGCCCATTTGGTCTGCTCAACGGATCGTCCCCGGTGGCGATTACATCATTTGTTGATGCGACCGTTCAGGGCGACACGACTTACTACTACGAGGTCAAATCCGTGGATTCGAATGGAGTGGAGAGCCCACCTGCCGGCCCGGTCCCCGCCACCGTCTCACCTTAAGGTCTTCCCTGGCAGGAAGGCGCCGACCGCTTCACTGCGGAGCGGCGGCGTTGGTTGGGATTGACCTTGTGCAAGTCTTGAAAAGTTTGCACAAGGTCTCTCCCTCCGCCTGACCGCGGGACAAAGCTTCAGGCCACCAGTGTTCTAGCAGTGGACAATTTTTTCCGGGCATTCAGTGATGTCCCGGGTGGCATTGCGGGTGTCGATTACCAGTTGCGAGTGCTGAACTACAAACTCGTAATCGAACGAGGAATGGTCTGTAGTAATCAGCACGGCATCATATTGTGAGAGCGTTTCCTCGCTCAAGGGCACCGAATCGAGCTGGAAATTGTACCGGCGCATCCGGCCCAGGTGCGGGAAATAAGGATCGTGGTAGTCAACGCGCACTCCACGGGCTTGAAGCAGTTCCATGACCGCCAGCGAGGGCGACTCACGCAGGTCGTCGACGTCTTTCTTATACGAGACGCCGAGAACCAGGATGCGCGCGTTATTCAGGCACTTCCTTCGGCGATTGAGCGCCTCTCCGGTGGCTGCAATGACGTGCTCGGGCATGGAGGCGTTGATTTCTCCCGCCAGCTCAATAAAACGCGTCGGGAAATCGTACTCACGGGCCTTCCATGTCAGGTAAAAGGGATCGATAGGGATGCAGTGGCCGCCCAGACCCGGGCCCGGGTAGAACGCGGAAAAGCCAAAGGGCTTTGTCTTGGCCGCGTCGATAATTTCCCAGATGTCCAGGCCCATCCTCAGGCAGAGCAGCTTCAGCTCATTCACCAGCGCGATGTTTACGCAACGGTAGATATTTTCCAGGAGCTTGGTCATTTCTGCGGCACGCGATGAACTCACCAGGACCGTGTGCTCAAAAGCCGTTTCGTAGAGGTCACGTGTTGCGAGCACGCTGAGGGCATTGACTCCGCCGATCACCTTGGGCACCTGGTGCGTCTTGAAGTTCTTGTTGCCGGGGTCTTCGCGCTCGGGAGAAAAGGCCAGAAGGAAATCCACCTCGGCCGCGCCTGAGTCGGCCTGCCCGTTGGCCTCGGCAGAATAATCAGATACCGGGCAGCGCAATCCGGACTTTTCCAGGATGGGCAGGACCACTTCCTCGGTGGTACCCGGATAAGTGGTACTCTCAAGAACCACGAGTTGTCCGCGGCGCAGGTGGCCGCTGATGGATTCGGCAGTCGCCCGGATAAAAGAAAGGTCCGGCTCCCGGTGGTCATCGAGAGGAGTCGGAACACAGATGATAATCGCGTCCATGGCGCTTAACCGGGTAAAGTCCGTCGTCGGCAGGAACTGGTTTCTCTGGATTTCCTCTTCGATTTCAGAGTCGGGGATATGCTTGATGTAGCTGGTTCCCTGGCGAAGGGATTCGATTTTCGCCGGATCGATATCGAACCCCGTGGTATGGAAGTTCTTCTTCGCGAAGAGGAGAGCGATCGGGAGCCCCACGTAGCCCATCCCTACCACTCCAACCCTTGCTGTCCTCTGCCTAACCCGGTCCTGGAACTGCCTCAGGACATCGTTTTGCTCGTCGAGACTTTTTGCCAACAACGTTGTAGACACCATTTTATTTATCCTCCTGAGGTCTCCTGCCCGAACGGCGGCAACTGCGGCAGGTGCTCGCTGTCTTGTGCCATGGCCAGGAACCGATGGTTCGAAATTTGAAATTTGGAATTGTGTAATCAGCGGCAGCGGACCCCGGAACCCGAATCCTCTTGAAGCAGTTGCAAAATTCTGTGTCTAAGGTGCTTGCGCACGGAAACGGGCATCACGGGCCGGATGGCATAGTAGGCCGCCCTCACGGACCGTTGTAGGATGCTGCTTTTTTGGGCGCCGTTTCCGTTCCGCGTGTACTTTTCGTATCGGAGCGCTGTGACAGTTTCGGCAACGTCAAACGGCAAGTGGATGCCATCCTGGCTACCCCTGGCGTATTTCAGAGCATCATTCAGAATTTGCCCCGCTTCAGGCGAAGGCGTAAAGGCGGAGGCCCGACCGTAACAGACCGATTCAGAGCCGAATTTGAAGAAACCGGCCTGCTCTGACAAATTACCCTGTACGCCGACGCGCACAAATTCCTGCGGGCACCGGTAATGGTCCATCATCACCTGTTCCGATGGCTCCGGGTTGCGCAGGTTCCTCTCCAGCGCTGAAACCACGACTGTTCTTGCGGCTGAAATCTGCAAGGCGATCCTCATTGCCGGAATGACTCCCGGCACGTCTTGTGCATCAGAAGTTGCTTGCAGAAAGGCCGAACCGATTCCCCAGCCGGCAGGCAGAAATGGACTTTCTGGTAGACCGCCGTGACTCCGGCAAGGGAGCTGGGGCAGCGACCGGAACCGCTGCTACGCCACGCTGGCTATTGGCAACGGTTTGCATTTCCTATTGCAGAAAGGCTCGGAGAAATCTGTTGGCTAAGCGGTCGAGCGAAACCCGCTCCTTATGCATCTCCAGCACGCGCGCCGTCGCGAAGGTTATGACTTCCTGAAGGTCGGTCCGCGTGACGTCGATTTTGTCGTGCGGAAGATCGTAGTGTTTGAGAATATTCGAATAGCGATCATCCGTTATTTCCAGATCCGAAAGGGGGAATTCCCTCTTCCGAAGATAGATGCGCTGGTGATCGCCAGTCAGCCAAAATGTCCAGTCTACTCGCCAAGCAAAAATACCGTCCACCAGATTCCGAGCGAGGCCGGAGGGAGACCAGTTGAGCGGGTCGAGACGCTCTGAAGGGTGGCGGTCGTAGATGACTATATAGCCAAGGTGAGAGTAGAACCAGCCCTCGAGACGCCTCACCAAAACGTCAAAGCGGAAGAAGATTTTTCGGAACCAGCGAGGGAAATTGTGTCTCACGATGAAGCGCATAGGCGCAGTCCGGTAGTCGTGCAAACCCATACCGAGGTAAATGTAAATTACCTTAGCTGGGGCCGGCAGGCGGAGCGAGCTGGCAACGCTGGTCTTGCCGGCTCCGTCTACTCCCAGGAAAGCGATTTCCATTCCTACCCTGCCACTCAATCTCCAGATCGAATACGCCATCCGGCGCAATAAATAGCGAAAAATTGCCGCGAGGTTAGGCCGAATCACGCCCATTAGGATCAAATAGCCAGTCAGGAGGCTGGTCAAACCTATGCGCCATAAAGCTTTTCCCACCAACCCGAAACGGCCGATACCAGGCATCGGCAACTCCCAGGGAGGCCCATGATGCTCCCGCTCGAAGCGAGCCGTTCCCTTGCCATCGACCACGGCGTGCAACAGCGAAGCCACACGCTCGTCGGGAAGTTCCCCTTTGGCTTTGGTCTGACGGTACCCAAGGCCCCATTCCACCGTTTTGAAGAGATCGACCGTATGTGCCTGCGTGTCTCCGCGAACCCAACGGCGGTATCGCTCCAAATAAGTGTGGGGTTTGAAAACGCGGTGAAACCCTTGGCCCCGCAGGAATGTACGGACTGCTGCTATCCTTCCCTCCTCTGCGAGGACGTCAATGTCGCTGCCGTTCTCACTGCCCAACCAGATGGGATTCAGGCAAGCCGGCCCGCGCAGAAGAATCGCGCCAGGAGACACCCTCTTGATCCCATCCCAAATAGGCTCGTAAGGGTTTGGGGTGGCGACCAAGGGATGAACAGAGGCCAAATCCTTGACCATCTCAGTCTCCCCCATCCCACCCACCGTGTTCGTCTCTTGGCTTGAGACGGCAACGTCCTTTCTCATGACCTCTCTCTCCTTTCTCTCCTTGGGACCCGGGCCAACCATGGCAGGTTCAGAACGAATAGACGACTTTGCCGCCTACCATACGTGCGTAGGCGATTCTGGCTCGGACTTTGCCTTCGCCCTTAATTTCCCAGCCACTCCCGCTCCTGACCAGCTTCATCAGGCTCCTCTGGCGCCACCATTCATTCAGTTCGCCCGGCAGCGCAGTCCAGAGGCCCGCCGTCCTTCGCAACTCAGAAAGCCGGCCGAGGAGTTCTCTATAAACTGTCTGCTCACGCCGACCGGTGATGTAATCCGGGTGGACAATGAAGTTCATCACACCATGCTTTTTGCGAATTACATCCATCTGTTTTTCCCAGAGGTCGAGCTTGTGGTTGCATAGAATGTTAAAGAGCGAGTAGTCCTGCGTCATGGTCACCGGAATTTCGAGAATATCCCCGATGAAGTAAGGGAAAGTGGTGCAGCACCCGCCATGCTGAGGGTCAAGATGCGCAACATTGGGAATCGACATGTCATATTCAAAATGCAGCAGGTCAAACCAGTCGATATTCCGGTAGAGGACGCCGGCTCTGAACCCGCGCGCTCCAAACAGCTTTCTATATTTCTCGATCTCGGCTGCCCGCCTTCTGAATTCCGTGTACTCTTTGAACAGGTTGCCATCATGATTGAGGTCATGAACATTAACTTCAAACCCGCGCATGCGAATGTTCTGGAGAAAGGACTCCGGAACTTCGTAACGGCATTCGGGAACAACCTGGAACGAAGATTTAATGCCGAATGAATCGTTGATATCCATCAACCGGCCGCAGAAATCCCTTCCGGTTGCGGTCTCGACGTCATGGGTCATCACTGCGCAAGCCTGGGCACCTTCTGGCCAGAACCAGATGAAAGGCATCTCTTTCAAGCCCCTCGCCTCCATATTCAGGAGCATCGCCGTTTCAATGATGGACTCAACGCTTGTATCAACCGGCCAGCGCGGAAACTCCTTCTTGTCCCAACCACGGAGGGAATGCCTCTGAAGGTGCTTGCGCACGGAGACGGGCATCACGGGCCGGACGGCATAGTAGGCCGCCCTCACAAATTTCTGAAGGATGCTGCTGGCGCCTGCGCCATTTGTGTTGCGCATATACCTTTCAACCCGCAGGGACGAGACAACCTCATCGATGTCAAATGGAAGTTCAATCCCGTCCCGGCCACTCCTGACGTGGTCCAGCGCATCGTCCAGGGGCAAGTTCGGGCTGGGTGAAGGAGCGAAGGTGGAACATCTCCCATAGCAGACCGCATCGGGGCCAAATTTGAAGAACCCTGTCTTCCCTAACGGATCGCCCCACACGCCAACATGCACAAATTCCCCGGGACACCGATAGTGATCAGTGAGCACCTTATCCAGGCGCTTTATCATGTCTCCGCTTTTGCGGTCAACGGCAACGGTTGCGTTTGTGACGGTCGTATTCACGAATACGGATTTCTCCGGAAAGTTGTCAACAATCTCGTTGTTCATCAAGCTGCCCTTAATAACCCTGGGCGAGAACACAGCGGCATGAATTTCATGTTCTAACAGGCGGATTGGAATCTCTGCCAGCCGTGGGTGGAATGGGACCGGTCACCGAACAAGCTTATTGAGGTGAGCCTCACAAGGTTGGACTTCACTCGGCAAACTCAGCCATGGAGCAGTTTCCGAGTCAGAGACCGACCTGCCCACCTTTGCCCTGCGGCGCCTCAGGGAAGATTGCACCACGCTGGCCGTTCCCACCAACTTGTCAAGTAATCCAAAAGCACCGCTTTTCCAGGTGGTCTCCGCAATTCGGCAAAGACTTCTGCTGGCAACTGGATCCAACCATCGCATATTGAATCGTGTGCAGAGATGCCGGCAAAACAGTTTTTTCGTCTCGGCCTCGGTGGGACAACCCGCACGCTCGTATCCCATTTCGAGGAAATGATTCTGCCCGAGTCGGCTGTGGTAGCGGTAGTAATCCATGAAAGTTGAACGCTTGGGCATCACGCCGAACGCCGGTGCGTTGCTGCTCATGGGGCTTCCCGGCTCGATTTCGATCATGCTGGTCCTGCACCGTGCGTGCTTGAACTTCCACTGCAATTGCCTCATGTACCGGCCCATCTCCTTCAGATCAGCCTCACTTTCAAAGGGCTGCCCGGCGGAGAAGCATACGAGAGAATTGGCGCCTTCCTCTTCCATCGTCCCAAGGCACTCCTCAAGTTCGGCATTGCTGTAACGGTACAGGCCGTTCTTTCTGCGAATCTCTTCATTGTGGCTACCCGGGCTGAGAGTTACATATGAATCTGATCCGGGCAGGTCGCGAAAATGTCTGATGAATTCACGCGAGGGCAGATGGTAGCGTTCGACCTCAACGCCCAGTGAGATATTCTCTTTCTTCATGCCTTCAAACACTGCAATGTAAAACTCCTCACGCGCTGAAACTGGAGGAGTATCAAACGCCAGTCCCACGGATTCAAATCCGAACCGCTGAAGATCCTTCATGGAATCCAGCACGGATTCGACGGGCCTCAGGTAGACTCCAAACCGGTTGTTGTTATCCTTCTGGGCACTTTGCGCGCCCCCGCAGAAAAAGCAGTTATAAACACATCCACGGCCGAGGAAAACAGGGTACATCTTTTCCTGCCCGATCATGATTTTCTGCAGGCCTTCTGAAATATCATTGAGGTGCACATACCTGGAAAAACAATCGACAAAAGTCGGATAGTCTTTCAGAAGCGTGAAATCTGTATAGCAGAGCGAATCCAGAGTCTCCCGGCCACCGACATAGCTGATGGGATTAGTCCGGATGCTGCTGCCCTCGCGATATGCGAGGTTAGGCACGCGCTTATAAGCTTTTCCGGAGCGATATTGGGCGATCAAATCCCGCAAGGGAATTTCGGCATCTCCCCGGATGACAAAGTCGATGCAGTCGAACTCTCTGAGGATTTCTTCCGCAAATGCCGAGGCCGTAAACCCACCCACGACAATGGCGATCTCAGGGTGCGCTTCTTTGATTTTTCGCGCGGTGTCGATGACGTCAAACGACTGGAAGTGCCAATGCAGCCCAAGGCCGACCATTGCAGGTTGATGCTCTCGGATAATCTTAGCCAGATTGACTTCACCGTACTTATGCTTCTCTACACCAAGGTGAACGACTCTGGTGGAATAATGGCTTCGTCTAAGAAAATCAGCGAGGCCCAGCAGCCCGACAGGGGGCAAATTGATGAACGAAAATCGATTGAACGGCTTACTGTAGTTGTTAAATTTAGGCACATGGACAAAGAGCAAATCCATGACGGCGCCCTCCAACATCGTGATTATTGGCCCGGTTTGTCGGGTCAATTTGTGGCAGGCTCATATCCTTCTATTCTCTTCATACGAACAATGGATTTAGACTTACCGCGTAAAATGAGTTTTATTCAATTCTTGTTGATATGAATCTGCATTCGGTTGGGGGACGAGTTTCTTTCTGCGATTGGGAACCAGAATCAATCAGGGTTGGGTGTCAGGTTTTTCATCCTCTTTCGCAGGAACGCCGGGACGCTAATCCCTCCGGCCAGTTGGAATGCCCGAAACAGCCTGCTTTTGATCAAAAGGGATTCAAGCTGGTGTCTTGGGCGCGAATTATGAAAATCAAAAAGGTCCAACTCCGACAGCACTGAAAAAAGTTGCTGGTCTTCGGCAGCGTAGTGGCCTACTGCCGCGCCGCGCAAGATCGGATTGTTCCGGTACATCAGCCGTGTTGCCTCAAACACAAAGGCATTGGGATTCGTCGTGGGTTTCCCGGCAAAATCGAGATAGGGGCCATCCTTTACACGGACGCCCGGCTTGACAAAGCCTTCTATCACAATTTCGGATTCGGCAGGAACTTCAACGTTGACCGTCAGGCAGCGAACAAGCTGAACGCTTTCTCCACCCAGACCTCCCGCCAGGTCGTACTCGTCAGACCCAAACGGGCAAGCAGCGGCGGCGGCCATGATGACTGTTTCAGCGGCCCCGATCACAACGGCCATTTGCAGGGGCCGGCCCTGTTTTTCAGCCTTGGCAAATTGGATCGCCAGGTGGCTGTTTCCAGAAGTGCTGACCGTTGCCTGATTCCGGGAAAGGACCTGCATCCGATAGACGCCAAGGTTTCGGGAGCCCGTTTCCGGATCGTGGGTTACATTAGCGTGCCAGGTTCCGATATAGCGGCCCGCATCGTATTTGCTCCATTGGGGGACCGGAAATCTGAGAAGGTTGATGTCCTGTCCCTCAACCACGTTTTCCAGCACAGATCCTCTATCAGAAAGGACCGGCTTTAGAGGAGCTGCCGCTTTCCTTTGAGCTTCTCGAACGATGGTCTTGTGGTCTGTGCCCGGTTGTAATCCCAAGGCAAGCGCCATCGAGGACAAATTGCTCAGCCCGTTCGTGAAGACGCGAAGCCCGGCGTAACCCTTGATATTCTCGAACAGCAGGGGGATGCTGTTACTCCGCGTAATTTCTCCAAGCTCACACTTCCAATCGACAAGCTCGCTTACACGTTTCAGGCAGCCTTCCTTTGAGAGAAGGTCAATGAACGGCCGCAAATTCATCTTGAGTGGTCCTGCACTGCTGAATATCTACTCGAAAACGGCAGGGGGGCTCGCGTCTGCTCAAACCCGGATGCGCGGCAGACCGGCAACTTCATCCGAGGTTTCTCACTTCCTGATCAAGGGCACTGCAGAGCGCGCTCAGGGCCTGCAGTCTGCTGGTAATCTCAGCCTCATCCTCTGCGCTCTTGACAGGGTCGGCCCCTGACCCGTTGAGAAACTTCTTGAGCAACTCCATCACGTAAGCACGTTCGTCACTGGAGTAGCGAGACATCGCATCCGCGTGTTTGCGCAGGAATTCATCCCGGTCAACCTGTGCACCGGCACGAAGGTCCCGGAGCATGGAACAGGCCGAGAGGCCCGCCTGCCAACGCGCGAAATTTTCAATATGCTCTTCAACAATCGCTTCCGCCCTCGGAATTTCCTGTTCCCGGGCCTTCAGGTTCTGCAAGACAATTTCCTTCAGGTGGTCGATGTTATAAAGATGGACGCCGGGAAGTTCTCCTGCGCCGGGGGCTACGTTTCGCGGAACACCCAGGTCAATCATCATCATGGGCCGGTTTTTCCGTGCTCTGAGGGCACGAGACAGCATCTCGCGGTTCAGGACAGGGTCCCGCCTCGAGACGGATGTCACAACCAGATCCGGCCATTCCAGCGTCTTGCGCAGGTCTTCCCACGGCACGACCTCACCGCCATAACGGGCCGCCAGGACATCGGCATGTTCCCTGGTGCGGTTCGCGATGCGAATTTGCTGCATTCCGCGATCGCACAGGTGCCGCAGAACTTTCTCACTGGTATCTCCTGCGCCCAGGATCAGAACGCGCCGGTCGTTGAGCGAAGATAAGATCCCCTCGGCGAGCTTGACCCCGGCGAACGCAACGGACATGGGGTGCATGCCAATTCCGGTATCGGTCCGGACATGTTTCCCCACTTCCAGAGCTGACTGGAACAGGCGGTTGAGCATACGGCCCGTGGCCCCCTGTTTAAAGGCCCTGCGGTAAGCCTCTCGCACCTGACCCAAAATTTCAGCCTCCCCCAGCATCATCGAGTCCAGGCCTGAAGCCACGCGGTATATGTGGCGCACCGCATCCCGGTCGGTATGACGGTAAAAGGCCGGCGCCACTTTCTGAGGCTGCAACTTATGGTATGACAGAATAAAGTCTTCCATGGCCGCCAAACTATCTTCATGCCCGTTCGGGACGCCGTAGAGCTCTGTCCGGTTGCAGGTTGAAAGAATCACGAGTTCTTTCATGATGCCACTGGAGCGAATTTGCGTTGTAGCATCAAGCGCCTGTTCTTTACTAAAACCCATCCGCTCGCGCAGTTCGACGCTGGCGGTGCGGTGATTCAGCCCGATGACTAAGATATCCATTGTAAAATCCCCCACCCTTCAGATCTTGTGACACAACTCCGGACCCTGGGATCCCCTGGCAGCGAAACTTCATGCGGTCTTAAAACCGGAGACCCCACCGCGTTCTTGAACGTTCTGTGTTGAATTACACCCCGCCTGCTACCATTGCGGGGTCAGGGATGGCTTCTTCTTCCACGCTGACCTGTTTTCCCCTGAGGGACTCTGCAACCTTCATTGCGGCATAAGTGATGATGACATCAGCACCTGCGCGCTTCATGCAGGCCAGGGCCTCAAACATGATCTTGTCCTTGTCCAAACGGCCCATTCTGGCAGCGGCGTCGATCATGGCGTACTCGCCACTCACGTTGTAAACTGCCATCGGCATCTGGAACTCTTTCTTGGCTCGATAAACGATATCGAGGTAAAAGAGCGCGGGCTTGACCATGACGATATCGGCGCCTTCTTCGATATCAAGAGCGATCTCCCTCATTGCCTCGTCGGAATTGTAGAAAGGCATCTGATGGGTCTTCTTGTTCCCGCTCGCCAAAGCAGACTGCGTCCCTTCCTTGAAAAACGGTTCATAGAGTTTGGACGCAAACTTGGCCGAGTAGGCCATGATGGCCACATTCTGGAAGTCATTCGAATCCAGAGCCTGCCGCATGACCCCGATCTGGCCATCCAGCATGGCAGCCGGCGCCACCATGTCGGCCCCTGCTTCCGCATGCGAGATGGTTGTCTTGGCCAGCAACTCCAGGTTCTCATCGTTCACCAGGTAGCCGTCCCTCATCACCCCACAATGGCTGTGCGGAGTGTATTCGCAGAGGCAAACGTCAGTGGTGACCAGGATATCGGGCACATTGCTCTTTAGAGCTCTGACCGCTTCCTGGACGATTCCATGGGAAGAGTACGCCCCAGACGCCTCATAGTTCTTTTCCGACTCGTCGGGAACGCCGAAAAGGAGTATCGCAGACAGGCCAAGTGCCTGCGCCTTTTTGACTTCTTCCACGAGGCAATCAATGGAGAGATGATAGTTCCCTGGAATGGAACTGATCTCCTCCTTGATTCCATGGCCTGGTACTACAAAAAACGGCTGAAGAAGGTCATCGACCCCGAGGGTTGTCTCACGAACCAACCGTCGGAACGCCCCATTCTGCCGAAGTCTTCTCATTCTCCGTGTTGGAAATCCCATATTCCCCTCCTGTTGTGCACGGTGTGATCCGTGACGGACTTTTTTGTGGTTTCAACAAATAAAACGGCAAAATCTTTCCACTTCCTGTCGCCATAGGAAGTTCGCGAACGACGCGAATTGTTCCAGACTGGCTCCACATCACAGTTCCCGCTTCACCCCACGACTGGGCCTCCGCGCCTTTCAAGTACCAGAGAAAGGTCTCCGCCACCTTGGTTTCGTCGACCTCCCCTACGCGGGGGCTGACCAGTAAGCGTAGATGTGGTATTCCGTTGTTCCCCTCTTCCTCAACAAGCTGATAGTCGGTGCTCCTTCCACCAAACATCTCCGGAAGCTTCTTCTCGACAATCCAGACAAAATCCGTGTTAACAAACGTCACTCCCTCGCCTGTGAGCTTCTCGTAGCTCCGAATGCTGCTGAGGTACGTGTCAAACCCCACCTCTCCAAACCCGCAGGTGCAAGTGCCTGAATCCAGATCGCCATAGTCGCCCATGTCTGCGTTCAGCAGGATTTTGGGCGATTCGTAGAGGATGTTGGTAAACAGGTAAGAATCTACGGTTGTATCGGTGTACGGAACCTCGCACTCGTGAGGAATAATCGCTGTGGTGTCTTTGTACAGGTGACAATGGTCACTTGCATCATCCAACCGGTCGCATCCCGCGGCAATCACGCCTGCCTCTGAGATTCCATAAACGGGCACTGCAGAGGCCCCGGCTGCTTCTATTTCATGCCTTTTCTGCGGTGTGAGCGGCTCCCCGGTTACGAGGAATTTTGCGCCTTTAATGTTCAGGTTGGAATCCGCTGCGGCCATGCAGATTCTGGCGGCAGAGGCGGCAAAGGTGTAGACAACGCAGCGCGGATGCTCTTCCAACATCTGCGACACCCATTCCGCAACCTTTTGTGCCTGGTTCAGGTCAGCATACTCAGCGGCCGCCAGCGGGTTGCCGTAGATCCGGCTGAGCACGTAAATCAGTTTCTTCCCCCACTTCTTTTCCCAGCTGATATTGAGCTTTTTCTCATCGACTTGTGAAAACCACCGGCGTGCGGGGTTGCCGATATGCGCAAAGCGCAGGCTGGAGTTGATGCCGGGAGCCCCGGGAAACACCGGGAACCAATTCGCCACCGGCGCAGTGAGGCACCCATGGATGTCGAGCAGCAGGGCATCATAGAGTGAACGCTGATGAAGATAGTCAAAGTCAATCCGGACCCTTGTTCCCGCGCTTCGAGTCGCTCCGCTTCGAACCTCGTAGACCTGAGATACAAAGGGGTTGTCAAACATCTTCTCGTTGCACTGGAAATTCACGCCATTCCGCCGGACCGGCACCCTTCCCTTGAATTCGTCCACTGTAAAGTAGACGCCTTCGCTTTCCAGCGTGCGCAGGGCTCCTTCGAGCCCATCTTTCGAAACCCATGACTTGAGGACATTGAAGGTGATCTTCCTGGGTTCCAGCATCTTCATGTAAGGGCTGCGGGGATAGTTGAAGATCCCCTTGTTGACCAGGTTCAGAAAGTTCTCCTCCCGGGCCGCCACTCGCTTCTTGATGAACGTGCGGGCCAGGGCAGCAGCTTCCTCGGGTTGCATCCTCGCTTTATGGAATCTTCTGAATCCGTCGATAAACCTGATGTACTTTCGCATATTCACTCCAACTGGTAGATTTCAGGGATTTTTGGTGTCTGTGGCCTTTCGCAGGAAAGGCTGAAAACAAGGGGACCGAAGTGTCACTTAATTTTGCTGGCAGACGCCAGCGTGGACCTCTGAATCGGGGTTCAGGGCAGTGTGAAATACCTTCAGCTCATCGCGTCCCGGCCGACGCCAGGTTCCGGGCGCAAGTCGCTTAAATATCTTGTCAGGAGATTTTTGAAATGTTATTGGGCACGTGAAATTCAGCCAATATGGCGAGACAAATCGGTTTCCAGCCGCCAGCCACAAGCTGGATCAACTTGACATATCATCTTCAATGCCGGTATTAGTGCGCCACAGCGCCAAGATTCGTTGGGGCAGCAGGCGCAGGCGAACTTGAGTAGCAGCTGTTGGCGTTGAAATTCAGAATGCCAGTACTGTTTTTGGAGGTGTTGTCGTAACACCGTTTCGCGGGGATATCGTAGGAATGTCCCCCGGGACCCGGCCCTCCCGTAACGTCAGGCCCGATGGCCGGCCATGGAGGAGTTCCCCAGGGAGTCGCCCACCAGCCTGGTTGCGAAGACAGATAGAAAGAAACCGGCAAGCTCTGGCTCGAGGGAACAGGATTGGCATACTGGCTCAAACTGCTTGGGACCTCGGAGGAGTCCCAGCGTACACCCCCGGTTACCACATCGTAGTTACCCCAGCGCATGAGCGTAGCAGCCACCAGGGTGTCGTTGGGAGCAGCACTGGTACGGGTGGTTCCTTCATGCCCTCCCCACCCCAATGTATAGATTGAATGGTTCGAATCCGTTCCATCAGGGGTCAAATCTTCATAGTTCTTATGGTAGCCAGCAAGACCGAGGACATTGCCGATAATATTGAAGTACCTGCTTTGCGTATAGATCATGACGGGCGTCGTCTGCATTGTCTGTGTACCTTCCCGGCCAATGAAGCGATTCCTGAACAAAGTGAGCATATTGTGAGTGCCGTGGACGTCTTCGGCCAAAAAACCGTTGCCCTCATTTCCTTCGAAAAGATCCATGGACGTTCCGCCGGCGTGCATCATGAATGCGTACATCTGCCAGTCCAGGTCTTTGATGTAGTAATCGTCAATGATGTAATTGTAAGCATAAACTTCGCCGCTGGCCGGTGCAACCATAAAGGGGGTGACGATATGCTGGAAAATATTGTTGGTGACTAGGTTGGCCGAGCCTCTGTCCGCCTCAACTCCATACTCGACGATGGTGGCGCGCTGCGTCCCGTAAAAATAATTGCTAACCACTGAAATATGCGCGCAAACCCAGAACATCACATGGGCACGATTGATGTTCAGCGACCTGACATTCGTTTCCCAGGAATTGGAGGCAGAAGCAAACATGACCGCAGCCAGGGCGGGACTGGCGCTGTTGTCAATCGACAAGTCCTCAACTCCGACTCCCGTTATAGTTGTCGAGGGCCAGTACGCCTGGGGAGACTGGGAGGACCGCCAGTTTGGCATGTAGAATCCCTCGCCAAGCGTGACCGTGTTACCGCTTATCGCTGTAACGATGGCAACCTGGTTTTGCGCCCGGTTCGAACGATATACATGCGCAGTACCTTCATTCGAACAGACCCCCTGGGTATCACAGACAAAAATCGTGCCGGGATCGGAAGCATCATTAAGTTGGTCAAAATCAATAACGCTCCCAACCTTGAGATTATTGGTGTTGCTTAGGGTCACTTGCCTGGATCCCCGGGAGAATCCGCCAGTCCAGTCGGCAATGTTGGTCGGAGAAACGTAAATAGGACTGCCTCCGACGCATATGCTTGCGCCGTTCGTCAGGTTGCCACAATCTACTCCGTCGGTGAATACAAGGAAAGTCTTGTCCGGCCCCGCTCCGCGAAGCGTCACATTGCTGTGGCGGGCGAAATCAATGCCCGAGGCGAGGTTGTAGGTTCCGGCCTGCAAAAGAACCACTTGCCCGCTCGGGCAAGACGAAAGAGCACTATTGATCTCAGATGCAGAAGCTCCCGGGCTCAGAGTGGCACAGGTAGTGGTGCGGTTCTGGATGCCCCCTTGGACCCCGGCAGTGCTCCAGTCAATCATCCTGGATGGTGCAATAATTCCATTTGCGCTCTGGGCAAAAACATTCCCAGGCAACCCAAACGCGACGGCAAGAAACAGCAATGACAGTTTGCGGCTCATATTCCCTCGGCCTCTAAGATTCCCTAATACCAGGGCTTCTGTGTTGTTGGAATCGCCATGGATATCCTCGTAGCATGAACAGTATAGGGGTCCGCTCTGGCCGCTTTCTACTGGACACCGGAACAGTAAAAGGTCAGGGGTGCGAACCTGTTCATTTGAGGCGAAGGAGTTCATTTTCAAAGTCAAATACGTTTCCGGGAATGGCCCATCCGGAGGTACACAGTGCCGGGAGGCCTCCACACTTTAAGAGAACGGTCAGAAATGTTACCGGGCGCTCTTTGCGGGAAGTTTGTTGGTCAAAATTACGGTGGCAATCCTCTCCGCTGCATGGCCATCCCAGAGCGGGGGTATGCTCCCCTGCTTGCCGGGTTCAGCCAGAAGACGGCCGATTTCATCAATCAGTCGAGACGTATTCTTGCCAACAAGCTTGTTGGTTCCAAGAGTAACAGTAACGGGGCGCTCAGTGTTCTCTCTGACGGTCAGGCAAGGCACCCCCAGGAATGTCGTTTCCTCCTGGATTCCGCCGGAGTCGGTGATTACGACGGTGGCGTGCTTTTGCAATGCGAGAAACTCGAGATACGGCAACGGTTCCAGAAAGCGGAGGCGTCCGTGGCCGTTGGGCCTTATTCCGAGATCCAGCATTTTCTCCCTTGTCCGGGGATGGACAGGAAAAATGACGCTCAGTTCCTGGCTGGTGGCCTCCAGGCTTGAAAGCAGTGAAGCCAGCCAATCCAGTTGGTCCACATTCGAAGGACGGTGAAGAGTTACCAGCGCGTATCTTTCCGGCAGATGAGAAGGCAGACAACGGTCCGCTTCCGGCAGCATTCTTAACAGCGTGTCGATCATGACATTGCCGACCAGGAACACCTTCTCCGGCCCAACACCCTCCCGGGCCAGGTTTTGATTGCCGTCTTCCGAAGGAGTAAAAAGCAGGTTGGCCATCTGGTCCGTCAACAACCGGTTAATCTCTTCAGGCATGCTGCGGTCGAACGATCGCAAACCTGCTTCAACATGCGCAACCTTCACCATAAGTTTTGAGCAGACCAGGGCAGCCGCTACCGTCGAATTCACATCGCCGTAAACAATCACCAGGTCCGGCTTCTTTTCCATTACCACAGGCTCAAAGCGGCACATGATCTCGGCGGTCTGTTGGGCATGCGTCCCCGAGCCGACCTGCAGATTGATGTCAGGCGCCGGCATTCCCAGTTGCTTGAAAAACACGTCGGACATGTTGAAGTCGTAATGCTGTCCCGTATGGACTACGATCTGCTCAACCGCCTGATCCGACAGGGCCCGGATTACAGGCGCGGCTTTCATAAAATTAGGACGTGCTCCTACTACGTGGCAGATACGCATGAGACCTCATCTTGTGGTGCTAATGTCTGGACCCTGAAAAGCCTTGCACTTAGCGGCCTGGAGATCAACTTCACGGCGGATTCACGCCGACATGCGGATCAGAGGCCTTCGTTAAGGGAACTACCCACCCCAGCCGGAACACCGCCATCCGACAGGGACATCCCCTCCTGGACCGGTGTGGGCGTGACGCCGCCAGCGTCTCCAGCGTTTGCGGCCCCGGAGGGAACCGCTCTTGAAGTCCGGCCGGATGGAAGCGTTTCACGCACCAGCTTTGCAAACTGGGTGAGCGGAGCCCAGCTGCCGTGCAGCACAACGACCGCAGCAAGGTACAGGAACCCGAACAATGAAGAGACCGCCGCAATGCGGGCAATGGCCCCGGTGGCGCCCGGCAAAGCACCGAGCCACGGGAGCAGCCGCATCATTTCTGCAGATGCCCCACCAGCCAGCACCGCTGCAAGGAGATACCTCCAGACCGTAGAGATCACCGGGTTGGCGCCTAAGCGTATGGGTCTTCCCGCGTACCAAAACGCCGGAACAATCAGGAGTCCGTAGGAAGCAGTCCACGCAAGCGCAATCCCCTCGGGTCCCCACCTGAGCCCGAGAGCAAAAAGCAGGCAGGTCACGATGAATTCTACCACCCCCCAGCGGAAGAACCGGTTGGCGCTGCCGATGGAAAGATGAATCCAGCTATGGGCCCCGTATAAGAACATGAGCCCAACCCCCGGCCCCAACAATATGAAGATCTGGCCTGACGCTTCCCACCCTCGTCCCAACAACAGAGCGATTAAATCGTGGCCAACAAGTGTGAGGTCCGCCCCCAGGCCCATTCCCAGGAGCGCCGTGACAGCCAGGGCCCTCAGCAGATATCGCCGGTACAGCGCGGAGTCCTGCTTGAGCCTGCTTAGGGCCGACACCGCAACCGACTGCAGCGGCTGCATGACCAGGCTTGATGGAAGGGCAAACAGGTCATACGCCTTCTTGTAAAAGCCTAGTGGCTGTGCCCCAAAGCGCCATCCTACCAGAACGTTGTCCATATTGTGAGCCAGATAGTCGATATTAAACCGTCCGTATACGTTCAGTACGAACCGCAACATGCCTCCAGTTCCGGGTTTGCGCCGCGGAAGGCTGGGGATCCATCGACATAAGTACCAGGCTCCAATGGATCTGGAAAGCCTGAATGCGAGAGCGCCAGCGACGAGAGCCCAGTATCCCCAGCCTGCAAACGCAAGTAAGATCGAAACTGCAACCGAAACAGCCTGTGCGACAGCTTGATTCGCAGATACCTGCGGGAATCGCATAGCCCGCTGCAGCAGGGCAACGTGCAGGTTTTCAGTGCTGCTGAGGAAGATCTGAAGCGAGACAACAACAACGATCAGTTCAACGCGCGGGTCACCGTAAAACCAGGCCAGCAAAGACCCCGAGGCCGCAAACCCTGCGGTAAGCAGAACTCCAACACCGGTGCAAACCCAGAACAGGTTGCTGGCCTGATAGCGATCAATTGTTTCCCATTGAAGGACAGCCTCCGTGAATCCGGGGAAACCCGTAAACAGCATGCTGAACGAGACCGCCATGGCGACAACGCCAAAGTCAGCGGGTAACAGCAGACGGGCCAAAATCACAGTCCCCACCATACGGACTGCCATGGACACTCCCTGTGAAAACACCGTAGCCCCTGCGCCGCGGACAGCGAGACGACGCAGTTCCGCCCCTCCTTCCGCAACAGTCTGGAACTTGCCGCTCTGGTCGAACGGTTTCAAGCGATCTCCTCATAACCGTATACCCTGCCGCTCCGCTGGTGCTCCTGAAGCTCCTCCGGATCGACAACTTCGATTTCCTTTTGACTGTCCCGGGCACATATCGAAGGCGGGAAAGCTATCATCAGAAGAAGGAATAGCCACAGAGGGTCGCTCATCGTGAAGGCAGCTTCGGTAATGTTGTAAGCCAGTACAACAACAAAGAATGTGAGCTGAAAAGCTCCAACTGCCGGGTCGCGGCGAAACGCGGAAATCACGTTCCGGTAGCCGGTTGCCAGAAGGAGCCCGAGGAAGGCAACTCCAATCCATCCCAAGTTTATGTAAGTCTCGAGATAACCGTTGTGAGCCTGCTGGGGGAAAAAATAAACCTGGCTCCAGACCTGCTCGAGTCTGCTTCCGAGCCAGAAACTCTTGAATCCGGTCCCGATCCAGGGGTCGGTATTCATATTGAGGACGATTCCCCAGAGACGGGTACGGCCGGTTAGGGTTGTGCTTCTCCCCAAGGCGTGCACGACTGACGCGAAGGCATCCGGTAATACAAAAATAAACAATGCCATGCACGCGATCACTCCCACGACAAAGTGCGCTTTGGTGGCTTGTTGTCTTCCGCCAAAGTTCAAGACGACAATCACGGCCAAGCCGAGCAGGAAGCACGCCTTCGACGTCGATGAATCGGACATGAATAAGAGCCAGATAGCCATGACCACGATCGACCCGTGAGCAATGAAGTGGCGGCCCACATGAGACCTTTCCCGAAGTAAACCGACAACGCGCCAAACGGAAGCCAGTCCAATCATCAGGCAGAGCGCCCCCAGCGTGTTCTTGTTTGTGGTCACACCCGTGATCGCCGTGCTCATATCCTCGATCGAGTACATCCGGCCAATGCCCGGGTAGAACTCGATCAACAGAATGGACAGAGGGATAAGGAGAAACCCTACCCGCGCGAAAAGTCGTTTGAGCGCCATCAGAGTCTCACGATCAGTCAAGACAATCAGAATCATCATCAGGTCACCTGAGGCCCGGACCCAGCGTTTTAATGCCACGCCGGGAAAATCCGACCAAAGGATGCTCACGGCACAATACGAGAAATACAGGATGATCGGCCAATTCGCTACCAGGATCCTGATCACCCTTTGAAGACGGCTTAGAAGCACAATCAGAGCGGCCGCCATCAGGACGCTCAATACAAGTCGCTCCAGAGGGCTCCCCTCAACGTATTGGCTTGCGGTCGGAATCAGCGGTTCGCTTTGCAGCCACGCAGAGAGTGGCCGCGACGCGGAGATCAGCATCCAGACCGTCGGAATCCAAAGTGCCTTGGAGGTCCGAATCTCGGGTTCCCGTTGGAGGACAAACAGGAACAAAATAACACCGGCGCACACTGCTGTAGCAATTAGTGAAATCATTCTCTGCCTATAGAACCAACCCTAAGTCGATGCCTCAACCCGCTTCTAATCCCAGGAAGAACCTGACGACGAGTTTGGCTGTCAATTTCCGGAATGGAGCGGTATTTTTGCCATGACGATCTGAAGGGAGCAGCCCCAGCCGTGGGATTCGCGGGTTTCAAATAACCGGCGCAGCAGGCAACTGCACGGGTGGCACGACTGATGGCTGTGAATCCAGTTGGGAAAAAATCACGTCCATAATCTTCGCCGTCAGAAGAATCTCCCGATATGGAATCGGCAGGGGGGTTCCTTCAACGATCGACCGATAGAAGGATTCAATCAGGTATTTCATTCCCGATTTCATATGGAAGTCGTTTCCCAGAAAAGCCCCCATGTTCGTCGTTAGATTTCCGAGATACTGTTGCGCAAACATGACCGGCGGCAGAAACTTCTCCATGTAGCTCTTAAACCTTTCGCCCCTCAGTTTGACGAGGGTTTCCTGATCCTGATCCAGGATGAGGCCGTTTTGGGCACCATAAAGACGAAACTGGTGAATGGAGGGCCGCATTGGGGAAGAGAAAGTGAAATAGGCTGTGTTCGCTTGGTAGCTCCAGTCACAAGGAGCAGGTCATCACTGCTGACGATATTTGGGTTGCCTTCCATCTTGTTCCCCCTGGAATCTAACCTGTGACGTATGGTTCCTTTACGACGTGAATTCCCAGGCAGGCAAGAATCCTGGCTGAGTGATAAGCCAGCTTTGACAAAAAGGTCATAAACCTGTGATGCCCCATAATTGTTGAGAATGGCAGAATGACAGTGTAAAGGGGGACCGCGATAAGCGACCTTGCCACATGTGATGCGTCAAAACTCTTATGAAGCGTGGACATACTGCCGAAGAACAGGCTTCGCTTGAGAATAAATGAACGCTTCCACCGTATTGGAGGTACAACTTCATACGCAACCGCCTCGTTACACCATATGAAGACGTGCCCGTTATCAATCATTCTTGTGAAAAAGTCCTGATCCTCTCCGGAACGGAATTCCGGGCGAAAAGGCCCGCTGCCCGCCGGAAAAACTTCCTTTTTCAGCAGAACGTTGCCGGTCCGCCCTTTCATTCCGTCGATAATGGTTCCGGTTGGATAGGTCGGCCTTTGCCAGAACTTTCCCAGGCGAATCCACTTCGGAGGTTCTTCATCAAAGTGCGGATTCACGGGTCCGAGCACACCGTCTACACCATAACGCCGGCAAGCCCCAATCAAGGTCAGCAGCCAATCATGCGTGGGGAACTCGTCATCATCAATAAAAGCCACGTAGTTCCCGTCAGCATGCTCGACCGCTTTGTTCCGTGCCAACGCAATATTCTGCTGGGGCTCCACGAAATAACGAACAGGGATGGAAGAAGTGCGGCCAAAATCGGATACTACCGGCTCGGCACTCCGCAAACGGTCATTATCCACAACCACGATGGAATAGGTGAATTGGCCGTCCGTGGCCTGGCTGCCAAGTCCTTCCAGCAAGCGCTTGAGAAGCTGCGCCCGCCGATAGGTACAAATGCAAACGCAAATGTGGTCCGTGCTTGTGCTCATAGCTTGGCGAGAATTTCCAGCCGGTGTTTTGGGACGTTTGGGATTTTGCGGCTCACAAAGCTTCTAAATTATAAATTGTTGATAATATGGTACTTAAAGATATTTTTGGCCTACTGAAAATATGGAAATTTCAAAATCTGTTCAATTCTTGAGCATCGCGTAAAACTTACACGATGCACAAGGAATTCCACGGCAAGCTAGTCGTGCGGTTACCCGTCCGGCCTCACAACGAAACGAGAGGCAACTTGCTGGTTGCCGGTATGACGGAAGATCTCCCCTCCAGCCAGGAAGCGATACTCTTCCTCGTTTACCGGGTGCGTTTCAACTTCCACCACGTGCTGGCGAGACATCGAGAAGACCTGCCGCAAACGCCCCGAGGGTTCGAGCGGCGCCAGTGAAAAGAAGAAGTCAGTAACCCGGTGGTGCCTGGCCAGCGTGCGGTCCGAGACCTGGCGGTAAAGGCGGTTCCACAAGCTCTTTTCACCGGGCTGGAATGAGAAGTTTCGTCGCACCGTTGTTCCAGACGGCAACAACCCGGCCCAGAGCACATTGGAGCAAAGATGCATGTGATGATGGCCGTCAAGCCGTTCAGGCGGCGCACCGTAGAGACGGCAATACTCATCCAGCTGAGCAGCCACGACGTACTCAAAAGACCTGGCAAGCAGTGGGTTGAATACCACCTGCGCGAAGCGGTGTCCGTGCAAGTAGGCGGCAAGATCCCTCTGGCGATCCAGTAACCGTGCGGGACAATGAGACGCTGAAAAGCTTGTTGTGAAATTGAGATGGAGCCCGGCGTCAACGCTCTCTGACCTGGCTATCGCTGCTGCCCGCTTGGAATCCCGCATAAAGACCATTGCGCTGACAGATGAAACAGCGCCACGAAGAACACACTCCAGCGTCCGGTCAGTAGTCAACTGATCCAGGCCCCAATCGTCGGCGTTGATGATGAGCAGCCCATCGGCGCTGGGCTGATTTCCCTGCCGCGGCGATTTGCTGGTTATCTGCTTGTCTGGTGTAGCATTCACTGACAGATTACGCGTCAAAACTATATCTCCCGACATGGAGCCGTCTGTTTGCCTTCTTGTCGAAAGTCCGGCCACAACACACACTGCAAAGCTGTGTTTAACAGTGGGTTTCCACGGCCTCTTTTTCCTCGATCAGGAGCCTCGGATAGACATCCTTAAAAGTGCTGACCTTGATACCTTTCCCCTGCAAAAAGGAAAGGAAAAGGTTGACCGTTTGAGGATCTGTCAAATCCTTTGTGTGCCCGATTGCAACGATGGGCCGGCACAAATCCGGGTCGTCGCGATCCTCCCGAATGACCGTTTCAACCATGGTCACCAACTCGTTAATTGTCATCCGGCAGAAGTCCAGCTTGAGCGGATAACGAAAACGCGTACGGTCCAGGATCTTGGCCAGACGTTTCCTGACGCTCCTGGAGGATGCACCAGAACCCCGCGAAAAACTCATCCGTTTCACTGTGAGCATTTCCCAAAAGTGGACCATTTCAGTGTGGACCGGTAATTCAATCCAGGGTCCGAGAGGGTCGGGTTTATTCACATCACAGCTGAAACGCCAAAAGTAACCATTCCTGAGCGCGGGACGGTAATCGAGATGGTATTGATGGATCACCCCGCCCTTGAAAACCGAAGAGTCGATGCGCATACCTTTCTCGGCCAGTATGCTTGCTGCAGCCTGAGTGGGCTGAAACAGCCAGTTGCCTGCACGATATGAAAGCGGTGCAAAACTTCCTTGGTCGACAAGATGCTGCAGAAAGGCGCATGAGCGATCAACGATCTGCCTGATCCGCGAGCTGGGCAATGTGCACAGGTTATATTCACTGTAGTCAAGCCGCCACGTTCCCCGATCATGGCTCGCATTGCACCACTGTGGATGGAGATGCAGCCCGATCTCAAAACCGTCCCGGTAAAACTCTCGAATCTGGCGTTTGACAAGGTCAATAGCCGGATCGGCCCCGAATTCCTCGATTTTCTCCAGCTCTGCAGCCTCGACAAATACCACAAGGGGTACATCCCAATTGCGGAATATGTTTGCAAGCTCCACTCCGGGGTCATGGACCAGATCTTTGAGACTGCCTGTCCCGTCTCCGTAGATCTCGTAATCGATGGTGAAAATGCATTCGATCATTTCGTTCCCAGGGTGAGCTTGCTGACTTCATTCCACTCACGGATATAGCGATCAAGCTTGGGTACGTCGAAGTCTGCGAAATGGCCGGTCATCACGCAAAAAGAAAAACCTGACCTCTGAAGAGTAGACTCCATCTCCCGCAGCGTACTCCTGCCGTAGTGCGAGTAAGTTGAATGGAACTGGAATGTGCCTTGGAGAAAATTCCCCATGCCGAATGTCTAGGACAAAACCTCAAGCAATCTGGCAAAGAACGGCTTTGGATCATCCCGGGTGAGAATCAGATCGGCAGTATTCCGGTCGACGAAAGAACCCAGGTATGACCGAATGGCGGCCAGCCGGCTCGCAAAAGCACCGGGCCAATTTTGGGGTTTGCCTTTCAGGCAGAGGAAGAGGCATTTCGTGTCGCCCAGGATGTATCGGCCCTTCACACCGGCCCGATAGACAGTCTCCTCGGGGCCAATATCCATACTGTTGAGCATCTTCCAATACAGGTAAGGCAAGTCGAGCCCGGATGCGAGAGCCAGCAAAATGGTCCCCCAGAACCGGCCATTAATCTCCATGAGGTAAGCTCGTCCACTCCGGTGGTCAACCTTGAACTCGGCCATTGCGGGCCCTGTGAACTGCAGCCTCTCAAAGAGTCTGATGGCCGCTTCGAGAAGTTCTGGCGCGGGTTCAATGCTTTCGGCCAGTGCGCTTGGTCCACCCAGGGGATCGCTCTCTCGCAATCGGCGATGGCCAATCACCGCAACGGGACGGCCACCGGCAAACAATCCGGACACCCCGACGCCGTAACCGTCGATGTACTGCTGAAGCAGGATCGACTGCCCTCGTTCCAGACGCGACCGGCATTCCTTCTCCAGTTCGACTTTATTAAAGGCGTAAACTGTTTTTGCGCTGGTCTCGACTTTGTCTCCCAGAAGGGACTCGCTGCTGGAAGATTTGATGACAACCGGAAAGTCCATTTGGAGTTCGTCTAAGCGCCTTGAATCCTCTCCGGCGAGGCGTATCGTAGCTGGCACAGGAATGCCGAGAGACGCGGCCAAATTCAGCGTTTTCGCCTTGTTGAAGACCGTCTCGATCAGATGCTCGTGGGGGATAATAGGGCTGCACTCAAGTTCATCCTGGTATTTGCTGCACGCCATAATCGCAGCTTCCGAAGTCGGGAAAACACTATCCGCCCGGAATCGCCGGCTGAAGCGATTGACGTCCTGAACAAACTTCGAGAGGTCCCGCTTGGGACTCGTATAGACAAATGTCTCCCGGGAATAACGGGAGAACAAACTCATATCCCAAGGTGTCTCTCCGCCAACCGCAAAGGCAATGCCCCTCTTTCCCCATGAGCGGACGCATGCAAGCGTGCGCGTGGAGTATCCGTCGAGCAACAGCACCTTGCCGGTCTTCCCGTGCCAGGCGGCCGGCCGGTGAACGTCATGCCATGCTGGAAGGCTGGTGCTATTGACGAGTTCCAGTTTCCCGTCAACAGGCATGGGAGCAGATTTGATCGAATCTAACACCCGGTCTCCTTGTCTCAGTAAATTGCGGTGAGGCGCCCAAACGCGCGGCGAAAAGTTCTCTTTAAGCGCCGAAGCTGCTCATCCCTGCGCAGGGAAACCAGATCCTGCGGCATCGTTCGCTCCACACGGTTTAGCATCGTCCAGAAGTAACCCGCGAGCATCAGGATTCCGCCAATGAAGTGCGATTTCCTCTTCACCTGATAAATGCTGCGAAAAATCTCCCACACAGGATGGCTGCCAAGGAGATAATCCATTCGCCCCCTACGGAAACTGTTGCTCAAACTCCTCTGCCGCAGCGTCCCCATGCTTCTGTGGTGCAGGCAGGATTTCTCGGCAAAAGTCCTCGTTCGCCATCCCGCCGCACGGGCGCTCAATACCGCAATCAAATCGATGCCACCTGACTTGACAGGCCGATAGCCACCGATGGCTTCAAAGCACTCCCGACGGAACACCTGGCACGCACCGGAAACGTGCTCAATGCTGACGAAACGATAGTCATACATGCCGTTGGAACTGTCCCTGAAGGGAGTTCCCACAAGACCCAGCCTTGAATCGCCGGTAAGCTTTTCAAGCAGGAAAGCGAAATAGTCTTCTTCGAAAGAGATGTCCGCGTCCATGCTGACAACCACTGCGTAGTCCAGGTCCTTCACCCGGGAGTAACCGGCGTTGAAGGCGTAAACCTTTCCCGCAAAATGGCGCTCGGTGCGCTCGGGCATTCTGACCAACTCGATCCACGGATACTCCGTTGCGTACCGGCTGACAATTTCGTCGGTGCCGTCGGTGGAGCCGTCGCTAACGATCACCCATTTCAGCGGCTTGACGGTCTGCGCCACCATCGAATTCAGAGTGAGTTCGATGAACTGCGCTTCGTTCCGCGCCGGGGTGATCACAACATAGGCAGGAAGGTCTGCCATAACTAAACCTCTACAGAAGCTGCCTGAAGATACTGCGGCGGCCTGGCAGTCTCGCCGGATTTGGACAGCAGCGTGGCCATGGCCAGCAGCATCCACGCCTGAGACCATCTCATATAGGAAATGCGGTTTGTGCAATGACGGAGGACCCGGTAGTGGAAGAAACCCCGGTCGTCCCACATGTGGCTCATTGCCCATTGAAATACAGACTGGGCAAGGGGTCTGCAGGCAGGGTCCAGGTCTTCAAGCTCCACCAGCGTGATCATGGCCTGCGCCACGCAGTGGATGTCAATGGGGAAAGTGCGATTGTGAAAATACCGTACTGAACCGTCCTCACAAAAGAAGTGCGACCGGTAGAAGTCCAGGCCGCGCCTGAGGCAGGGTTCAAACTCGTTGGTCCCGGCATAGCGTCCAATCGATCGCAGCGCGCAAAGGTTAAACCCAGTATGAAAATTGTCAATCCAATGCTGGGACGGCAATTCTCCATAAGTCCAGGAACCATCGGAAAATTGCATTGCAGCCGAATAGCGGGCAGCCGTGAGGGCCGGATTGAGAAACCGACTCTCGCCCGTGTGCCGGTAAATTCTGCATAATAAAGCCGCAGCAAGGAAGTTGGCGTTATAGACCTGGATGCGAAGATCAGGCTGCGGATAACTGAACCCTGCTACCGCTGATCCCCGTGTCCAGTAAAGATCCGTCAGGATATATTCCGCGGCACTGGACGCCATCTCCAGGCATCGCGAGTCTTGTAAGTTTTCGAATGCGTCCAGCAGCGCATTTGCTACGAATGTCGTACAGACCAGATTGGGGGCGCCTCGTGGAACAACTAATTTCCGTGTTTGCCACGGAAAGCTATACCCCCAACACCAGTAAGCTGAACCTCGCGAGCGAAGCGCAATCAACAAGTCGATCAATGGCTGGACCTGGCACCCCACCTCAACGGGCCTGATGGCTTGCAGCTTGAGGAGCGCTGACAGGAAAAGCCCGATAGCTTTGGGATTCTGGGTCTTTTCAATAAGCAGCAGAGGCCGGAGATTGATGGGGCTCCTCTTTAACACCTGCGTCAGAGCGATCCTCGGAATGCGGTGGTTCAGGAAGGGAAACAGGTTGAGAACCCTGCTGTTTAGTGCATCGTAGGGGTCGTAACCAGCCCAATCATTCCGCCCACAATAATCCAGAAGTTTCAGGGCCGCATTCTCGGCCAGCAATCTCAGGTCCAGATCGTTTGGCGCTGTCTGGAACGATATGTTGTCAGAAATTACCGGTTGTGTTCTCATATTCGAATCGTAGGGGAATTGGGGGTCAGGGTTGGTAAGACGGAAAGCCGCGTTGCGACGAACCTGATCTATCTTGAGACACAAGCAATCCCGCGGCGTGTTTGTCCGGAAGAGCCTCAGGATGCCAGTTGCTCTGTTCTGAACTGGCCGGGACCACCCGATTCAGTAATAGAAACGATATTCTCAACAATCGTTTCCAGGGTCTCGAAGTGATTGTTGGCGGGAGATGCCGGCCGCACTCGCTTTGAGAGGATGACCTTTTCAGGCACGTCCTCGGCGTTTTCCAGAAGCACCAGTCTGCCCTTTCGCGCAAGATATTGGTCAACCGCTCCAATCTTGCCACGGAATACGCTGTAAACCGGAACCCCCAGAGCTGCCGCCTCACGATTCATCGTGCCGCCCCCGCTGATGGCAAGATCAGAACTCCACAACAAGTTCAGGCCGTCAACAACGTGTTCAGGGATGATCATCTTGCCTGAGGCAAAAAGTTGAGGCCAGCGCTCTCGCACAGAATGCGCCTGCTTCTTGTTTCTGGGCAAAACAACAATTCTCGCGCTGGCCTGTAAAGCAAGATATTCAATTGCCGCGCGAAATAGTATGTCGCTCTCCGGATTATGGTAATGGGCCTCAGTGGCAGGTGGACGAGCAGTAACAACGAAGTCCTCTTCTTTCAAGCCCAATTGACCACGCAGCTTCGGGTCTGGCCTGAAGCCGGGAACGTAAACATCTTCTTTGATGCCTGGATACTTGAGAATACAATCCCTGTTCATTGGAATCGCGGCGTCAGGAATTACCGACGGCACCATCACCCAGTTTGGGTGAACACCAGTCTGCCAACTGGAAAACTCATAATCACCAATCATGACGGAGGGGATCCTCAGGAATGATGCCGCAAGCAGCTGCGAGCGCGACCCGTGGGACAACGCCAGCGCAGGTCTGGACCATGCTACCGCGGCAGCAAGTTTTGACGCGCGGATGACGGTTCCAGCCACCTTCAGCAGCTTGTACTTGCCGTAGTGACGTCCAATTGTCCGGCACGGCATGTTGAATAACCGGAAGAGCTCCTTCACCTGATAGGCGTCGCGCGCCGTCAACAGAACTGGAAATCCGCGCTGGGCCAATCCTTCGACTATAGGGGCAAAAAAAGGAACGTGCGGGGTGTTATCAATGTCGATCCAGATCTCTTTCGGAAAAGAACGTTTGGATGTCATCCTGGGTATCCTGACTCAACGTTTGTCTGTGTTCCTTTGTGCCATATGGGCAAGAACGGAAACAGATGGGAGTGTTGGGTAAATGGGGTTTCTGAATATCTCTTCCCCTCAAAGTGAATCTTCGTTCAATGTACGAAAACAAAGGACGATCTATCACTCTAAGGCAACTGGCATTGCAGGTTCGGAATGCTATCCCGGACGATAGCCAACCTCGGCGCCTTCTGGATGATGCTTGTAGGCAGGAGAGAAGATTGGATTCTCTATTGCCCCTAAGGCCGCCCCAACAGTAAGAATCTTGTGCCGCATGCGAACTGCTATACGGACCACTGCTTCAAGCTGGCCGGGCTTGCACCCCCAGCGGGAAGGAGTTTCACCAACGTCGTGTGTATAAAAAATTAACCATCCCCGTCTCTGATCATTCACTCTGAAAAGATGCTCAACAGCCGACAGGTCGAATGTGAAGTCATAAAGTCGGTTTGCAAGCAGCAAATTCAAGTCGACCGGTGAAACGTTCACGCCTCCGAATGTGCTGCGGCAACTGCCCATTTGCGCTCCCAGGCGACCCTTGGCCTTCAGAGTAATGTGCCCATGAGGGTAGGCAAACTGGCTGGAATCTGAGTTTTCGGTGACCCTAGTCACGGACTGGCAACCTTTTTGCACGTCAGCGTCAAAGACATCGAACGGAGTCGAACGACAGGAAAGATGGCTGAAAGTATGACTGCCTAATTCGTGTCCCTCCGCAAGCAACCGCTCGAGATCATCAGCCCTAAAATGCTCTCCGAGTTCGTTCGTCTGGCCCATCAGACCCATTGCGGCATAATAGGTTCCACATGCGCCGAAGGATTTAAGAATCGTCGCGCCATTCGTTAGTGCTGAACGTGGAAAATCATCAAAGGTGAACGAGACTATCGGACCCCTGTCCGGAAGATAGAATGGCCTTTTGCCCAACAAGAAAAGTAAGCGCCGACTTAGAGCGCCTGAAAACCGGGCAATTGCTTGAGACAACATATTGAAACCCTTAAGAACGCTTATTGGACAAAGACGCCCAATGAAACCAGCCCAACTCCCCACAAATCCGCACTTACCCGCACTCCATTAAGTGGCTCATGATTTCAAACTCTAGACCGCGAAGGATGGGCGTCCTGCTCTCGCACTGGATGAAAGCGTGCCGAGTTACGGCTAACCTTTGGCCCACGCGCTCTCAAAGTGAATCCCCCGACGAGTTCCTTGAAATTCCGCCCGATTGTCTTGAGGCCATCCGCCAGATTGACGCAGGCGTAGCTGAGGCCCCCCGAATGTGCATCGAAACACCCCAAAGTATAGACGTCCCGGCCATTCCGCCCGCCGAGTTCGTTCTTGAACCTGTACGTTCCTGGATTCCCAGTCGGGTCGATCCCACCCAGATCATAGGTGGAAAAACCACGTTCTTTGAGCTTCTTGATGAGGCTCCAATGCAGCAAATACGACCCACGGCTGGCCATGCCCGCATTACTTGTCGCCGCAAAAAGCGGCGTAGCCGAATTCCCGATGGCGGTGCAGACCAACCCTGCGCAAAGACCCTCTTCGGACCTGGCCAACAGGATGATCATCTTAAGATTTTCAGGCAATCGAGCCTGGACTTGCCTGAATTTGTTGATGTCGGCGAAAGACACGAATTTCTTTCGTGAAACAGTCTCTTCGTAAATTCCAAGAAACTCTTTGAAAAGTCCCTCGCTTGTTCCCTCAATCACTTCCAACGCGCGCGCGTTGGCGCGCTTGAGATTGCGTCTCCAACTCTTTGCAATCCCGCCGTAAATTTCTTCAAGCGAAGGCCTCAAATCCATCAGGATCGTCCTGCAGCGGACATCCCTGGGGATTAGTGAAAACCCCTCTTCTGCCAGAATCGCCGAAAAACAGGCGGGATCGTCACTATAGAAATCGGGGAGAATCCTGAGGACCAGCCCACGTTTACAAACGTATTCATTGCGCAAAGCCCGAACTGCCCGGCGAAAAGTTTCCAGGTCTGGCTCATTAGACCCGATCCTCAGGAGAGGACCTGACTGAATGGTGGCCGTGCCCACATTGACCCACGGCAGTTTAAGGATCTTGGCTTGAGCCGCGGCAACGACTTCACCGTTTTTCTTCAGGATCAGATGACTTATGTTGCGTCGACCGCAATAAACCACCCCGGCGGCATAGGTCTGATAAATGTTGGCGTCGTTGAACTTCTGCAGAATTTGGTACCACTCGTGTTCGTCTACAGCGTCAACTTCCGACGCGTAACCTGGATCTAGTCCGTGCATTCGTGGAATCCTCGCTTCCCAATCAGCCACAGGTGTCAGAAGTCAAGACCCGCCGGCGAAATGGGAGAACTTTCCTGAGGATGTGCTCAGGCTGCGGCCTCGCGTGTTTCGTCGCCGGACAACTTATTGACAAATTGCTGCAGCCCTGCGGAAACAACCTCTTGCTGCTCGCTGGTGATGCCTGGGAACATTGGAAGCGAGAGGATCTCTTCGGCTGCCATCTCAGCCACTGGGAAGTCACCCGCTTTGTAACCAAGATGACTGTAGGCCTTTTGAAGGTGCAAGGGGATGGGATAGTGGATCCCTGTCCCCACGCCCGCATCAGACAGAAAGTCCATCACGTCGGCGCGGTCCGACACCCGCACAACAAAAAGGTGGTAGATGGCGTTGGTCCACTCCGGCTCGTAGGGCATGACGATTGCTCCGTCAATATCGCCAAGTAGTTCACGGTAACGGCCGGCGGCTTCGCGGCGTTTTTCATTCCACTCCGAAAGGAGCCTGAGCTTGATGCGCAGAATCCCGGCCTGGATAGAATCCAGCCTGCCGTTGTAGCCTTCCACGTCGTGATAGTATTTCTTCGGCTGGCCGTGATCACGCAGCATGCGGACCTTCCGCGCCACTTCGGGATCATTCGTCGTTACAGCTCCGCCCTCACCGCAGGCGCCCAGGTTCTTCCCTGGGTAAAAGCTGAAAGCTCCAGCAAGCCCCATTGATCCTGCCCTTCTCCACTGTTTGGTGTTCCTTGAAAAGTACTGCGCGCCATGGGCCTGGCAGGCGTCTTCAATCACGACCAGATTGTATCTTTCCGCCAGGTCAAAGATAGGATCCATATCTGCGGGCTGGCCGTAAAGATGAACGGGAACGATGGCCTTCACCACATTTCCAGTCACGAGGTCGAACAGACGTCCGCTGGCGCGGTCCACAAAGCACTTGTTCGCCAGGTAGTCTTCCAGGCGGTCGGCGTCCATGTTGTAGGTCCTTGTATTGATGTCGACAAACCGCGGGACAGCTCCCGCCTGTGAAATCGCTTCCGCCGTGGCGATAAAAGTGTTCGGGACGGTGACCACGGCATCGCCGTGACCGATACCAGCCGCGATCAGGGCAAACCTCAAAGCATCGGTGCCGCTGTTGACGCCCACGCAATGACTAACGTCGCAAAACTGGGCAAACTCGTTTTCAAACTGCTCAACTTCAGGTCCACCCACAAACCCGGAAGACCTAAGGGCCCGCCTGAAAACCGCCACGAGCTCTTCTTCAATCTCCGCGTGCAAACCAGTCAAATCGAGAAACGGTACTTTATAGGCTGTGCCCATTATTTCCTCCCATTGCTATCGATCTCAAAAACCTTGCGGGGCTGCCCACCACAATCACGTTGGCGGGAACATCCTTCGTCACCACAGCCCCGGCGCCAACGATGGCGTTTTCCCCGATCGTTACATTTGCCAGAATGGTTGAACCTGAACCAATTGATGCTCCCTTCTTGATCAACGTCCGCTCAACCTTCCAGTCACTTTCTGTTTGCAGTGATCCATCCGCATTTGTCGCCCGCGGGTAACTGTCGTTGATAAAGGTTACCCCGTGCCCGACAAACACGTTGTCCTCAATGGTTACACCCTCACAAATGAAGGTGTGGCTCGAAATCTTGCAGCGACTTCCGATGCTGGCGTTTTTCTGGACTTCGACAAAGGCGCCGATCTTCGTTTCGTCGCCGATTTCGCAGCCATAAAGATTGACAAACTTGGACAGCTTGACACCTGATCCGAGCCTTACATCAGGGGAAATACAGACAAATTCGCTCATAGATAAACGGCCTTTCCTTTGCCTTTCAGTGAGGTCTCCGCCGCCTCAAGCATTTTGACGACCCGTAGGCCGGCCTCCCCGTCGTTGAACGGGGTTTCGCCGCTCTCGATGCAGTTGACGAAGTAGGACAGCTCCGTGCGAAGGGCCTCACACTGTTCCACCTTGGGCGCCCACATGTCACCTGACCGGTAGCTCACGAGCAGGTTGTAAACCCCCTCCCGGTTGCTCATCTCCACTCCCTTGTCGTAAACCTTGATCTTTTCGTCTGCCTCAAGGTCGTTCCAAACCAGCATTCTCTTCTCCCCGCCGATCAGCGTGGTCCGCACTTTGACAGGTGAAAGCCAGTTCACATTGACGTGCGCGATCACGTTTCCCGGGAAATAGATCGTAATGAAAGCAACATCCTCAAAGCCGTTGAGGTGCTGCTCACCTGTGGCGATGATCGCCTCGGGATTCTTCTTGATCAGATGGTCCAGAATGGACAGGTCATGCGGAGCGAGATCCCAGACAACGTTGACGTCGTGCTGGAACAACCCCAGGTTGACCCTCATTGAATCGTAATAGTAGAGAGCTCCCAATGTTCCCTCATCAATCAACTCCCGGATCTTCCTGACGGCGCCCGTAAAAAGGAACGTGTGGTCCACCATGATCTTCAGGTTCTTTTTGTGGGCGATCTCGATAAGTTCCTCTGCCTCGGCAACCGTACGAGTGAAGGGCTTTTCCACAAAGACGTGCTTCCCATTCTCCAATGCCGTCTTGGCCAGCTCATAATGCGTCCAAACCGGCGAAATCACCGCAACCGCGTCAATATCAGCTGATTTGACGAGGTCCTGTGGATCGTTCAGCAGCCGCGTGCCGTGATTGACTGACTCCGCCCGCCTTAATGCCGCAGGGTTCTTGTCGCAAATCCCGATAACTTTTGCGCCAGCAAGGGCCTGTAAATTCCTGACGATGTTTGGCCCCCAATAGCCGTAACCAATTACTCCAACTCCAACCATGTTGCACCCCCGTTCTGCTCAAGCCGGTTTGACCATGGGAAAGCTGAAAGGAGCTTTCCAGTAAGATCACCGGACTTTTCGATCTTCCCGCCACCCTATAGACCCGCAGTCCTTTTGCGTCCGTGCAAAGGCGCGGGGCAGGTGGATTGGAACTTATGAGTTCAATCAGCCGGTAGGAAAGGATCGACTTCAATAAGCGCCGTCGCCGGAAATCATGGCAAGCGGCGTTTCGAATAAGATCTTCAGGTCGAGCCAGATCGACCATGTTTTCGCGTATTGCAAATCAAGCCGGACCATGTCGTTAAAAGTTGTGCGGCTGCGTCCCTTGACCTGCCACAAACCCGTCAGGCCGGGTTTAACCTCAAGGATCCGCCGCCTGTGCCAGATGTCGTAATATTCAACCTCATAGGGGATTGGAGGCCTCGGCCCCACAAGCGACATTTCCCCTGTCAGGACATTCCAGAACTGCGGCAATTCATCCAGGCTGGTCTTCCTCAGGAATTTGCCGATTCGAGTCACGCGTGGATCGTCGGTAATTTTGAAGACAGGTGCCTGACCGGCGGAATTCATCTCACCGGAAATGAATCGCTGAATGAATTCCTTGTGCACGGACCCGTCATTGCAGTGACGCATGGTCCTGAACTTCAAAAAAGTAAACGGAACGCCCCGATAACCAACTCGTGACTGCCGAAAGAGAATGGGCCCTTTTGATGAAAGTTTGATGAGCAGCGCAATAACTGCCATCGGAAGCGAGAGGACCAAAAGCGCCACCGCGCTTGCAATGATGTCCAAGCCCCTCTTTGTGGTGCGGTGTAATTTCTTACCCGACTCTTTTTCACGCAGATCACGGTAGAGGCCCGACCAGTTTTCCCAGTTGGAAGCGCTGTCCGGCTGCAGATACATCCGGATACCAATGCGTTCGACCTCATTGGATTCGAGGCGATTATGGAGAGCTGAGCTGACCTTTGCGTGAATGACGTCGCTGACCGGTACAGACCCATCGGTCTGGACCTCAATGAATATGATACCGAGAACAGCGTCCTGCAAATACCAGCCGCGAATATCTGACTCCCGCGACGCGGAACATACGGATGCCCACACGTTCTCGATCACCCTTCCGCTGTTGCCGTTTACCAGGACCTTTCGAAGGTCAAGGAGCATCAGCAGAAAGGGCTTTCGCGACCTCTCCGCCCGTCTACGCTCCAGGCAAAGAAGTTCCCCGAATTGTCCTTCGCTGGGGATGGGACCATCGCTGATGGCCGCGGCTTCCTCCGGCAATGACGGTGTCGCCCTCACAGGATTCAATTGATTGCGCATAGCACGAAGTGGCATTGGTTTCACCTAGCTATTAGACCTTTGGTCGTCAGATTGAACACAGAACTGCGCAATAGTTACCTTCGCATCCAAGGGCGACCCTCCCAACACATTCGTAGGTTAATGAGCTTGGGCCCGTTACCCGCGTAGCGACTCCGGCAATTTTCGAATCTAAGCCTGGCATTCCTCGTCGGTGTATAGCTCCGCCCTCTGAGTCACACCGTCCGTGTCCCCCGGAAAATGCCCAGGAATCTTGCCTTGGTTCTAATCCGCCAAGGCCTTGCCGAAATCCTTCTACTTCACCTTGCAGGCTCGAGGACTGGGTGAAAATGCCTTTTCCATCAACCCTTTCCGCGACAAACAGACTTCTCAAATCACCTGCAACATAACTTCGCCCGACTCCCTTCAATCCTGGGGCCCAGGCTGTCAATCAAACCAATCCGTTTACCCGGCTATCCGCTTCTCGTAGGGAGTGCGGGCGGAATCTTCATCGGTATCTGCGCTGGTGTTGACATATCCGTACGAGTCGTAGCCGTAGTAGTCTTCCATGGACCGCACGTCCATGCTGTTCAGGACCACTCCAACAACATTGTTTAATTGCTTGCGTGCTCTGATGACATAGTCCCTCGGCGCCATCCCGCTTCGAACAACCATGAGAGCGCCGTCAACCATGCCGGCCAGAACGCGAGCGTCCATCAGGTTTGGCATCAGAGCTGGAGAGTCAACTATGAGATAGTCGTATTCCTCCAGCAGTTCACTGATCAGGATTCTCATCCGCGCGGAGGAAAGCAGAGCAATTGGATTCTGTGCCGAGCGTCCGGCAGGCAAAGTGTCAAGCCCCGGTGAGAGACCCGGTAAGACACACGGCGCCCACTCGCTCAACCCTCCCAGGTAGCCTGAGAGCCCGCGAACGTTCCGGAACCCAAGCGCGCGATGCACAGAGGGGCGGCGCAGGTCAGCATCAACAAGAATGACGCGGCTTCCCTGCTGCGCCAGCGCAATCGCCAGGTTCACCGAAACCGTGGTCTTTCCCTCGCCCGGCTGGGAACTTGTGACAACGATGCTGCGAAGCACCCTCTTCCGGCCGGCAGCTTCCAACATCACGGAGCTTCCCAGGGTCCGGAACGCCTCCACCAGGGGCGAATATTTCTGCTGAATCTGTTTGTCAATCCGGTACCAGGGTGTTTCGGATTTTGACATTTGCGATGTATCGAGCACGTCAGGAAGCAGCAGGCCGTGCCCATTGTTATGGTTCCCGTCCGCAACCAGTTCAGCGAGGGAATCCACCGCGGGAATCATCGCTAAAGCAGGCAGGCCGAGGAAGCGGTCAACTTCTTCGACCGTCTTCAAGGTGGTGTCGAAGTGCGCCCGCAGGAAAGCAATTCCAACGCCCAGCCCAAGTCCGACAATCAGGCCAAAGGCCAGGTTAAGCAGCACTCTTGGCTTGACGGGCATGAATTCCGGCATAGCCTGGTCCACGACAGTAACGTTATTGGACTTGATCCGCGCCACCAAGCTGGCTTCTTTGACCTTTTGCAGGAGGTTGTCATAGAGCTGGTTGTCGCTGTCAGCGTTCCTCTTCAATATATTGTATTGGTTTGACCTTTCGGCTACCTGAGAAGCTTCACCCTTCTGCTTCTGAAATGCCCGGACTAGAAGTGTTTCACGACGGACAGACGCAAGGTAATCATTGGTGATAGTCGCAGCTGCACGCGCTCGCTCGCGAGCCAGCATCTGCTCTGCGGCCGTGAGCTGACTCTTAACTTGCTTCACTTTCGGATAGCTGTCAGTAAAGGTGGAAGAAAGGTCTGCATACTGGCGCTTCAGATCCGCAACCTGAACCGTGAGGTCCTGCAAGAGCTTGTCCTGGAAGACTCCAGGGAGCGACCCGTAGTCCCCTTTCTCCACGAGGTTGTAAACCGATTCTCTCTGGTATCGGTCTGCCTGAGCCTTGGTTAGTTCATCCTGGAGCTGGCGAAGGCGCTGGTCAACGATATTCTGAGTTGTGCCGTTATCGTTCTGCAGATAGAGCAGGTTGTTCCGGCGTGCATAGCGCAACATTCTCGCTTCAGAATTTTCGAGGTCCCGCTTGGTCTCCTGGAGCTGCTGGCCAAGCATCTCTGTGAGTTTTTCTGTAGCGTTCTGGTGCATTTGCAGGTATTCGGAAACCACTGCATTCACGACCCTTGCAGACAAACGAGGGTTGTCGCTTTCGTAGCTGACTCTGACAAGCCGGCTGCTTCCAACGCGGTAGACGCTCAGCGATTTCTCAAAACGGTCAACAACACGCTGGTAGGCCTTGGGATCCATCTCGGATGCAACTGATGCAGCCGCTGAACCGGAGTCAGCCGGTCCTGAATTTGCCTGCTCGGAAGGACCTGGGTCGGTGGCGGACGGAGCTTTGGCATCAGAACCGGTATACCAGTGAACCAGGCCGTGCCACATGCTACCGAAAATGCCTGAAGTATACTGGTCGCGATTCTTCGCAAGGATGACGTGGTCGATCACCTGCCGAGCCAGAGAATCACTCGTCAGGATTCCAATCTCCGTTTCAACTTCCGTAACCACGACAGTGTTGGGAACTGCGGTCCGGTTCTGAAGCTGCTGTAAACTCGCGATGTCTGGTGTCGCCTGTTGAATCTCAATCGTTGCCTGCGAGCGATAGACCGGATTCATGAAGAGGGTGACAACCAACGCAAGGACCAAAAAGGCAATTCCCGACATCACGATGGTGCGGTAGTGGTCCCTGAGCACACGCAGGATATAATGAAGGTCGACATCGGCCTCGGGGTCTGGGGGACTCGAGTTCACGACTGTCGCGGAAAGCTTCCGGACCCTCGACAAAACTCTGCCTCTGTAAAGTTCAATCTTGTTCTCTTCGGTCATATCAAAGTCTCCAGCGCTTCCGAAATGTCTTCTTTCTTGTTTATGGAACTGCTCGCCAAACTATCCACTGTGAAAGTGTCCTTAGAGCACCCTTGGCAGCCGAATTCGTTCCGTTCTTGGGAATAAACAAAACGTCTTTGGGCTTGAGCGCAAAATCGGGTGCCTTCCCGGAAAGAATCTCTTTCAGCCGGACAGGCAGTTCGACTTGCTGTCCGTTCTCTGCAACCCGAATAATCCTGGCCTTGTTTTTGTTAGCATCCGGCCCCGTTCCCTCCGCAAGTGCGATCGCCTGCAAAACCGTAATATGTTCGTTGTCTTTTACAGGAAAGCCGCCGGGCCGATTGAGGTCGCCAACAACATAAACAATCCCCGCGGCTTTAACCTTGATGATGTCACCTGGATAGATCGAGACGTTATACTTGGGATCTCCGGAATCAAGCAGGCGTTTCAGACTGATCTCAATCGTGCCTTCCTCTCTAGAATTCAGGGACGAGCCAGACGATATTGCAACCGGGGTTTGGCTTGTTGCACCTGCTGCAGAGTTGCTTTTCACTTCGTCCTTTGGCGACAGGGCCGAGCCAATCTCAGTGCTCGGACCTCGCATAACCAGCACAGCGTCTCCTGCTTCAGGCGCAAGCCCCTGCGCCATGGAAAGCATCTCGAGGAGCGTCTTTGTACCGCGAATCTGGAACACCCCAGGCATCTTGACGGCTCCAAGTACCGAAACACTGTGGCTCTGCATTTCAGTGACCGTAACGGACACCTGAGGATCCTTCATGTAGGTTCTACGAAGCAGTGCCTGCAGAACCAGTTCGAGTTCGCGCGGTGTCAATCCGGCAGCCTTGATGGTCCCGAGCAAAGGCAAGGAGATATCGCCGTCTCCTCCAACGCGGACGGCACGGGTCAGATCCGGTGCATCGAGAACAGTAATTTGCAGCTGGTCGTTCGACCCAATTCGATAATCACCCGGCGACGGGGTGTTCTGAGCACTGGAAAGGGCAGAATGGACCAGACTCTCAAGGCGACGGTTCCAATCATCGGTAGTTTCCATTTGGGTGTTGTTAATGCCGGCTGTTAAAACAGTCTGGTTGGAAGGGCCAGCTGACTGGGCTGAAACATTTAGCGTCCCCACGACCACAAGGGCCGCGAGACAGAGCCATACTCTTGACATTTCCTGCCTCCCTTCATTCATCGGAAAACCTTTAAAGGCTGAGATCATCATGTTCCGACCCTCAATCTGCTACAACGACGCCTGGTGCGCCTGCTCCAGCAGCTCCTTCTCGAAACCCCACCCCCTGGCCAATGGCACCGGGGCATATGGTGTCGCTGTCGCGGCTTGTGGGCCTGCGACGCGTTCAACGGCGCTTGCGTCAACTTCCGCTGCCACGGACCTCTCAAGCAATGTCACCGATATAATCAGCCGCGCCTGTCCTTTCTTCCGTACCAGAAACCCTTCCAGGCCGCGAAGTGCGCCATACTTTACCCGGACAAGGTCACCACATTTCAGAAACGGGTGCGGTTCCACATTGACGCGGTTCTCGATTACGCTCCTCACCGCCTGGATTTCCTCTTCAGGAATTCCAGCCAGTTTCCCTGCACTGGCCACCATGCGGTGAACTCCGGGCGTGGTGAGGATGGCGAGCCGGTGATCAAGATCACCTCGGAGGAAGACGTAACAGGAGAAAAGGGGCAATTCCACCATCTTCGTCCTATCCCGCCACTGGCGAATTTCCGAATAAAGAGGGAGAAATACCTCAAATCCTTTGTTGGCCAGCGCGCGGGCAACCAGTTTCTCGTGCTGATGGCGAGTGTGCACCGCGTACCACATCGAATTCATGGGTGAGGCTGCATCGTGATCAAAAGAAGTATTGAAATCAGCCATGTCCTGGTCCTCTATTACGCGGCGTTGTTACTCGTATTCAGAATTTCCCTTTCACGCGCACCGGCCTTCGGCTCTTCAGACATCAACCCCGCCGCCTTAATCTTGTACAGAAGCGCGCGGTAGCTGATGTTCAGAGCCCGCGCCGCCCGTCTGCGGTTCCACTGGGTCTCCTGTAAAGTCCTTAAGATGATTTTGCGTTCCAGCGCCTGGGCCGCCTCACGGGTTACCTCCTTTAAGGAGACAGAGTGCCCGTTGGAAGGCACAACAGCGACCGGCCGGCGAGGTTGCTCGGAGCGCGGGGTTCCCTGGATCCCCTCGGTCCCCAGAACCACATAGCGCTTCATCACGTTTTCGAGTTCACGAATGTTTCCCGGCCAATCGTGCTGCTGAAGACGATCGATCACCTGCGGGTTTGGTGGCGCCGATTGGCAACCAAATCTCTCGCTGTAAGTCCGCCAGAAATAATTAGCAAGCTGTGGGATATCCTCCTTGCGTTCTCGCAGCGGAGGTAGCCGCAACGTCACAGCGCTGAGGGCGGAAAAGAGATCGGCGCGAAAGCTTCCGGCGTCCACTTCCTGTCCCAGATCGCGGGTGCTTGTCGCAATGACGCGCAATGAAACAGGAATGTTTCGACCATCGCTCGCAATGTAGGACCTGTATCCCTGAATCAACTGCAAAAGCTCCAATTGGCGCGCTGGGCCTGCCTCAGAAACTTCATCCACAAACAGCGTGCACAGGCGCGGGCCAGAATTTCCGTTGCCGGCAGGCTCTTCTTCCCCCTCAAACGCCTCGGTTTCCAAGGAAAATGCAATTTCATCGGTGGGGCGTCCGTCTGGGACCGGCAAAGTCCACTTAAGAAATGGCGCATTGGAGCCGGGGCTGCAGGAGTGAATAAACTGTGCAAAAACCTCCTTGCCGGTTCCCCTTTCTCCCACGATCAGGATTGGGACGCTGGCGCCGGCGACCTTTTCTGCAATCTGCCATAATCCCTTCATCCCTTCGGTCTGGCCAAAGATCGTTCCCCTGGTGGGAAGCTGCTGACAGAAGGTCAGCCGACTATCAAATGTGTTTAGCGTTGTTCCCATGCCTTCTTCCTTTCCTTCGCTTCCAGATCGCATAGCAAGCGTCGGATTTTTTCTGATCCTGCCCAGGTGATTTTCGCTTGGCTGCTCCTGAAGGAACCCGACGCTCTTCGGGAATCCTGCGGAATGAAAACCTAAAATCTCACTATCGCCAAGAACCTCGGTAAAAAGTGTTCAACTGTCTCCTCGCACATGACATGCCAAAACTTGACCATGCTCCGAAAACCAGCGTAAGGTGGAGTCCCAAGGCGCTGCCCCTTGCTATCCCGTTATCCAGCAACGAGTTAGACCATGCTTGCATCTGGTGAAAATCCTTGCAGCCTGCGAGCCAAGACTGGAAGCCAACTTCACAACATGCAAACTCGTTCATGCGTGAGAACTCTCTTGCACCCTCTGTCGCGTGGTTCTCGCAACACAAGCGGCTGTAACCTCATGGCATTTAATGCCCAGCTTCTGAATGAAGAAGAAAAACATAAGGGCAGGCAAGCGAAAAAGCTTTCACCTAAGCGTAAAGGTTTCAAACAGGTGGCATTTCGCGCTCACTCCTGAAGAACGGCTCAACGATTGAACGTCAGAGCCCCACTGCTTCATCAGGAAATCAGATGCCAAGAAATCAGGTAGATTAAGGACGCGCAAAGACTTAAAGCTCGGTAATGTCCGGGATCCTCGCGGACTACCGGATGATCTTACGCTTTACCGGCACGGACCTGTTCCACCCAGGGCGACGGACCCTGAACGTGGAATATCTTTACGGGCTCATCCTCAAGCGCTGCAATCTCATCCGCAAGGGAGATCTGCAGCAATTCGTCCGAAAGAACAAGGCTGGCTTGGCTGTCATTCGCGCGGACCAAGACCCCGTCAATTCCTTCCGGCGAATCTAAGGACACCGGTGACGGCTTCGCTTTCATCAAAAATGAAACCGGATTAACGTCTTTAATCGAGGGCGCCGTCTTGACTTGAGGGGTTGCACCAACGGCGTAAGAGTCGGCATCTTTGAAAGCATCCTCTGCCGCGCGCCTTTTCAATTCCAACGCGTCAAGTTGACCCATGTTTGCTTTGCCGTATTTCGGCTCAGTAAGATTTTTCAAATTGCTTTCTCCCGCTTCACGACAATTCTTTTTGGGGGCACTCCGGCCTCCTTGATCTTGTAAAGCAGAGTTCGGTAGCTGATATTAAGGGCGCGGGCTGCCTGCTTCCGATTCCATTGTGTTTCACGGAGGGTCTTGAAGATGATCTTCCTCTCAAGTTCCTGCGCTTCCTGCTTAGCCAGTTTCTTCAGGGAGACCCCTCGAGTGGAGGATGTCCGGCACCCCGCTGGCAGCGATATCTTTGTAGCCAGGTCCTCGACAATCCTGTCCCCGGAACCCAGAAGTACATATCGCTTCATCACCCCCGCCAGTTCGCGGATATTTCCGGGCCAGTCGTAGCCTTGAAGTGCATCGACCAGACGGGTTGAAGGCGCCGGAGTGCCTGAACCCAGTTCCTCCTGATAGCTCTCCCAAAAGTACCGCGCCAGCCACGGGATATCATCACGCCGCGCCCGCAAGGGCGGAAGGGGCAAGCTGACAATGTTGATGGAATAGAAAAGATCCTCGCGAAAATTACCCAGACTCATTTCCTGTTCAAGGTCATGCCTGGTACTACAGATCACCCGAAATAGCGGGGGCGGATAGTCGAAAAGGCCCTTGCCGGGCGGCCGGTCATCGTGCAGCAATTGAGTCAGGTTACGCTGAGAAGCGGAATTCAACTCTGCCACTTCATCAAAAAACAATGTGCCAATGCACCCCGGTCGTCCCGGACTTTCCTGGAGACGGTGGCCATTTCCATTGCCGCCGTTACTTTCTTCCTGCGAAAGCACAAAACTGGCGCTCTTGCGCCATCCGGCACGGCCGGCGGGACTTACCTTGTGAAAAGGAGTGAATTCACCAGGGTATTTTTTGTGAATAAGCCTCGCCAGAACCTCTTTTCCGCTGCCCGCTTCTCCCCGAATAAGGACAGGAACGTCGGTGTATGCAATCTTTTCGAGCTTGTCTCTAACTTCTTTCATGGCGCCTGACGCGCCAAGGATGACCGGCTCCGGTGGAAGAAGTCCGTAACGAGTTGTCACAGCCGTCATTTCTTCGGCCACTTGCGTTACCTCTACCTGGCATCTACAACCGGCTTCGAGAGCACATCACCTGCCAAAATTCGGGCGCTTAAAAACTCTGTCGAATCTGCGGTTCGCAGGGCATCTGTAACATCTTTGTGCTGTGTGGCTTGCGGCCTCAAAGCGCAGCAGATTAAGCCATGGCTTGCCTTTCCCGTGAGGCCCTGTCTGCACGCAAACTTCTTCCGTTTGCGGAAATGTTTTGCAGAGATAGAATGGCGATAAACCTGTTTGACCGAGTTCGCTACGAGCTCAGTTCCGTAGTAGGCACAAGTGCAGTCTCCTGCCTTCACCAGCCCATACCGGTGGCAAGGCAAATGTCCATGGGATAGGCATTGACTGTTGCTGAGCCCTTCAAATCAAAAGGATTTGACACTTCGGCCCAGAAAAGGCAAAACTCTTAACGTTGAAGTAGCGGCAGAGGGCCGGAAAGCGTCCTTCAAATGTATCCGCATTTAGCCAGGATGGTGACAAGCACAATGCCACAGGGACCAACTGTCCGACTGTAAGGGTACCGAAACCCTGCGGGAGGCCGTGCGTCCTTCACCTTGTTATCCCCCGGGCCCTGTCGCTCTGAGTCGTTACGCGGCGCATGCTACCACCGCGAAAGCCTGTGGGGGGCAGGTCAGGAATCCAGCAGAACAAAGGAGGGAGAACTTCCATGCCTGCAGCCAGGAAAAGAAACTTACGCCCCCGGTCTCAACGTGGATCCTCTGATATCTTCCGTGAACTTGTCGCACATCTGCGCAAAAACAGAACCGGGTTACGGGAAGAATGGGCGCGCCGAATTACCGAAGCACAGCTTCTATCGGCGATGAGCGAAGAGGAAATTCTGACTGAGACAACATCCATCTACGACAACTACGTCGATGTTCTGGAGACTGGCGCCGTCGAGGCCCTTGAGGCATATGCTCGCAACCTCTCCGAGCGGATCATTCCGCGTGGCGTGGAAACTCACGAGGTTATAGGAATCGTTCTTCTCTTGCGCGACGTATTATTGCGGTCGCTCTTCGTCAAATGCAAATCAAGTGTTGAGCTTCTCAGCCGAATGCTTGACGCCTTTGAGCCGGCTGCCCGTCGGATTACGGTGACTGTAGCCGTGGGATTCGTTCACGAGCGCGAGAGGATCATCTACGAGCAGCAGGATGCCATCCGGGGACTCTCCACGCCGGTGCTGCCCGTACGAGAGGGGATGCTCATCCTGCCCATTGTCGGCGTCATCGATTCGCAGCGGGCGCGCCAGTTGACGGGTCAACTCTTGCGTGGCATCCGCGCCAACCGCGCCAAGGTCGTGGTAATTGACGTCACGGGCGTCCCGTCCATCAACTCGGCGGTCGCCAACCATCTCGTGCTCACGGTCGAAGCAGCCCGCCTGTTGGGAGCAACGGCCATCGTTACGGGGTTATCGTCTGAGATTGCCCAGACTTTGGTTACGATCGGCGTCGACCTGACCAAGATGAATACGGTCTGCGACCTGCGCGGTGGAATCGAGGAGGCCGACCGGTTGCTGGGCTTTAGAGTGACCCGGATGGACGAACCTTCTGAGGAGGAGAAAGGAATATAGGCCATGCAGGTTCCAATCCTCAAGCAGGGACCCTATCTGATCGCTTCTGTCCAGGCGGCCTTGCGGGATGCTGACCTGATCAGCCTGCGGGATTCATTAACAGAAAAAGTAGGCACCTATCGGTCCCGCGGCGTAATCGTCGATGTCACAGCGCTGGATGTTCTTGACTCATTCGCTTGCCGGACCCTCAGCGACATCGCCGCGATAATCAGGTTGCGCGGGGCGCACACGGTAATCGTTGGCATCCAGCCCGAGGTTGCTTTTTCTATGGTCCAGTTGGGTCTCAAACTGGAAGGAGTGGCAACTGCCCTCGACCTGGAAGAAGGTCTCGAGTATATGAACCGACGGACGAAACGGATGGGCCATGGCCAGTACGGAAAATGAAGTCCGAGTATTGATCAAATCGGACGAAGATATACTCTCCGCTCGGCAGGAAGGGCGGGAACTGGGGGTCCGTCTTGGCTTCGGTCCGCCAGAATTGGCCGTGATCGCCACAGCTATCTCAGAACTGGCTCGTAACCTCCTGCTCTATGCAAAGAATGGAAGCATCATCTGCTGGGCGATCGAAAGGGAGCCAAAGAAGGGCATTGTCATCCAGGCTACGGATGAGGGTCCTGGCATTCCTGACGTCGAGGCCGTTCTGAAGGATGGGTACTCCACTTCGGGGGGGCTGGGCCTGGGCCTGCCGGGCGTGCGGAGAATGATGGATGAGTTTGCCATCGTTTCCCACAAGGGCCGTGGGACGACTGTGACCACGATCAAATGGAAGTCATGAATTCAGAGCTCATCGAATGGGGTGTGGCAGAAAGACGGATGCCGGGTGAAACCCTGTCGGGCGACTTGCACCTTGTAAAACCGCTTGAAAATAGCGTCCTGGTTGCCGTCGCCGACGGGTTAGGTCATGGCAAAGCGGCCGCGGAAGCCTCAAGGCTCGCCTTGGAAACGGTGGAGCAATGTTCTCACAGGCCGCTGGCACAGGTGCTCGAGGATTGCAACCGTAGCTTGCTCCGGACGCGCGGGGCCGTCATGAGCCTGGCCCTTCTCAACGCAACCGACAACTCCATGGCGTGGGTGGGCGTGGGTAATGTTGCAGGTGTGCTTGTTCGTACAACTCGTGATGGGAAACCTGCCAAGGAGTCTCTGTTGTCGTCCAGCGGAGTCGTCGGCGGAAAATTGCCCCCACTGCGTGTGGCCGCGTTGAAGATTGAAAGCGGGGACACTCTTGTCCTTGCAACGGATGGCATCCGGCGGGGATTTGAAGACGGGATCGTTCTTTTCGATAGGGCTGAGAGAACCGCACAAGGCATTCTTGCTCGTGACGGGGTGGACACAGATGACGCATTGGTGCTGGTCGCCACGTTCCAGGGGAGGCCGCGATGAAAGCCAGCCAGCGCGAACTCATGCGCCAATATGAGTCAGCACTGCGTGGTTACCTGGAAAGAAAAGATGACCTGGTGCTGGAAGAGGCCTATGAACTGGGGCGCCGAGCTCTGCGGCTGGGGATCAGCCTGATCGAGATGGTCACGCTCCACAGCGACGCACTCAATGGCGCCCTTTCACAATTGCCCGATGTTGGGGACATGTCGGGTGTCATGAAGGCGTCCGAGAAATTTCTGATCGAGACCCTCACTCCGTACGAGATGACCATCAGTGGCTACCGGGAAACGAACGCCGCCTTGCAGGCCAGCGAGGAACGCTACCGTGAGCTGTTTGAAAACGCGAACGACATCGTCTTCACCGCAGACGCCGAAGGCAGACTGACGTCGATCAACAGGGCAGGCGAAAAGCTAACAGGATATCGCCGGGACGAGCCGCCTCCCATCCCGGTCAACCTCCTGCCAATGGAGCATATCGAAGAAGCGGCCAAAATGTTCCAGCACCTGATGGCTGGCGGTGATCCCCTGACGCATGAGCTTGAGATTCTGACTAAAGACGGGCACTCCCTTACCATTGAGGTCAGCGCCCGGCCGATCCTGAACGGAGGAAAAGTGATTGGCATCCAGGGAATTGCCCGCGACGTCTCAGAGCGCAAGCGGGCCGAACAAGCCCTGCACCGGTTGAATGAGGCCCTCGAAGAACGTGCAAAACACATCGCCCACGAGCTGCATGATGAGGCAAGCCAGCTTCTGGTCTCGGTCCACATCGCAATCGATGGGATGGTGAATACCCTGCCACCCTCCGCCCAGCAGACGATCGGTGAGATCAAGGTACTCATCGAGCAAATAGAAACTGAACTGAGGCGTCTTTCCCACGAACTACGCCCCACCATCTTGGACGACCTCGGGCTGGTGCCTGCAGTGGAGTTCCTAACCCATGGCGTCTCGAAGCGGTTCGGAGTTCCAATCACCGTGGAGGGAGACACCGGCGGACGAATTTCACCTCAGGTGGAGGTCGCCCTCTACCGTATCGTCCAGGAGGCGCTGAACAATATCACCAAACACGCCAGGGCTGCTCACGTTTCCATTCAGATCCAAAAGGACCAGAACAGGATCCATCTGACAATTACCGATGATGGCGCGGGCTTTGATGTCCAGACCGTCATGGGACAGAAAGGAAGGTCCGGCCTGGGGCTGATCGGCATAAGAGAACGGCTGATTCCTTTGCGTGGTGAATGTATAATTAATTCCAGTCCCGGCAAAGGCACGGAAATCTCGGTTCAGGTTCCATCGGAGGGAAAAGATGCCTATACGTATCCTTCTGGCAGATGATCATCAAATGGTGCGCCAGGGACTGAAGGCACTCCTTGAGCAGGAGGGCTTCAAGGTCGTTGGTGAAGCTGCCGACGGCCACCAGGCCACTCGCCTGGCGCAGGAATTGTTGCCGGATGTCGCTATCCTCGATCTGGCCATGCCCTTAATGAACGGGATAGGCGCAGCCAAGGCCATCAGCCAGATTAGCCCTCAGACGAAAGTGGTCGTCCTGACCATGCACACGGAAGCGCAGTACGTCCTGGAAGCCCTGCGCGCAGGAATCAGGGGCTACGTCCTGAAAAGTCGTGCGGCCGGCGAGCTTGTCCAGGCCATTCGCGAAGTTTCAAGAGGTTCCACTTTCCTGAGCTCCGACATCTCAGATACTGTTGTCGACGCGTACCTCAACAAGGTTGATGTTCCAAGCGACACCCTGAGCCCGCGTGAACTGCAGGTCCTGCAACTCGTGGCCGAAGGAAAAACAACCAAGGAAGTGGCCTCCCTGCTGAACATCAGCGTGAAAACGGCGGAATCGCACCGGACACGAATCATGGAAAAACTCGACATCCATGAAACTGCAAGCCTCGTAAGGTACGCTATTCGACGCGGCCTGGTCCAGCCCTGAAATCCAGGCTGCCACCGAATTCCTGCCCCCCGCACTACCGGCAACCCCGACGGAATTTTAAGGGTTTTACCGGATTGACCCCTGTCTCCATATACGAATACGATGCAGATGCGCACAGAGAATCAGTTCTCCTCGTGCGACGCTTGCCGGTCCGGGGGTTTGGCTCCTGAAGGACCATCGGGTAGTACCTATGAACATCCGGGTTGGACAACACGGATTACACGCAGGGTTGAACAGCCAGATAAGACTCTGTAGGGGCCCCGAGAAGCACTCATTGGGGAGAATTACAAGGTCCTGGGAACCGGGGCATCCTTATGACCGGAGTAGAGGAAAGTGTTTAATCCTCTGATGACGTTGCGAGTGATGCTGGCAGACGACAACGGACCCGTTCGCCGGAGCCTGAGAACGCTCCTTGAACGGGCCGGTTTCAACGTAGTTGTTGAAGCTGCCGATGGAGAACAGGCGGTCTCTCTCGCCCATCAGCATCGGCCGGACGTTATTCTCCTTGACATTTCAATGCCCCACTTGAACGGCATCGAGGCCGCCCGACAGATCCACAAGTCTATTCCTGAAGCCCGGACTATTATCCTCACCGTCCATCGCGATTATCATTACGTTGTACGAGCTTTGGAGGCGGGCGCCCGCGGTTACATTCTCAAGGGTCGCGCAGTGGAAGAACTGGTCCGCGGCGTTCATCAGGTCGCCGAGGGTAAACTTTTCGTCAGCTACGGTCTTTCCCATCCCCACCAGGTCGCTCAGGAAGTGTAGAAAACGCTCCGACCACGCAGAGCAAGCCACTATTGCTCTGCCGTTCCTCCTTTCTCGTCATCCAGCAGGTTCGCAGGGAGCTGCCATTGAGGCAACGTCACATCGCTATCACCCGGGATCATCGGGCCAAATGGCAGTAGGGCATCCACTCTTTGCAAATTCCGCCCATTCGGGTCAGAACATCTCCTCATAAGTGGGCTCGGGATGCCCGCAACCCGGGCAAGGTTTGACCGCGCGCTCCGACGTATAGCCGCACATGCTGCAGACGTAATAAACACGGTTTGTCGCATCCATCTTCTGGAGGTTGCCAAGCGCTGCCTTGAACAGGGTGGCGTGCTGGGCTTCTGCCCGCACCATGTGCTGGAACACCCGAACAGCCTCGTCGTTCCCCTCGGTCCTGGCTTCTTTGACAAACTCGGGGTAAAGAGTGTCGCGCTCGTAGGCTTCGCCAACCTCGGCTGATGAACGAAGATTTTCCTTCGTCGTCTTGACAACGGGAGTGTCAACCCTGATCACCGGTTCATAGCCCAACTTCCGCATCAGGGCCGCAAGGTTCTTCAAGTGGATGTGCTCTGCACACCCAGCGGCCCGGAACAGGCTGGCTGCTTCGCCAAACTCATTTTCCTGGGCGCGCTCCGCAAAAGCCAGATAACGCACATAAGCGTTGGCCTCGGCCGTGTAGGCAGCCTGGAGATTCATAACGGTTTTGCTTTGTGCCGGAGCTTCTCCCATCCAGGCCAGCGACGCAAACATCACTACCGTCATTGAACCCAGAACAGCCCACTTTGACAAGGATTTGAATTTCAGGTCCCTGGTTGCCATCTTCATCCCTCCTTTCTCCCTCTCCGGAGGGCCTAGCCGGACCTACATTTCCTCTTTTTATTGTCCCAGCGGGCTGGTAAGAGCTCAGTGACTGGAGTCACCCGATTTTGTGAGAACATTCGTCCCCGCTCCTTGATAGAATAGCGCCAGCACAAAGCGGGAGCATGATGAACAACCAGACGGAGGCTTCAGATGGAAAAACTGGGCGTAGCGATTGTGGGAACAGGATGGGTTTCAGGGGAATACATCCGGTCGTTTGAAGCCGACCCTCGCACCGAAGTGCGCGCAATCGTCAGCCGTGATAAAGACCGCGCCCATGCCAAAACGGAAGAATTCAAGCTGGAGCGAGCCCGGGCCTATGAACATCTGGAAAAGATGCTCGACGATCCCGGTATCCAGATTGTCGTGCTCGCCACGCCCCACCACCTGCACGTCCCGCAGGGCATCGCGGCAGCAAAGGCCGGTAAGCACCTGGTAATCGAAAAGCCGGTGGCCCTTAACCTGGAAGGCATGAGGGAGCTTCAGGCTGCCGTTCGCGCTGCCAAAGTCAAAACCGTGGTTAGTTTTGTCCTGCGCTGGAATCCCCTGTTCGAAACCATTCGGGCGATGCTGGCCGACGGATTCATCGGGAAGATTTTTTCGGCTGAAGTCGATTATCTGCACGGCATCGGTCCCTGGTACGCTCAGTACTACTGGAACATCAGGAAAGATATGGCGGGAAGCAGCCTGCTGACCGGAGGCTGCCACGCCGCCGACGGTCTGCGCTGGTTTGTGGGCAAGAAAGCGGTTGAGGTCTTCGCCTATGCCAATACCAGCCCCGACAATCTTCTGCACTACGAGTACGAGCCCAATAGCGTCACGCTGGTCCGCTTTGAGGACGGCACGATCGGCAAGGTGGCCTCTTCAGTGGAATCCATCATGCCCTACGTTTTCCGAATCCAGTTGCTGGGAGACCAGGGCGCCATCCGCAACAATGAGGTCTTCAGCCGGAGGTGGCCCGGGCAGAAAAACTGGGCGGCCATTCCCACAGTTCTTCCTGACAGCGGCGACGTGGCACACCATCCCTTCCCCCAGGAAGTCAGCCATTTCATCGATTGCATCCTGGAAGACCGCGAGTCCCACGCCAACCTTGATGACGCCGCGCTCACTCACGAAATCTGCTTTGCCTCTGAAATTTCAGCACGCGAACACCGGCCTGTCTCACTGCCGCTGTAGAGATGTTTACCGGATAGCGCATCCCCCGATTTATCGGGGTTTAAGGTGAATTCAAGAACCCGCTTCTTCACCGCAAGAATCGGATTGCCTCTCCGACAGATCCGCCGCAAGATGGTCTCCATGGAGAATAAGGAGATGCATACAATGCAAGACGATTACTCGCGGATTGAAAAGGCGATCCATTATCTTGACGAGCGTTTTCCGGAACAGCCAGATCTCAGTGAGGTAGCGAAAAGCGTCAACCTCAGCCCGTTCCACTTTCAGCGGCTCTTCCGGCGCTGGGCGGGCATCAGCCCCAAGCGCTTTCTGCAGTTCCTGATGCTCGACTACGCAAAGCACGCTCTCGACCAGTCCGGAAACGTTCTCGATGCCGCCTACGCCGCGGGTCTTTCGAGCCCCAGCCGGCTGCACGACCTTTTCGTCAGCGTTGAGGCCGTCACGCCCGGTGAATTCAAAAAGCGCGGCGAGGGGCTACGCATCAGTTACGGCTTCCACCCCAGCCCATTCGGCGAATGCCTGCTGGCTGTGACCGATCGCGGAATCTGCGCCATGTACTTTGTCACAGGCAGCCGCAAAGCTGTTCTTGGTGAAGTGCGGCACCGTTGGCCCGGTGCAGGCTTTGTGGAAGATGCTGAAACCACCGGCCGATATCTGGATAAAATTTTCCGGCGCAACAGCCGACCGGAAAAACTTCCCATTGATCTGCGTGGAACCAATTTTCAGATTAAAGTGTGGCAGGCGCTGCTGGAAATTCCTCCGGGGGCTGTGGTCCCTTATGAAGATCTGGCCGCGCGCGTGGGCAATCCGAAGGCTTCACGCGCGGTGGGAAGCGCGGTCGGACAAAACCCCATTGCCTTCATCATTCCCTGCCACCGCGTCATCAGAAAAGTAGGCGCGGTTGGCAACTATCACGGCGGCGTCAGCAGAAAACGCGCCATGCTCGCCTGGGAAGCCGCACGGACACACAACGAGGAATGAAAATGCAATTCAACCGAACTTCACGTCTTGGAACACTGCCAAACTAAAAGCCCAGCAATGGAGCCAGGCGGCTGAGAACTTCATCGAGGACTTCCTGGGGAACGTGGCCGGCAGCTTCAGCGTGCCGCTCTTTCCAATCCACGCTCTTCAGATGGTCGGCAAGTATCACTCCCCCAAACCTCATCTCGTCCGGCAACGCAACTTCAAAGGGGTAGCCTTTAACGCGGCTGGTAACCGGGCAGACCAGCGCCAGGCCGCTCCTTTCGTTGTAAAGCCGCGGCGAGAGCACAAGCGCCGGGCGGCGCCCTGCCTGTTCGCGCCCTGCTTGCGAATCGAAGGTCAGCCAGACAAGGTCGCCGGCATCAGGAACGTAGCCACGGGCTACCACGTCTCTTTCCCGATCGGGCCGCCCCATTCGGTTTCACCATGGCGGTTCCTGGCGGTGATCCTGCCCACCAGTTCACCGAGGGTGTGCCTGCGGCGGGCGGGTTTGATCACAATAGCTCCGTCGCGGCCCAGACTCACTGTAAGCCGGTCGCCTTCCGCAAGGCGGGCACTCTCCGCCACCGTCTTCGGGATTCTCACCGCCAGGCTGTGACCCCACTTTCCGAGTTGTGTTTCGCTTCCTGCTTTCATAGGTATCTACAAAGAATATACATCACTTGAGTCCCGATGTCCATTGCCTCTACCGTCTTGCGGGCAGTTGCGGAAAGGGGTTTGCGCCTTGGCCACTTGGCCACTGTGCCCAGCGGTCAGCCGCACTGCCGCGCGCCACCAGCTACACCCTCAAATCCGCCGTTGGCAGAAACTTTGGCTTCTTGCGGGCCTTCGTGGCCTGCTCATAGGCATAAGCCAGTTTGATCAGAGTGGGCTCGCTCCAGGCGCGGCCGAAGAACGAGATGCCGACGGGCAGCCCGAAAACGTAACCAGCGGGCACGGACACGTGGGGATAGCCGGCGATGGCGGCCGGGCCGGAACTTCCACCGGTGTCGTGATCGCCGTTCACCGAGTCCGTGGTCCAAGCCGGCGCCCCTGTAGGAGCCACCAGTGCATCAAGCTTGTACTTCTCCATGGCAGCGTCGATGCCCTTCTCGCCGGAGAGCGTGCGGCATTTCGCGAGCGCCTTCTGGTATTCCGGGCTCGAGAGCGGCCCTTTGGCCTCGGCTTTGATAAAAGTGTCCTGGCCGAAATAAGGCATCTCTTCGCGTGCGTGCTTTTCGTTGAAAGCAATAATTTCTTTCAGCGAATGCACCGGAGCTTTCGGCCCAAGTGCCGCCAGATAAGCATTCAGGTCCGCCTTGAATTCGTAGAGCAGCACATCAAATTCCCCGTTACCCATTTCCTTAAATGTCTCGATTTCCGCAGGGTCAACAATCACCGCTCCCTGGTCTTTCATAGCGGCGATTGCATCGTCGGCCAGCTTATCGACAAAGTCGCTGTAGCCAAACAGTTGCCGCACCACACCGATACGTGCGCCCTTAAGGCCGCTCGCGTCCAGAAACTTTGTGTAGTCCGTCTGCGTCCTGCCACGGCTCGCAAGCGTCACCGGGTCGCGCGGGTCGATGCCCGTCATGGCGCCCAGCACGGTGGCTGCGTCGGCCACGGTGCGCGCCATGGGACCGGCGGTGTCCTGCGTGTGCGAAATGGGAATCACTCCGCTGCGGCTGGCCAGTCCCACCGTGGGCTTGATGCCCACAATGCCGTTGGTGGATGACGGGCACACAATAGACCCGTCGGTTTCCGTCCCCAGCGCCACCGGACACAGGTTAGCGGAGACAGCCACTCCAGAGCCGGAACTCGATCCGCAGGGATTACGGTCCAGCGCATACGGGTTGCGTGCCTGCCCGCCGCGCCCACTCCAGCCACTGGTGGAATGGCCGGACCGGAAATTGGCCCATTCGCTCAGATTGGCCTTGCCCAGAAGGATGGCTCCGGCCTTGCGAAGCTGCGCCGCCACAAACGAATCATGCGGCGGAATCGAACCCTCCAGCGCATAGGAACCGGCCGTCGTGGTCATGCGGTCCCTCGTTCCGATATTGTCCTTTATCAGAACGGGAATACCATGCAGCGGTCCTCGCGGACCTTTGGCCTTGCGCTCGCGGTCAAGCTCGCGGGCGATGGCCAGCGCATCCGGGTTGACCTCAATCACGGAATGGAGCGCCGGTCCACGGCGGTCGAGTTCCTCGATGCGCGTGAGATACTTTTCCGTGATGGAGTGTGCCGTCAGTCTGCCGGACTTCATCGCATCCTGCAGGGCCGTGATGGTCGTCTCGTCCAGCTCGAACGGGCGGACGCCCTGTTCTGCTGGAGCGGGTGCTTCCGGCTTGCAGGCTGAAAATGGCGCCGTCATCGTGGCTGCCCCGCCGGCAACGCCAAGCTTCAAAAAACCTCTGCGGTCAATCTGGCATTTGCCTGAGTTCGTTGTTTTTTTCGGGTTCACGGGTGCTATGTCCTTTGCCTGGATTTGCTGCGCCCGCCCATCATACCCCAACTCTCGAATCCCGGCAGATGCTTGCTCTTCAAAATGGAATCTGCCATCATCACTAATTCAGCATCGAATTAACTCTACTTTCTGGAGGCCCCATGCCAGTCGATCCTCAATTACCCAGCCGAGTCATCCTGGAAGGGCGCGACCGCGCCGGCGCGCGCTCCATGCTGAAGGCCATCGGCTTTACCGACGAGGACCTCGCCCGGCCCATCGTGGGCGTGGCCAACACCTGGATTGAAACCATGCCCTGCAACTATCACCTGCGGCGGCTGGCCGCCAAGGTGAAGGAAGGCATCCGCGCGGCGGGCGGTACTCCGATGGAGTTCAACACCATCGCCATTTCCGACGGTGTCACCATGGGCACCGAGGGCATGAAGGCATCGCTGATCAGTCGCGAGGTAATCGCTGATTCAATTGAACTGGTGGGCCGTGGCCACATGTTTGACGCTATGTTCGCGCTGGTGGGCTGTGACAAGACGATTCCCGCGGGCGCCATGGCGCTGCTGCGTCTGAACGTCCCCAGCGTGCTCCTCTACGGAGGCTCCATCGCCGCGGGCCATTTCCAGAGCCACGACGTCACCATCCAGGACGTTTATGAGGCAATCGGCGCAAATGCGGCCGGGAAAATGTCCGACGCGGACCTGCGGGAACTGGAAAACGCGGCCTGCCCCGCAGCGGGGGCCTGCGGGGGCCAGTTCACTGCCAACACCATGTCAACGGTGATGGAATTCATTGGCCTTTCGCCCATGGGCCTGAACGGCATTCCGGCCATGGACCCCGCCAAAGATGAAGCAGCCTTCAAGGCGGGCCAACTGGTGATGGACATCTTCAGGCGCGGCGTCCGTCCCCGTGACGTGCTCACGCGCAAAGCCTTTGAAAATGCCATCATGAGCGTTGCCGCAACAGGCGGGTCAACCAACTCGGTGCTGCACCTGCTGGCTATGGCGCGCGAAGCGGGCGTCGCGCTCTCGATCGACGACTTTGACGCCGTCAGCGTCCGAACTCCGTTGATCGCCGACCTGAAACCCGCAGGCAAGTACGTGGCTGTGGATGTTTACAAGGCCGGCGGGATTCCGGTGATTGCAAAGAAACTGATCGAGGGCAAGCCGGGGTTGCTGCACGAGGACCAACTGACTCCCACCGGAAAGACGATCGGGGAGGAGGCTCGCGCCGTGAAGGAAACGCCCGGACAGGAAGTTGTCCGGTCCGTCGCCAATGCCAAGAAAGCAACCGGGGGCCTGGTGATCCTGAAGGGCAACCTGGCACCGGATGGTTGCGTGGTGAAAATCTCCGGCCACGAACCGCTCAAGCACCGTGGCCCGGTGCGCGTTTTCAACAGCGAAGAAGAATCCATGAAGGCCGTCACCAGCAAGAGCATCAAGGCGGGTGAAGTGGTGGTGATTCGCTACGAGGGACCGAGCGGCGGGCCCGGCATGCGCGAGATGCTGGGGGTGACGGCGGCGCTTGTCGGTGAAGGCCTGGGAGAATCCGTTGCCCTGTTGACCGACGGCCGCTTCAGCGGTGCGACCCGCGGGTTGATGGTGGGGCACGTGGCGCCTGAAGCCGCGCGGCGCGGCCCGATTGCCGCCTTGAAAGACGGCGACATCGTGGTGTTCGACGTCAAAGCGCGAAGACTGGACGTGGAACTCTCCGACGAAGAAATCGCCAAGCGCCTGGAAAGCTGGAAGAAGCCGGAGCCGCGTTACAAGTCGGGTGTTTTTGCCAAGTACGCCGCGCTGGTCTCTTCCGCCGCAGAAGGAGCGGTCACGCAGGCCAAGTCCTAATGTAGTCCGTCAGAAGTTCCGGCGCGAGTAGCGCCGCCCTTCA